>CAYJTB010000021.1:24088-35100 GCA_964372875.1 uncultured bacterium
CGGACATCTTCCAAATATCTTGAGTGTGTAACATGCGGATCATGCTTCCTGCGCCTAGGAAAAGGAGGGCCTTAAAAAAAGCGTGGGTTCCTAAATGAAACATCCCGGCCCCGGGATTGCCGAGCCCTAGCGCCGCAACCATGTAACCCAATTGGCTCAGCGTGGAGTAGGCGAGGATCCTTTTAATATCATTTTGAACAAGGGCAATGGTGGCCGCGAAGAATGCAGTGACAGTACCGGTTATGAGAATGACGGTCAGCACCACAGGACTGATGGAAAAGAGAAAAAAAAGACGGGCCAAAAGAAAAACTCCGGCCGCCACCATGGTGGCAGCGTGAATGAGGGCGCTGACGGGGGTCGGGCCTTCCATGGCATCAGGCAGCCAGACATGCAGCGGAAATTGAGCGGATTTTCCGACCACGCCAAGAAAGATCAAAAGTCCGGCCCACGTTAGAATTTGAATCGCTTCACCGCTTCCTGCCTGGTGAATTCCCTCAAGAAGTTGTTCCAGCGCAATAAAATTAAAAGTTCCTGTTCCGCCTGAAACAAGCCAGCCAAAAAGAAGCAGGATACCCAACAAAAAACCGACATCACCGATACGCGTGGCAAGAAAAGCCTTTTTGCCTGCATCACTCGCCTCGGGCTTTTCAAACCAGTGGCCAATCAAAAGATAAGAACTGAGTCCCACCAGTTCCCAAAAGATAAAAATCTGAACGAGATTGTTCGACAGCACAATTCCCAGCATCGAGAAGGTGAAAAGGGAAAGACAGGCAAAATAGCGCGCATACCCGGCGTCGTGGTGCATGTACTCCTGGGAGTAAAAGAAGATGAGGCTCCCGATGCCCGTCACGATAAGGAGCATGAGAAGCGACAGGCCGTCGATCAAGATACCAAATTCTACATTGGCGGACGGCAGGACAAGCCAGTTGATGGAAGATTCAAACGCTTTTCCGGGGACACCGTAGCGGATGAGAAGAATGAGGGAAAAAAGAAAAGAAAGAAAGATTCCGGCGGTTGCGACCCAGCCCGCAATTTTAGGCTGGCGGAGAAAAAAGAAAAAAATCAAACCCGCAGAAAAAAAAGGGATCCAGAGGATAAGCCAGCTGAGCGTTGCCATTTACCCTTTAAGCCACTCGATTTCCTGGGTGTTGACGGAACCGTACATCGGTACCATTTCCGGAAGTGCCGGGTCTAAATGAGTACAATGACTATTGAACCTGGCACTTCCGGAAATGGTACTCAAGACGGCTAGCCTTTTAACCATTCGATTTCTTTGGTGTCGACGGAGCCGGTGTTGCGGAAAAGAAGGATGGCAAGGGCGAGACCCACCGTCACTTCTGCAGCGGCGATCGTCATGCCAAAAAAGGCAAAGACTTGGCCTGTCAGTTCACCCCACTGGGCACTGGCCGCAATAAAAGATAAATTGCCGGCGTTCAGAAGAATTTCGATGGAAAGAAGAATGAGAAGAAGGTTGCGCCGGGTCAACAGCCCGATCAGCCCGATCGTAAAAAGAATGGCGCTTAGAATGAAATAAGGGGCCAGAGTCATTGAGTTTTCTCGCCGTGTTTGGGTGCGGCAAGTGCAACAGCCGCAAAAACCCCAATGAGGAGAAGAAAAGAAACCAGTTCAAAGGGAAGGAGGTAACGGGTAAAAAGAAGCGTTCCAAAATTTTCAGGAGAGCCTTCAGCGGGTTGAAGCGTCGTTTTAGGGAATGTGGAGGCCAGGAAAAGGAGAACCGCAAGAAAGGCCAAAGGAACAAAAAGAGCGACGCCCAGATAGGCCTTCCGGAACGTCTCTCCAAAAGACGGCTCTACAGCACCCAGGCCTAAGAGCATGATCACAAAAAGAAATAAAACCAGGACCGCTCCGGCGTAGACAATAAGGTGCACCATCGCCACAAAATGCGCTTGCAGGAGAAGGAACAATGCGGCCAAGGAAAACATGGTGACCATGAGTGAGAGCAGCGCCTGCACCGGTTTTTTTAAGAGGATGACCCCAAGCGCGCCTAAGACAGCGAAGAAAGCGAAGGGATAAAAAAGAAAGGTCTCCATTTAAAGAGACGGGAGTTGAACAGACTGGGTAAGAAAAAAGGCTTCGTTTTTGATGAACTGAAAAAAACCGGGGCCCACTTCGAAAGGTTTCGTCTCACCGGAATCAAGCCTCACCTCAAGCTTGCCGCCGGGTGAGGAGGTGAGATACGGCGTATGGTTAGCAAGGACTCCCACAAAACCATCTTCAGCAGGAATCAGGGCATGAACTACATTTTCAGCAAAGGGCCGGCCCCGGGGAGTGAGGATTTCAAAGTGATAGGTCTTCATGCCGCCAATTTTTCTGCAGCCTCCAGCACTTCGCCCACCGTGCCCATCATGTAGAACGCCTGTTCGGGGACTTGATCGAGCTCGCCTGAGACCACCCGTTTGAAGCTCTTGATGGTGTCTTGGAGCTTCACGTATTTTCCTTTGCGTCCCGTGAAGGCCTCTGCCACCGAGAAAGGCTGCGAGAGAAATTTTTCAATCTTGCGGGCCCGCATGACCATGAGCCGGTCTTCCGCTGAAAGTTCGTTGATACCAAGAATCGCAATAATATCGCGAAGGTCTTTGTAACGCTGCAAAATCCTTTGGATTTCACGCGCAACTTCGTAGTGCTCTTTACCCACAATCCGGGGATCAAGCATCCGGGAAGTAGAGGCAAGGGGGTCGACCGCCGGATAAATTCCAAGTTCTGCAATCTGACGCGAAAGCACCGTCACACCGTCTAAGTGAGCAAAGGTTGTGGCGGGTGCGGGGTCCGTGAGGTCGTCTGCCGGGACGTAAATCGCTTGAACGGAAGTGATGGAACCGGCTTTGGTGGAGGCAATTCTTTCCTGTAGCTGCGCCATTTCAGTGGAGAGATTGGGTTGATAGCCCACAGCTGAGGGCATGCGTCCCAAAAGGGCCGACACCTCAGAACCGGCTTGCACAAAACGGAAGATATTGTCAACGAAAAGAAGGACGTCCTGATGCATTTCGTCCCGGAAATATTCCGCCATCGTGAGTCCTGACAAAGCCACGCGGAGTCTTGAACCGGGCGGCTCATTCATCTGACCAAAGACAAGCGCCGTTTTTTTCACGACCCCTGATTCATTGAGTTCAAGCCAAAGGTCATTTCCTTCACGGGTCCGCTCACCCACGCCGGTGAAGACCGAAACGCCGCCGTGTTGAGTAGCGATGTTGTGGATCAGTTCCATCACGATCACCGTTTTTCCCACACCGGCACCGCCGAAAAGACCCACTTTTCCGCCCTTCGGATAGGGGGCGAGGAGATCAATGACTTTGATTCCTGTTTCTAGAATCGTCGTGACAGGAAGCACTTCGTCAAATCGAGGCGGCTTACGATGAATGGGCCATTTCTTTTTAGGATCTTTGGCGGGCCCTTTTTCATCAATCGGCTCTCCTAGGATATTGAAAATTCTTCCGAGCGTTTGGTCGCCCACCGGGACACTGATGGGGGCGCCTGTATCCGTTACCTTCATCCCTCGTCTGAGGCCCTCGGTAGAAGCTAGGGCAATCGCCCGCACGGTGTTGTCGCCGATATGCTGGGCAACTTCTAACGTAAGCGTTTGATTCTGCTCCGGCATTTCGATAAGAAGCGCGTTATAAATCGGCGGAAGATCGTTCGGTGTAAACTGGGCATCAACGGTCGGTCCGATGACTTGGATAATTTTTCCTGTTCCCATAAGTTCTCCTTTAAGCGTAAAACGTAAAATGAAAAGCTAAAAACCAAAATTTAAAATTCAAAATGAACGTTTTCCTTTTAAAGTCAAAATACTCGAACCCAAGATATTAGCCAACTCCTTTGTTTCCTGCGAAAGCCAATCCATTTTTTGTCCATCAATTCCTTTGGCGTCTCGGAGCAAACCTAGCCAGTATCGACTCTCGTTTGCAGATTTGAGCGAATAAGTAAAGAAATTCGTAAAGTCCCGTTTCGAACTACTCGCCTGGGCTTCAATAATGTTGGCACCGGTTGAAGTGGCGGATCTTAGGAGCTGGTTTGCGATAATTTGCGTCGAGGGATCCTTGGGGAGGGTATCAATCAATTGAATGATTTCTATGGAAGTGCGATAAGATCGCTCTTTAAGATCAACTTTAAATTTTGAATTTTGGTTTTGCATTTTTCGCTTTTCGTTTTTCGCTATTTGATTTCATCTATAAGCCATAGGCTATCCGCCATACGCTATTTGAGTTTGAGTGCGCGTGACCCGCTGACAATCTCAATAATTTCTTTGGTGATCGAGGCCTGGCGCGCCTTGTTACGCAAGAGCGTCAGTTCATCGATCATTTCTTTAGCGTTCTGGGTCGCCTGGCGCATGGCAGCCATCCGGGCGATTTGCTCCGTCAAGAGAGCATGATAAAAAATAAAACGAAGCTGGGCCCGGAAGACCATCGGAATCAGCCGGTTAAGGACGGCCGTGGGATCCGGCTCAATCAAATAAGGGACCGTAGATTTTTTTTCTTCCGTCTTTTCTTTCCGGGAAAAAGGAAGGAGCGTTATGTGACGGGCGTGATAGCGGGACAGACTTTCCATCTCCATGTAAAGAAGATGAACCTCATCGGCCCGGGAACCGGTAAAAGCCGCCGCCAGGATTTTGGTTAATTCCTCTAAGATTTCATCGACACGACTCACCCGGAGATCGCCTAAGGAGGCCAAGGTGCGGGCTTTCTCCTTTTGAAAGAAATTGGCCCCATGCTTTCCTACGAACACAAGAGAAATGTCGCAATCCGTCTTTTCTTGGATCCATGTTCGTGCGCGCCCTTCAAGATCCGAGTTGTAAGTGCCGCAAAGTCCGGTGTCAGAGGTAAAAAGAACGAAGGCGATTTTTTTCTTTCCCCCTGTTTCTTCACTTACGACAGGGCTTTGAAGAAAAGGGTGATGGTAACCTTCCGGGAGTTCTTCCATCAGACCATCCAAAACTGCCCTTAAACGTTCGGTGTAAGGCTCGGCGGAGTCAAGAAAATCCTGAAAGCGTCTTAATTTAGCCGCCGCCACCATTTCCATGGCGCGTGTGATTTTTTTTGTATTTTCGACGCTGCGGATACGGCTGCGGATTTGTCTTAAGGATGCGACGGAAGACATAATTAATTTTTATTTTTGAATTCCTCTTTGAATTGTTGAATGGCTTGTTTTAATTTAGCTTTCAAAGTGTCGTCCAAGGCTTTTTTACTCGTGATGTCATGTTCGATGGATGCGTATTTCTTTTCAATATATTGAAGCAGTTCTTTTTCAAAGGCCTTGACCTTGGAAAGCGGGATGTCATCAAGAAAGCCGTCATTGCCGGCCATGATGACAATCACTTGTTTGGCTAAAGCCATGGGCTCTAAAATATCCTGCTTCAAAATTTCTGTCATGCGCTCGCCGCGTGTCAGCTGTTCTTTGGTGCTTTTATCCAGTTCCGTGGAAAGCTGGGCAAAGGCCGCAAGCTCGCGGTATTGTGCAAGGGCCAGACGCAGCATGCCGGCCACCTGTTTCATGGCTTTCGTTTGGGCATTGCCTCCGACGCGCGAGACGGAAAGCCCGACGTTAATGGCGGGTCTGACGCCGGCATAAAAAAGGTCATTCTCCAAATAGATTTGCCCGTCGGTAATGGAAATCACATTGGTGGGGACATAGGCCGAGATATCGCCCAACTGCGTTTCAATGACAGGCAAAGCAGTAAGCGTTCCGCCGCCCAGGTCCTCGCGAAGTTTGGCAGCTCGTTCCAAAAGACGGGAGTGAAGATAAAAAACATCTCCCGGGTAGGCCTCGCGTCCCGGAGGTCTTTGAAGAAGAAGAGAAAGCTGGCGGTAAGCCTGCGCGTGTTTTGAAAGATCATCGTACATCACGAGCGCATGGCCGCCGTTATAAAGGTATTCTTCTCCAATCGCGCAACCGGCATAGGGCGCAATGTATTGGAGAGGCGCAGGGTCTTCCGCAGACGCTACAACCACCGTCGTGTATTCCATCGCGCCGTATTTTTCAAGAGTTTCAACAAGGGCCACGACACTCGAAAGTTTTTGTCCGATGGCCACATAGATGCACTTTACCCCGGTTTCTTTTTGATTGAGGATCGTATCGATCAAAATCGCAGTCTTCCCTGTTTGACGGTCCCCAATAATAAGTTCGCGTTGGCCCCGTCCGATGGGGATCATGGCGTCGATGGCCTTCATGCCGGTTTGAAGAGGTTCTTTGACCGGCTGGCGGCGAATGACACTCGGCGGCAGGGCTTCAATAGGCCGGACTTTGTCGTTCACAATCGGGCCTTTTCCATCGAGGGGTTTGCCTAGGGGATCAACCACCCGGCCGAGAAGCGCTTTTCCCACAGGCGTTTGTAAAATTTTTCCCGTGCGTTTGACGACATCGCCTTCTTTGATGCCGATGTCGGAGCCCATGATGACAATACCTACATTGTCGGCTTCAAGATTAAAGATCGCGCCCTTCGTTTCATCGGGAAACTCTACGATCTCTCCGGCCATCGCTTCTTCCAAACCATAAACACGCGCAATGCCGTCGCCCACTTGAAGGACATAGCCGACGGACTCCATCCGGAGTTTGGTTTCATATTTTTGAATTTCTTTCTGCAATGCCTCGGTAACTTCTTCGGGTTTCAACATGCGAGTAACCTCTGTTTTAATTCGTGGAGATAAGTCCGGTAGCTTCCGTCAAGCCGGGTTCCATCAAAATCCAGAATCAATCCGCCGAGGATTTCAGGATCGACGGAAGTCTCAAGATAGACTTTTCGCTTTAATTTTTTTTCCAACGCCAACCGGAGTTTTTCCTGGACCTGTGCGTTGAGTGAAACGGGGGACTGGACGCGGACTTTTTGGATTCCCTTTTTTTCTTCGTAAAGGCGGTGGAAAGACTGCTGAATCAGAGCCAAATCTTTGAACCTCTTTTTCTTGACTAAGACTTTCAGGAAATTGACCGCGAGGATTGAAAAACCCGGGGGAAGAATTTTTTCCAGGAAATCTTCCTTCTCTTCCAAAGACACCGTGGTATTGGCCAGGAGATGGGAAATCTCAGGGTGCTTCTGGGCAAGTTCCGCTGCCTCGCGGAGTTCTTTTTCAGCCTGATCCAAAGACGCATCTTTAATCAGTCCGATCAAGGCCCGTGCATAACGTGAAGCCGCGCGGTAATCTTTCATCCCACCACCTGTTTATTTGCCGAAGGCGGAAAGGCACCTGCGATGCCTAAAACAGGTGATGGGATCAAGCTTTCGCCTCCAGCTCTTCGATCATTCCCAGGATTTTTTCCCTGTGTTTCTGGTCCGTCATTTTTTCTTTGAGGAGTTTTTCTGAGGCGAGGAGGGTAAGCTCCGCAATCTCTTTTCGTAACTCGATGCGCGCCTTGGCGATCTCAAGACTCAAATTTTCTTTGGAATGGGTCAGGACCTCTTTGGCGTCTTCGCGCGCCTTCTCTTGAATCTCGCGGGCAATCTTTCTTCCTTCATCAATCGCAGCTTGAAGTTTTGAGCGGGCATCTTCTTCTATTTTCTCAAGCCGGAGCTGGTAACTGGTCTTCAGGCCCTCGATTTCCTTTTTGGAGCTTTCGATCTGCTTGAAGGCTTCTTCAATCCGGCTCCGCCTGCTTTCAAGCGACGTGAGAATAGGTTTCCAGAAAATCTTCCTTAAGACAAAAAGGAGGATAAGAAAACCCAGAGCTTGGGTAAGAATTTCTTGCAGAGAAAGACTCATGACTTTAAATCTTAGCTGACTCTACCTTGCAGAATGAGAACGGTTAGAAGAGCGTAAATCGTTAAGGCTTCGATAAACGCGCAACCGATGATCATTCCGGTTTGAATCTTTCCGGCGGCTTCAGGCTGGCGGCCCATGGCTTCCATCGCAGACGAAACTGCTTTCGAAAGTCCAAGCGCGCAACCGAAGGCGGCAATGGCAACGGCTAAAGGCATCGTCCAAGAAAGTGCTGTTTGAAAAGGCATTTTATCCTCCTATGGCGTCTTTGCGAGGAGGCCGAAGACCGACGAAGCAATCTCGAAATGGGATTGCTTTGCCCCTTGGGGGCTCGCAATGACGGTTGTTCTAATGTCCCTCTTCATGATGAGAAGACATGAGTGAGATATAGATGGTGCTCAAAAGACAAAACACCACCGCTTGAATCGTTCCCGTGAGTAGCGACAAAAGCATGAACGGAAACTGAAGGGGTAAACCAAAAGGCAAATGACTAAAGGCAAAGGCTGTGATCCCAAGCCCTACGAAGGCCGCGATCAGAGAATCCTCACCTAGGATATTTCCAAAAAGGCGAAGCGAGAGACTTATGGGTTTAATGAATTCTTCAAGGATATGAAGGGGGAGATTAAGCGGCACCATGATCCAGCCCACCACATCGTTTGGACTCCCCATCAAATGATGGATGTACCCTAAAATTCCATTTTCCCGGAGCCCTGTCCACTGAACATAAAAGAAAACGGTTACTGCGAGGGCCACGGTAGTGTTAAGACTTGACGTGGGGGATTTCATTCCCGGAACAAGTCCGATGAGATTTTGAGAAACAATATAAAGAAAAAGTGTGCCGATAAAAGGAACGTGTTTTTTGCCGCGTTCGCCCAAGACGTTGGTGACAAAAGTCACAATGCCCTCTGCAGTTCCTTCAACAAAATTTTGCAAAGGTCCGGGGACATCCGTTTTTTTGCGGGTTCCGATCAAGGCGACAATCATTAAAATGAGTGCAATGCCCCAAGAAAAAATTACGTTTTCCCACTGGTGGAGGAAATGCGCCCATCCAGCATCATGATTTTTTTCCGTGAGAAGGGTAATCCAATTGGCGAGTTCTTTGAGACCTTCTTGGGCCTTCTCCGTGTGAACGGCTGAATGAACGGCTTCAGCTGACATGATTCTCGTTAATCCTCTTCCTTAATTAAACGTCGAATAATCTCAATGACCTGTTTCAAACTCGCCGCGGAACCTAGAAGCGATACGACGACTTTTGCCCATGGATCCGTTCCCAAACGCCCATCTAACCACTGTCCGATCCAGAAGCCGAGAAAGGGTCCAGCGACCAAAATCATTGGGATCGTAGTGACCGCCCCGATTTGTCGTAACCCGTTTTTCCGACTAGATTGGTCGCTCAAGCCTCACTAAGTTCCTGGAAGGTAAAGAGTTAGAAACGTTTAAACAGCGGTTATTATGAGAAAATTCAATTTAAAAGTCAACAGGGGAATTCCCCGGAATCTCAGAACCTTCCGCGGTTCTTAAGGATCAGATAAATAAGGATCATCATAAATATCGCCAGGGTTATCGTGGTGATGATAGGTTGGGGACCAATTTCAGACACAAAACCTCCTCAATAATGTTGCGCCGGTGATGCGGTTACAAAATGTGACCGCATGAGTGCATGTTTCTAGTTGAGGGCAAATCGTGTCTACCGGGTGAGGAACCCAGCAATACGTTCGAATGGATTATCCGACTTTTCTGCAGGACGCTGGAAGCGCCCGCAACCCTAATGGCTAATTTTCAATCAAATGATAACAAAAATGAACGTTCTGACAATTAAAACTTTCTGGCTGTCAACGCAAAAAATTTACCGGACGCCGTCCGGTTAGCAGTTAGCAAAAGATTTTGCCTTGCGCAATTTCTTTCATGAATTCTTTAATGGGCAAAACCTCAACGGCCTGATCCTTTAGACGCGTATCGCTAAGATAAATGCCAAAACATTTGCGGAGCCGCTTTTCATGAAATAATTCATTAAGAACTCGGCTGTATTCTTTTTTCCAGACTGAGGACGATTTGACTTCGAAACCAACCGCGTTTTCGCCACGAACCCAAATAAAATCAATTTCGGACTGGCTGGGAGTTCTCCAGTAAAATAGCTCCCCTCCGCAGCCGGAAATATTAATCCAGGAACGCAATTCATGCAAAACTAGAGTTTCAAGGAGAGGTCCCCGATCCAAAGATTCAATGGGGCCTCTTAGCCGGTTCTGAATGGCACGAACGACACCGGTATCGAAAAAGTAAAATTTGGGATGCGAAATCTCTTTTATTTTGATACAGCGCCGCCAAGCAGGAAGCCAATAACCAATGAGCGTATCGGCCAATGTATCAAAATACCTCTGAACCGTGGGCCGGGCGACCGCAGCATCCCGGGAAATATTGGAAACATTCAAAATTTGGCCGTTCATGATGGATGCAACTTCCAAAAATCTCGAGAAAGAGGCTAGGTTTTGCACAAGGGCTTCTTGCTGGATTTCTTCCTTAATATAATTGGCCACATAGGCTTCGAGAATATCGATCCGGTTTTTGGTATCCGAGCACACATTGGGAAGTGTTCCATATTTGAGGAGATCTTCCGGATTGAAGTGATAATTTAGTTCCGCGCCTGTAAGGGGAAAAAATTTTCGGTTGATGACCCGGCCTGCCAGCAGATTGGCATTGAGGCGTTTGAGTTTACCGGCGCTCGAGCCGCTCAACGCAAATTGATATTTATTCCCATGGCCGGCGATCAAAGAATGGATCTCATTTAAAAGTTGCGGGCATTTTTGGATTTCATCCACCACCACCCAGGATCCTTTCTCCAGTCCCTCCACCTTGAAACGAAACTGATCCGGATTTCACATGAATTTCAAAAGCTCGCTGGAACGAAGCAAATCAAACCATTTAGCCTTATTTAAAACGGTTTTGAGCCAAGTGGTCTTTCCTGTCCCTCGTGGGCCGAAAAGGAAGAAGGAGTGTTTAGGAGGCGGTAGCAGACGTGTATACTAGTGAGCACATTAACGGTAAAAATGATCACAGTCTATACAAATTATTTCAAGCCGTCCGGTATCATAGCTGGATTTTTTATTTTGCCTAGAATTCGTTTGGGCCGAAAATCCTAACCCGGTTTTCTCATCGATTTTCTTCTTGATGAGAAATTCGGGCTAAAGCGTTTGAATCCTCCCGGACTTAAAGGTTGAAATCACACTCGTTCCTTATTCTCGCGGGTCCGTGTAACTAGTCAGCGCATTCGGCGGTTTCGGCCAACTATCATACGTGAAGACTTGACGCGTA
>CAYJTB010000022.1:0-34994 GCA_964372875.1 uncultured bacterium
ACTTCATCGACATCAGGAGGTCTTTTTTTATCTATTCCTTAAGGAAGCGCCATTCCAAGCAGAGCCCCTGTTATTAATTGCTTCTTTTATTTTTGATTTTGAGTGTGTCCATCCTTTTTGGGATGGAAATGGCCGGATGGGGCGTCTTCTGACACTTCTCTTGCTTTACCAGGCAGGTTACGAAGCAGGGCGCTATATTAGTTTGGAACGTATTATCGAGGAAAGCAAAGAGACTTATTACGAAGTTCTTTTGAAAAGTTCCCAACATTGGCATGAGGAGCGACATGATCTTAGCCCGTGGTGGAACTATTTCCTCGGAACCTTAATTGCCGCTTATAAAGAGTTTGAAGACCGGGTTGGTAATTTAAAAACAGTTCGCGGCGCCAAAGGAGAGATGGTTCGGCAAGCCATCGAAAGGCTTCCGGACGAATTTACGGCCAAAGAACTCAGACATGCCTGCCCTGGAGTAAGTCCAGACATGATACGAGTGGTATTGCGGGAGCTGCAAAAGGAGAAGCGTCTCACTTGTGCTGGGCACGGCCCAGCGGCTGTTTGGAAGAGAAGGGGTAATATCCCAACGTAAGGGTAAAAATGGGGGTAATAACTTTAGTTCCGCTCAAAGCGAGGGGGTGATTTATGGGAAGAAGACCAGAGAGTCGTGGTAAGTGCACCTTCTGTGGCGAATCGGCTGTTTTTTCATCGATGACAAAGCATTTACAGTCCTGTGAAAAAAGAAAAGGGGCCATCGATAAAGAAATCGCGGCAAAGCGATCGAAGATCTATGGTCTCAAAGTTTGGGCCACTTACAATCCAGCCTATTGGCTTTTCCTTGAAACGCCTCACAACGCCAAGCTTGAAGATCTTGACAATTTCCTTCGGAAGACGTGGCTTGAATGTTGCGGTCACTTGAGCGCGTTTACGATTCGAGATGTGCGCTATGAAGCAGGAGCAGATGGTGCCGATTTGTTTGGTGACGGTGAAAGCAAAACGATGAATATCCGTATTGGAGAAGTTTTGTCCGAGGGTTTAGAAGCGCATTACGAATATGATTTCGGCAGCACGACCGATCTTGATCTCAAAGTTCTCTGGGAAAGAGAAGGCCGGTTAAATAAGAAGGGCATCACCATTCTTTCCCGAAATGAGCCCATCGGTTTTAAGTGTGCTACTTGTGGCCAGACTGCCGAAGTTGTTTGTACAGAATGCGGGTACGAGAAAGACGCTTCTTATTGTGGTGCGTGTGCCGCAAAACATGAATGTGGCGAAGAAATGCTTCTTCCCGTTGTCAATTCTCCCCGCATGGGCGTTTGTGGATATGCAGGCGTCGGAGTGTAGACCTTGCGGCCTCTACACCTACCATCAAGTTTTACAATTATCGAGATTGGCAGGAATAAAGTCCTTTTTCGACGATGGCCAAATTGTCACCCGATTCGGGTCCGGATCGCCTATTTTCCAAGCTCCCTTGGTAGTTCTATAGAGGGAGATCAGGAATTCAACTTCAAAAAACGGGCGTTTTTGAGTGTTCCTCGGGGAGCCAAAATTGGCGGGGCCACCTTGTGTGGCCTTGCCAATTTTGTTTCTTGGTAGGCGAGAACATCGGCCGAAGGCCGATACTTGTTCGCAGCGACGCCTCGAAGAGGCGGAGCAGTCCTTGGAGGGCGAAGCCCGGAAAGGAAGCCCTGGCCGGGGAGCCATTATGGGCTCGAACTTTTTGAGCCCCAGTTCACAACCTTGGTTGTTTTAGACAACCAGGGCTGTTTTTTTGCCACTACCCTTTACACTTCTGCTTAATCCTTTAAAGCAGTGTAGAACCTTGCCCAATCAATACCGGTTGGAATGCCAGATCGGCAAAGAATGGGCCCTTAGAGATCCTTGCCGATCTACCCAATAATGACATAGATCGGCAAACATCGATTGACAATCCCTACTTGGATAGAAATCGGAGGGTAACTGGATATGGAAAATATCTCCAAGAAAGCATTTGAAGGTCGGTCAGAAAGGAGGTATATTACGCAAAGTGCGTTACGCAGTTTGCGTAATATAAAGGGGGTGGATGACATGAAGAATCCTTTTGTTTATGGTGAAGAGGTCTCGGGAGAGGCTTTTTGGAACAGAGCCAAAGAAATCAAGGAGCTCGCCCAGGATATTCAAAACGGACAGAACGTAATCATCTTTTCAACGCGGCGATATGGGAAGACTTCTTTGATTAAAAATGTGCTCGAGAGGGCGCGGAAAGAAGGCGTCCTGACGGTCTATGTAGACCTCTACCCGGCGATTACCAAAGAAAAATTTATAGAAGTTTATGCTAAAGCCGTTTCCAAGTCGCTTGGAAAACCTACGCAGAAAATTCTGGAGGCCGTGAAGCGGCTCTTCCCGAAGCTTATTCCAAAAATTGTGATCCGGGGCGAGGGAGAGGCCGAGTTTGAATTTGACTATGCTCCCAGAAACGTATTCAAAACGAGCCTTCCCGATCTTTTGAACGCAGTTCATAAAAGGGCCCAGGAAGAAAAGAAAGTCGCCTGTGTTGCTTTTGATGAGTTTCAAGAGATTGCTAATTACGCAGATGATGAGATTGAAAAAGAAATGCGGACTGTTTTCCAATCTCACAGAAATGTCAGCTACATCTTCCTTGGAAGCAAAAAACATTTGTTTGGGAGAATTTTTCAAGATCCAAACAGGCCCTTTTACAAGAGCGGCAAGCATTTGCCTCTTGGGAGACTTCCCATTGCTGAGGTCAAAAAGTATATCAAGGAAAGATTTAGCGAAGGGAAGATTAAAGTATCACCAGACGTTATTTCTGTCATTGCTGAAACAGGCGCAGGACACCCCTATTACACCCAACTCCTTGGTCACATTCTTTGGGACGAGTGTCTTGAAAAAAAACAGATTTCGGCTAAAGACGTCGAAGAAGGCCTTGAAAGAATGCTTAACCGCGAGGGCGAGGTTTACGAATCCATTTTAGATGGCCTTACGCGAAAGCAAAAAAGCCTGTTGGTGGCCTTGAGTCTGGAACCCGAAGCACAAGTCTTTTCCAGTCAATTCCTGTCCCAATTTCATCTGGGGAGCGCTTCTTCGGCCCAAAGAGCCTTTCAAGGCTTAATCGAAAAAGATCTTTTGGACCGTGAAAACGATCACTTTGTTTTTCATGATCCTTTTTTTGCTCTTTGGCTTCAGAGGAGACGGTAATCGTTCTGAGATATTAAAACATATTTGCGAGGCACGGTCCCGCAGCCGTTTAGAGGAGAAAGGGTAATATCCCTAAGTAAGGGTAAAAGTAGGGGTAATAACGCTTTTCAATTGTCCAATCAGCGTTACGCTGCTGGCGTAATGGATTACGACTCGGAAGAGGTATAGACCTTTTTCCCCTCTACACTTGGGGGATGGCGGGCGTATCCGTCGCGGTGGATGTTGATTTTAGAGGCCAGCTCGAAGTCGAATGAGAGCGGTCTGCATCGCCTATTTTCCAAGCCCCCTTGGTAGTCCTATAGAGGGAAATCTGGAATTCCACTTCAAAAAACGGACGTTTTTGAGTGTTCTTCGGGAAGGACAAAGACAAAAAATCACCGATATTTTTTACATCTGCGGCGATCATTCCCTCCTCCGGAAGATTAAGGGACTTTCTTACGGGATCACCGGCAAGACTTATTGGTTTGTCCTGCTGAGTGAGCTCATGCATTTCAAAGCCGATGCCCCTCTCCGCTCCCACAGCCAAAAAGCAACCTTGAAAGAGCTATTGGAGCAGTCGTCAGATCGGACAGTAGATCGGACAGTAAATTGGCGAATGGTTGGCGATTAAACTATGGAAGATTATCTCGAAAAACAAAAAGGTATAGCCAAATACGGTCCCGTGAAGTGGCGCGAGACCGAAGAAGATCGGCGCCGCAAAGCAACTCTCTTGGAACTTCCGGATAAAAAGAGAAAATCCTTCTGGTTTGTCCTGCCCCCCACACTTCTGGAGTTGATCTCCGAGATCGAAAGGAACAGGGGGTTTTTAGCGTCACTTAAGCTTCCCAAGAAATTCCTAGATCGTCTGGCGGCTGAAGCCGAAAAAAAGAAGCTTATTACTCAAGCCATATTGAAGGGGCTGTAACGTCTCTGGAAATAGCCTTGCTGCATTTGAATAAACCTTCCCGAAAAGATTATGGCGATGAAAGCCTCCAAATGATCGTCAATAACAGAGACGCGTTGGAATATATCCGCGCCCAAAGTTCGAAACCTTTTAGTCATAAAATGATTTACGAACTCCACAAAATCCTTGTTCGAAACACCCATAAAGAAAGGCCCATTACCATCGGAGCCTATCGCAAAGGTCCCATTTATGTGGTGGATGGCCAAGGGCAAGTTGTCTATGAAGGGCCCCCTGCGTCTGAGGTCGTGCCCATGATGGATTCCTATATTCAGTGGGTAAACAAAGCTGCTGAAATTCATCCGCTGATCAAAGCGGCTCTCGTCCATCTTTATTTTGTGCACGTTCATCCTTTCGATGATGGTAACGGCCGCTCGGCCAGGGCGTTATCCAATCTGTATCTCATGAAGCAGGACTATCAATTCATTAATTTTCTTGCGCCTTCAGACTATTTTGACCATCATCGCGGCGAATATTACCGGGCCATCCAGAATGCCGAAGCCCACGACAGCGACGCTACGTTTTTTATTCTTTATTATCTGAAGGCCCTGGCAGAGCAACTGAAAGACGTTCGGGACGAAATTCAAGAAGAAAAAAAGGTCAAAGACATCCGTGATCTTTTAAGTCAAAAGATCCGGGCCAAACTCGACAAAAAACAGGCGAAAGCGCTTCAGTGGTTGCTTGAACATCCGGAAGCTATGACAACGAAGAGGTATTGTAAGCTTGGACAATGTTCTGATGAAACAGCCCGCAAGGATTTTAATCGCCTGCTCGAGGCGGGACTTATTGAAAAGATCGGCGGCGGTAGGACGACGGGGTATATTTTAAAGAACAAGCTCGATTAGCTGCGCGCCATTTTTTCATTCGCACAAGTAACAGCACCCCCGCCAAACAACCGGCGGGCAGGCATTGACGTTGGGTGGTTCGTTTGACGTCCATCTCGACGAGAAATCATAAATACAATAATTCCAAGGCGTTGCCGGTGTATAATCCCGACAACGCCTTTTTTAATTGTCAATTTTGAATGAATTAATCTGTGACGAGTCAATAGGGTGAAAATGGAGATTTGAATGAAACGTAATTTGCATGACGCGGCCAAAGAGTATATCGCTGTCATAGAAAAAATTGAGAAAACCACTGATCCCAGGAAACTTCAAATTCTGGAAGAAAAAAAGGGCGGAACTTCATTGGGAATTTATAGACCTCCTTAAAAGCCAGGGCATTAAATTCAAAGATCGGGATCATGCGGCCCGCATCGCCCTACGAATCGCGAATGGAGAGTTATGACCCTGATTGAAATCGCTCAAATTTACGCGGATTTGGTCAAACTGGAACAGGAAATCCCCGAACAGGAGTATCAAGCAAAAGATCAGGCCAATGCCATCAGAACAAAATATCACGAAATCTTAATGACGAAGATGAGGGAAGAAGGCATTCCTTTTTTAGATCGCTTTGATGCCATGAATAAAGCTTTTAAACTCATTCAAAAAGAAAAATCTCATTCCTAACGTCCTCCGGCGTAAATAGCAGCCCTCTAGGGTTAGAAATGGCACTAGATCTTCTGGAAGGACTTGAGCCCTATTGGTCCGCGGTATTTTTCTCGAGATAGGGCAGTAAATCCGTGTGATGTCCGATCATTTTCCACTGCCCGTTCTCTTTGCGGAACATGTTTGTTGCCCGGATCGAAATCTTCTTAGTTTGCCCGTCCTTATCGACATTTTCTCCACTTTCGTAATTGTGTGTCATCGCAATATCCTGACCCACCGTAATCCGCATACCCTCAGGCGTTACCTTACCGCCCAGTTTCATGGTCGCTTGTTCCTCCCAACTCGCAAGCACTTCGCCCCATCCGTTTTGAAACCCACCGCCGGGCCCCATGTACGTCACGTCATCTGCATGCGACCAAACTTCTTTCATCGGTTCCGCATCGCCTGTAAACATGGCGTTTAAGGCCGAGTAAAATTGCCCCGCCGCTCCGATCACCGCCGCCGTTTCATCACCACCGTTAGCCGCCTGCGCAAGACCCGTGGCAACAAAACCCGTCACCGCCATGATGAATATCAATAACCCAACCGCACGCTTTTTTATCGTTTTAAACTCCTCCATTGATCGGCAGCCATTGGCGAAGCTGGTTCCCGCACGTTCGAAAATGATGGATCATGGAAATAAAAAAATCAATTTAAACTTTTGTTCTCATGAAAGGTTTTTGATTCCGGCTTTTTGAATTTCTTTTTTACTGAAGCGGCCCCGTCCGTTATAATGCCCATCCGGATCCGCAAAGAAAAATGGGGCGCCTGATTTCTAACCCCTCCCCCTGCTTGCCGGCAGACAGGGGCGGGACGCCGTCCGGTAACTTAAACTTAGTAACCATGAAAATTGAAAGTAACAATTTCGATTTTCATGGTACTATCTGTGTATGATTAAACGTCCAGACTTGACACGGCAGATTCAAAAATCGATCCGGCGCAGCCGCGTTGTTGTCTTGGTCGGACCCCGTCAATGTGGTAAGACGACGCTGGCGCGCGAATTTCTATCTGCCGGCAAGAAGAACTATTTTGATCTGGAGGATCCGGATGATTTGGTACGTCTTGAAGATGCCAAAAGCGAGCTTGCCGGCCTTCGCGGGCTTGTCGTCATTGACGAAATTCAACGTAAGCCGGAACTGTTTCCGTTACTCCGGGTATTGTCAGACCGTAAACCGCTGCCCGCAAAATTTCTGATTTTAGGCAGCGCGAGCCCCGTGCTTTTAAAACAATCTTCCGAATCATTGGCCGGAAGAATCGAAACCATCCAAATGAGCGGCTTCTCACTTGTGGAAGTCACGCCCCAAAAACTTAAAACCCATTGGCTTCGCGGCGGTTTTCCGAATTCCTTCCTTGCACATTCGAACGAAAGCAGTTTTGCCTGGCGCAAGCAATTTGTTCAGACTTTCCTTGAACGGGATGTTCCGCAAATGGGGCTTCATATCCCAGCGCCGATGTTTCGCCGATTTTGGACCATGCTGGCTCATGGTCATGGCCAACTTTGGAATGCGGCGGATCACTCCGCTTCGCTTGGAGTCAGTCAGCCGACAGTGCGAAAGTATCTGGATTATCTGGATCATCTTTTAATGGTGCGCCAGCTTCAGCCGTGGCATGAAAATCTCGGCAAAAGGCAGGTGAAGGCCCCCAAAATTTATGTGCGCGATTCAGGCTTGCTGCATTTGCTGTTAGGCATCCGGAATGAGAAGGATTTTCAGAATCATCCCAAGCGAGGCGCATCCTGGGAAGGATATGTGATTGAAGAGTTATTTAAACAATTTCAGCCGGACGATGCTTATTTTTGGGCGACCCATAACCGGGCAGAGCTCGACCTTCTCTTTCTCAAAAACGGAAGAAAAACCGGTTTTGAAATCAAATTGAGCACCCGGCCCAGTTTGACGCCTTCGATGCGTATTGCGGTCCACGATTTAAAATTGGAAAAACTGTTTGTTATTTATCCAGGAAAAGAAAACTACCGGTTGGATGACCGCATCCAGGCGCTCTCCCTCATGGATCTTGAAAAAATAAAGCGGCTTTAGAGTGAAGAGGAACTGATTTCTAACCCCTCCCCCTGCTTGCCAGTGAAAATCCCCTTACTTAATTCTTTTTCCCTAAAATAGTCTCCTAATCCGTAATTAAAATGACCCTTCTGTGATCTCCGTCACAGAGTTGTTTATCTTCTTTGCCGTATACTGCTATCAAAGAAAAGGAGAAAAAAATGAAAACTTCACTAATGTTAGCAATGGCCTTGAGCTTAATTTCCATCACTCCTGTGTATGCAGGTGAGGTATCAGAAGTTACAACAGATCACCTGGCGCAAGTCGCCATGTATGAACAAAGGGCGCAAGCGCAGGATGATTTGATCGCAGAGCATACGAAAATGAAGGAGGATTACATCAAGAGATATTTCATCAATGAAAAAGTAAGCCCTACTTCAAAAATCAAAGAAATGGAGAAACACTGCGACAGTATTATCAACGAGGCCTCAATTTTAAAGGCAGAACTTCTGCAATTTGCCGAGTGGCATCGGATGCGGGCTGCTGAACTGCAAGGTCAGTAATTTAGGTGTCGGCAAATCCGCAAATCCGGGGACGGGTCTGGCGGGGACACGTTCAGACCTGTCCCTTTTAGGACCGTCCCCTATGGTGTAAAATACGGGCCATGCTTACGCAGCTTCATATTGAAAACTTCGCGCTGATACGTAAGCTTTCTCTTGATTTTTCGGGCGCTTTGAATGTCTTAACCGGCGAAACAGGCGCAGGTAAATCCATTCTGATTGATAGCCTCCGGTTTGCCCTGGGGGAACGCACGAGCCCGGCACCCACGCAAAATCAAAATGTCAGGACGCGCGTTGAGGCCGTTTTCGAAATCGATCTTCAAAAATCAGGTTTGAGCGAACTTCTGGGGCCCTTTGCAGAAGAAGGGGAAAATCTATTTATTCTGAGACGCGAGCTGCAAGACGGTAAAACAAAATGCTGGGTGAACGAGCGGCTTACGACCGTCTCAGCGCTTCGCGACATCGGTTCAAGCCTTGTCGATATTCACGGCCAGTACGATCACCAGCTTTTGCTCGATGCCCGCACTCATCTTGGCCTGCTTGATCTTTTAGCCCAAGCGGAACCTCTAAAAACAAAATACGAAAAGCTCTACGAACAATACGCGAATTTGGCTGCCGAACAGGATGAACTGCGCAAATTGGAAGAGGACAAAACGCGCGAGCTGGATCTTCTCAAATACCAGATGGATGAAATCGAACGCGCCGGGCTCCAGGACTTCGATGAAGAGGCGCTCATGATCGAAAAAATGCGCCTGGCCAATTCAGAGAAACTTCACGAATGGGTTTTAAAAACGCTCGAGATTCTGGACGGCCGCGACCCGTCCGCCTCTTCTCTTTTTTTGGAAGCCGTACGGCCCATGAAAGAATTGGTCCGGCTGGATCCATCGCTCGAGGAATCCGTCCGCGGCGAATTTGAAAACGCGCAAACCACCCTCGAAGAAGTCATAAGCGTTCTCAGGAATTATCAGGAAAAAATAACGTTTGAACCCGACCGCATCAATGAGATTCACAACCGGCTTTGGACGTTTGAGCTTTTGAAGAAAAAATATGGAAAGAGCCTCGCCGAAATCCTTGGCTTCTTGGCACAATCCCAAAAACGTTATGAAACTTTGCTGGGTTCTGAAAATACCAAACAGGAACTCGCGGCGCACATCGGGGAAATCCGCCCGAGACTTACGAAAATCTCCGGCGAACTTACGGAAAAACGCAAACAGGCCGCGCAACTCTTAAAGCGTCATATCGAAACGGAATTAAAAGATTTGAATATTCCGAAGGCGCGTTTTGAGGTCCAGTTTGAAACGCGCGAGGATTTTTCAAAGGATGGAAACGACAAAATCGAATTTCTGATCAGTTTGAATCCCGGAGAAGCGCCTCTTCCGCTTCAGAAGATCATTTCCGGGGGAGAAGCGTCGCGTGTCATGCTCGCTATGAAAAAAGCGTTGATGCAAGTGGACCCCATTGCGACGCTTATTTTTGACGAAATCGATGCCAATATCGGCGGCCGGCTGGGTTCGGTCACGGGCGCCAAGCTCAAGGAAATCTCAAAACTCCGGCAAGTCCTGCTCATTACCCATTTGCCGCAGATCGCGGCCTTTGCGGACCATCATCTGAAAGTCACCAAACAAGTGCAGTCAGGAAAGACGGAGGTTCACTGTGAAGTCTTGGACAAAGACGCGAAAGTGCGCGAGCTTGCACAAATGATGAGCGGGAAAAACGAAACGGACATTTCCCGCCGCCACGCGCAGGAAATGCTCGAAAAAGTCTCATCTTAAAAAATGGAAACCTTGGGGAGTTTTAATCTTGCGAGGTTAATTTTTCTCCGCTCTCTGGCCGCGATTTATCTTGTGGCCTTCCTCGTTGCACTCAAACAATTCCCTGCGCTCCTCGGACAAAACGGTCTCTTGCCCATCCCGCAATTTATCCAGCAAGTTCCCTTTCAATCCGCGCCGAGTCTTTTTTATCTGGGCTATTCGGACCAGCTGTTACAAATTATCTCCGTGACCGGCATGATG
This sequence comes from uncultured bacterium, assembly GCA_964372875.1. Lineage (GTDB taxonomy): Bacteria > Omnitrophota > Omnitrophia > Omnitrophales > JACQLI01 > CAYJTB01. The sequence continues at coordinate 10,213 of CAYJTB010000022.1, forward strand.
ATTTCAGGCGGCCTCTTGTTGGGTATCTTTGATCGCGGGCCTTGGTGGGTTGCCACAGCTTTGTGGCTTGTTCTCTGGGTTCTCTATCTTTCGATTGTCAATGTCGGCCAGACTTTTTACAGCTTTGGCTGGGAATCGATGCTTTTGGAAGCCGGATTCTTCGCGGCGTTCCTCGGGCCGAGGTTTGCGTCTTCGATCATTCCCATTTTAATTTTACGCTGGATGCTTTTTCGTGTGGAACTCGGAGCCGGTCTCATCAAATTGCGCGGCGACGAATGCTGGCGGAATTTTACCTGTCTTTATTACCATTATGAAACCCAGCCCATGCCCAATCCCTTAAGCTGGACGTTTCATCATTTCCCGAAAGAAATCCACCGGTTCGGTGTGGGCTTCAGTCATTTTGTGCAACTCGTCGCACCGTTTGGCTTGTTTATCCCTCAACCCATTGCAGCGGTTGCCGGAGGTCTCATTATTTTCCATCAACTCATGTTGATCGTAAGCGGCAATTACTCCTGGCTCAACTGGCTGACCGTCATTCTCGCCTTCACGGCATTCAGTGATTCCATCCTTGGCCGGTTCCTGCCATGGAAAATTCCTGAGTCGCCGCCCAGGCCCGCGGTTTTTAACGGCATTTTGTATACGCTCGCCTTCGTGACATTGTTCTTGAGCATTCCACCGACAATGAATTTCTTTTCCAAGCGTATGCTCATGAATGCGAATTACAATCCGTTTCATCTGGTTGGCTCTTACGGTGCGTTCGGGTCCGTCACCAAAGATCGTTACGAAATCGTGGTGAAAGGAACGGACAGCGCGGAAATCACTCCAACCACCGAATGGCGCGAGTATGAATTTAGAAGCAAGCCCGGCGATATCTATAGAACCCCGCAGCAATATGCGCCTTATCATCTGCGGCTTGACTGGCTCATGTGGTTCCTGCCTTTTTCGATGCAGGTGGAGGGCCATGAGATTCTTACTCAAGGTTATCCCATCTGGTTTATTAGATTTGAGAAAAAATTGTTGGAAGGCGACAAACAAACACTCGGGCTTTTAAGAACCAATCCTTTTGCGAGCGCACCTCCGCGGTTTCTCCGGGCCGAAGTTTATCTCTATCATTTCACGACGCCGGAAGAGCGCAAGAAGTCGGGCGCAATTTGGAAACGCGAACTCATCGGCGATTATTTGCGGCCGATAGGTTTGGAGCAATTGAGGGATGTATGAGAGCAGTAGGCAAGCCCGCGTCGGGGCGCATCCCACTTCATACAGTTGTCTGACCTGTCATCCTGAGGAGCGAGGCGACGAAGGATCTGAGATTCTTTCCGCCAAAGGCGGACCCGCCTCTGGCGGGCGGCCATAGCCTTCGGCCTCAGAATGACTACTGCATCAAGTGGGATGCGCCCCCTCAATATATGTTATTTGACATGAGCAGAGCTTGGTGTTAGTTTTTAGCGGGTGACATACAAAGATAAATGAAAATTCTGAGTGCTTTACTTACTATTCTGATTTTGGTTCTGGCCGTGGCCCTTGCCTGTGATTGCTGCCCGACAATTGCCAAAGACGGGATGCTCGGCATTGAAAAAAACACCTGTCATTCTTGTTGCCCTGGAAGTTCTGAAATTGCCCGTGACTGCGGCACCCTTCATGAAAAGCAAGCTTTGAGCGTCCCGCATGGAAGCCTAATGACTGACCCTGCAATTCAAGTGAACGCAGCTTATCGGATCCAAGAAGAAAAAAGCCTTCAAGTTGCCCAGCATTCTCCGCCTCTGGGTCCGCTTTCTCTCTCAACCGTCCTCCGCATTTAGAAATCACCCCTTTGATTTTCGGGCTCTCAGAGTCCATTTGGTTCATTCAAAGAAAGGGGTGTTTTCCATGAATTTTTTACTGGGTGTTTTAATTTTACAACTCATCTTTTTTCCGGCTGCAGCTCATGCATCGGAGAACGGTTCTGTCGCAGAACAAAAGGCTGATTATTACCAGTGCTCGATGCATCCGTGGATCGTTTCCGACAAACCGGGAAACTGTCCTGTTTGCGGCATGGCACTTACCAAAGTGCGGGGTGGTTCAGCGGGAGAAACCAAAAAGGGCCGGACTGTGGTTGAAATCAGTCCCGAACGCCAGCAACTTATCGGCGTCACAAAAGATAAGGCCGAAATACGGCCGCTCGTTTACAGCATTCACAGCGTAGGCCATGTTGCCTATAACCCTGATGTCGCAACCAGTCTTGCGGAATACCAAGAGGCCTACGCTGCTTACCGAAGAAACCGCGGTAATCCTCCTACCCGAGAACGTGCCATGAATGTTTTGGAACTTGCTGAGCTCAAGCTTCGACTTGCCGGAACCAGCAGTGAGCAATTGGAAGAAATTAAAAGCGCAAGTTTTGATACACGCGTTTTCAATAAATTCTTTGTCCCGAAAGGTCTGAGCCTTCCGGAAGGTCATGTGTGGGTAGACACAGACCTCTACGAGCCTGATTCAGAACGAACGAAGCCCGGCGATGAAGTCTTGATGACTTCGCCTGCGTTACCCGGAAAAACGTTCAAAGGAACGGTAAAAGTTGCGGATACCGTGCTCAATGAATTTCCGCGCAAAGTCCGGGTTCGTATTGAAACCGAACATGCCAACAGTTTGAAAGCGGGCATGGCGGTGGATGTCCGGATTAAAATAAATTTGGGAGAAAAACTCTCCATCCCCGAAGACGCGCTTCTTGATTCAGGGCTTTCGCAGATTGTTTTCGTGGATCAAGGAGAGGGGCATTTCGAGCCGCGGGACGTGCAAGTAGGAGAGCGCGCCGATGGCTATGATGAAATCATCGCGGGGCTTCATGAAGGCGAAACCGTTGCTACCTCTGCCGTCTTCTTGATTGATTCGGAATCAAGGCTCCGGGCCGTTGCGCAAAGTTTTTCTAAGAATAACCCGGCGGAGGCGGCGCCCGCAAGCGGGCACCAGCACTGAGATGATCGAAAAAATCATCGGGTTTTCAGCAAAGAATAAATTTTTAATTTTGATTCTTACGGCGGTTTTGCTCGTGGCCGGGGTGTGGTGTGTTCAAAATATCCGTCTCGACGCTATTCCTGATCTTTCAGACACCCAAGTGATTGTCTATTCGCGTTGGGACAGGAGTCCGGATATTTTGGAAGATCAAGTCACTTACCCCATCGTTACCGCAATGCTGGGTACTCCCAAAGTCAAAGCAGTGCGCGGCTTTTCTGATTTCGGCTACTCGTATGTTTATGTGATTTTTGAAGACGGAACGGATCTTTATTGGGCCAGAAGCCGGGTCCTTGAATATCTGAGCAAGATTTTGCCGCGGCTTCCCGAAGGCGTGAAAACCGAACTCGGTCCGGACGCCACGAGTGTGGGCTGGGTGTATCAATATGCGCTTGTGGATCATTCTGGAAAATTAAACCTTGGAGATCTTAGGTCTCTGCAAGATTGGTATCTCCGTTATGCGCTTGGGTCCGTGCCCGGCGTTGCTGAAGTTGCAAGTGTGGGAGGATTTGAAAAGCAGTACCAAATTCAGGTCGACCCCCGTCGCCTTCAATCTTTCAATGTTTCGCTGATGGATGTCACCCAAGCGGTCCGCAAGAGCAACAACGAAACCGGGGCCCGGCTCATTGAATATTCAGGATTCGAATTTATGGTCCGCGCCCGCGGATATGTTAAATCCAAAAAAGATCTCGAATCCATCATGGTGAGATACGACGAAAAACAAATGACCCCCGTACTCCTCAAGCATGTTGCACATGTCGAGTGGGGTCCTGAAATCCGTAGGGGGGTGACCGATCTCGACGGCCTGGGAGAAGCCGTCGGCGGAATCGTCGTGATGCGTCACGGAGAAAACGCGCTCCGCTTGATTCGGCGCGTGAAGGAAAAATTGGCCGAGCTCAAACCCAGCCTTCCCGCCGGCGTAGAAATCATTGAAACCTATGACCGCTCCAACCTTATTAACCGCTCGATTGAAACGCTGAAGCATACGCTCACGGAAGAAATGATCATTGTGAGTCTGGTGATTCTTTTGTTCCTTTGGCACATTCCCTCGGCAATTGTCCCAATCATGACCATTCCCATTTCGGTACTGCTCGCGTTTATCCCCATGTATTTTCTCGGACTAACCTCCAACCTCATGTCTCTGGCGGGAATCGCCATTTCGATGGGTGTTCTTGTGGACGGCGCCATTGTCGAAGTTGAAAACGCTTATAAAAAATTGCAGCTTTGGGACGAAGGCGGACGGCATGGGGATTATCATGAAGTCCGGTTAAATGCCCTCAAAGAAGTCGGCCCCTCTGTCTTTTTTTCACTGCTCGTTATCGCCGTAGCTTTTATACCGATTTTTACTTTGGTGGATCAGGAAGGCCGTTTGTTCAGACCTCTCGCAGTGAGTAAAAATTTTGCCATGGCCATTGCCGCGCTGCTTGCCATCACGCTCGACCCGGCCATGCGCATGCTTTTTACAAGGATGGACCCATTTGTCATTCTGAAGCCGAAGCCGGGAGAATCTCAGGGATCCTTCGCTCGGCTCAGGATGACGGTTGTAAATACGTTCAACAAAATCGCCAATATAGTTTTAGTCGGGAAATATTACCCCGAAGAAAAACACCCAATCAGCCGCAGACTCTTTCGCATTTATGAGCCCGCAGTCCATTGGGTTTTGAAGCATCCAAAAAGGACCGTTGCAGCTGCTGTTTTACTCGTTCTAACAACGATCCCCATTTACTTTCGTCTAGGTTCTGAATTTATGCCTCCGCTTAACGAAGGTTCGATTCTTTATATGCCCACCGCTTTTCCGGGAATGTCCGCCACAGAAGCCCAACGCGTCCTCCAAATCCAAGGACGCATCCTCAAAAGTTTTCCCGAAGTGGAGCGGGTGTTTGGTAAAGCAGGCCGCGCTGAAACTTCGACTGACCCAGCCCCTTTATCCATGGTGGAAACCACTGTGCTGCTAAAACCTGAGAAAGAATGGCGGAAAAAAGCCGGTTCATTTCCTCCGAGACGAATTTCTTACGACGAACTTATTCAAGAAATGGATAAGGCGTTGCAGCTTCCCGGCATCCCAAACATATGGACCATGCCCATCCGGAACCGAATTGACATGCTTTCCACCGGCATCCGGACGCCTGTCGGTATTAAAGTGATGGGACCGGATTTGCAAGAGATCCAGCGAATAGGAGAAGAGCTGGAGAAAATTCTCCAAGGAGTCTCCGGAGTTCGTACGGCCTACAGCGAACGCGTGGCCGGCGGATATTTTTTAGACATCAATCCCAAGCGTGAGCATTTGGCGCATTTCGGTCTGACGTTGGAGGACCTTCAATCTACGATTATGGCCGCTGTCGGCGGAGAAAATGTCTCAACGATGATTGATGGCCGCGCACGTTATCCGATCCAAGTTCGTTACATGCGGGACTTCCGGGATGATATCCCAGCGTTGAAGCGGATGCTTATTACGATGCCGAATGGAATGAAAGTGCCTCTTTCCTTGGTCGCCGACATTGAAAAAGTGGAAGGCCCGGCCATGATCCGAAATGAAAATGGAATGTTATCCGGTTATGTTTACATTGATATTAAAGGCCGCGATGTCGGGAGTTTTGTGACCGAGGCCAAGAAGCACGTGCAACAAAGCATCAGTTTGCCGTCAGGGTATCATTTGGTTTGGAGCGGGCAATATGAAAATATGCAGCGTGTTAAAAGCCGTTTAAAAATTGTCCTACCCCTCACACTTTTTTTAATTGCCTTCCTGCTTTATCTCAATACAAAATCAGCCGTCAAAACCGGGATCGTACTTTTGGCCGTTCCGTTTTCTTTGGTAGGAGCGGTTTGGCTCTTGTATGCACTCGGATACAACATTTCAATCGCTGTTTGGGTCGGAATGATTGCGCTGATGGGGCTGGATGCAGAGACAGGGGTCTTCATGCTTCTTTATCTTGATCTCGCATACCATCAAGCCGTTCGTGAAGGAAAAATGAAATCACAGAGCGATTTAAATGAAGCGATTATTCACGGTGCGGTGAAGCGCATCCGGCCCAAAATTATGACCGTGATGACCGCGCTCATCGGGCTTTTGCCCATTATGTGGTCGCACGGAACCGGTGCAGATATGATGAAACGCGTCGCCGCGCCCATGGTGGGCGGCTTGATGAGCTCTTTCATTCTTGAGCTTCTTGTTTATCCCGCGGTGTATGCGCTTTGGAAACGAAGAACATTAAAATAAATAAACAGCCGTTTTCCTTGCACTTTTTTAAGATTTAAAGTTCGCCGTTTCTTTTTTTAGCATACGGCGAAAAGCGTTGGTGACAAAAGTGCAAAGTGGAAGATTCAAATGGGTGAGACCTCGAGCATTGGCTTTCACCGCTTGGACCGCCGCCCCTAATTGAAGGGTGTGAGTCGCCTGGATGTATTTGGGAGGAACGCAGTTGACCTCGCCCGTGAAATTAACAGGAAATCCGCCGTTTAAAAACCGCACGTCTCGATCGACTAAACGGATTTCAACGTCCTTGTGGACGGAACCTTTTTCAAGCGATTTTCGGTTCTTGACATAGATCTGGTCATGCGGAAAACCGTCCGCCAAATCGATAAATTCTTCCCGAGAAAGTTCCGAGGCTCCTGAGGATGCGCTGGCAAGATGGGCCCCGTCCTCTAGAAAAATCCTGTCCCCAATCCCGAAAGAGGACCTTCCGGAACAACCGATTACCAATTTGAAGCGGGCTTTCTCTGAAGGATCCCTCTCCCAAATTGGATGCCCCAGCGAAACCGCGTTTCTGCGTTTGATCTGATTAGGTTCACCAATGTGAATATTTTTACGCTTCAAATGAAGACGTTGGGCGAGAGACCGGGCAACGTTTTCTCCGATATCGCCATAGCCCAGGATCAGGCACCGGTCCTTCGGCTTAAGATTTAATTTTTTGTTTACGGATCTGATTAAAGATTCGCAGACGGCAGAGTTCCTTTTGCACGATGGAATTGGCGGTGTAGGGAATATCCACCCAATAAATTTTTTTCGGGTCGATTCCCAAACGGATCAACCCCTCCGTCATCCGGACCTGACTTCCCAGCTGGTGTTGAATAAGAAGCGCTGTTAACCCCGCCAGAGGTTTTTTCCCCGTCCGTTCAAAGCCCGCTAGATATTCTTCAAGAATTTCTAATCGTTGGGGAATAGCTTGGCAATCTTGGGTTTGCGTTTTTATCATCGAGTGTCTTTCGCGGCTGATTGTGGCAAAAACCTTTCACGAATACTAAGGATAGATACCCGCGTGAAATTTGGCTTGATTTAACTTATGGGTTTCAACATCATTCGCATTGCGCCTAAGGAACTGAAGATATTTGTGGATGACCTCCGGCCAGGTAGTTTCGTAGCTAAAATCCAAAAAAATTCTAATTATTATTGTTCACGATCATTCTCTTGGCAATGAATCATCTTCTACAATTTGACAATTTAACGGCGCTTGTGACGTTGACGGCACTTGAGATTGTTCTGGGGATCGACAACGTCATCTTCATTTCTATTTTAACAGGAAGACTTCCACCCCAAGACCAACCCCGCGCCCGCAAACTGGGTCTCCTGCTTGCAATGCTGATGCGTATTGCGCTTCTTTTTTCCATCACATGGGTGATGGGTCTGACCCGTCCTCTTTTTACGGCAGTCCAACACGAAATTTCCGGCAGGGATCTGATTTTAATCTTAGGCGGATTATTCCTTTTGGCTAAAAGCACCCATGAGATTCATCATAAATTAGAAGGAGAAGAGGCGGACGGAACATCAAAGACGAATGCTAAAAAAGGCCGCTTTATGGCGGTCCTTGTGCAAATTACGCTTTTGGATATTGTTTTTTCACTCGATTCGGTTATCACTGCAGTGGGTATGTCGAATCAAATTTTAATTATGGTGATTGCGGTGATGCTTGCGGTAGGATTCATGGTCGCTTTTTCAGGGGCCATCAGTCATTTTGTACACGAGCATCCTACTGTCAAAATGCTGGCCCTCGCTTTTCTCTTACTCATCGGCGTGACACTGATCGCGGATGGATTTCATCAGCATATCCCCAAGGGGTATATCTATTTTGCCATGGCTTTTTCGGTGCTTGTGGAAATGCTGAATCTGAGAGCAAAAAGCGGGCGGGTAAAGCCGCTCGAGCTTCGGGAACCCAAGCTCAAATAAAATGAACTTCATTAATTCAACGACTTGTGCCTGATCGGTGGTAGAATAGCGCCCAATGCAGGTCAGCCCCAAGAGCCGGTTCCACATCATTCTCATCAAACCCTCCAAATACGACGATGATGGCTACGTCATTCGCTGGTGGAAGGCTGTTATCACAAGCAATTCCCTGGCCTGTCTTTATGCCCTCACCAAAGATGCGTTGGAGAAAGAGGTGCTCGGGCCGGAGGTTGAGCCCATCATTCATGTTTTTGATGAAACCGTGCAGAAGATTTCCGTCAAGCGAATCGTCCGCCAAGTTCAGAGGCACAAGGAAAAAGCCATTGTTTGTATGGTGGGTGTTCAAACCAACCAGTTCGCGCGGGCGGTTGATCTTGCGCTGGAATTTAAAAAAGAAGGCCTCCCTTGCATGATCGGAGGTTTTCACGTTTCAGGATGTCTCGAGATGCTGCCTGAAATCACGCCAGAGATTCAAGAAGCCATCGATCAGGGCGTTACGATCGTCGCGGGAGAAGTTGAAAACCGGTGGGGAGATCTCCTGAAGGCCGCCTATGAAGACCGGCTTGAGCCCGTCTATAATTTTGTCAACGACAAGCCGGATCTTGTAAACGCCCCCGGGCCGATTCTGCCCAATCCGATGACGCGTCATTTTTTAAACAAGCAAACCAGTTTTGACGCAGGGCGCGGCTGTCCTTTCAAATGTTCTTTTTGTACCATCATTAATATTCAGGGCAATACGATGAGAGGGCGTAACGCCGATGATATCGAGCGCATCGCCCGCGCGCATCACGGGCAAGGCAACACCCATATCTTTATCACCGATGACAATTTTGCGCGGCATCCGGATTGGGAACCCATCGCAGACCGCCTGATCGATCTTAAAGAAAATCACGACATCCGGCTTTCTTTAAAAATTCAAACCGACACGGCCGCTTTTCGTATCCCGCGTTTCATCGAAAAAATGACGCATGCCGGAGTGCGTCGTGTTTTCATCGGTCTGGAGTCGGTCAATCCCGTTAATCTCAAAGCCACGGGCAAATATCAGAATCAGCTCTCAGAATACCGGAAGATGCTGCAGATGTGGCGCGACCACGGGGCGTTAACGTATGCCGGTTACATCATCGGTTTTCCTGACGACACTTACGAATCGATCATGAGGGATGTGGAGTTTTTGAAAAAGGAAATCCCGCTTGATCTCGCAGAATTTTTTATCATGACGCCCTTGCCGGGCTCCAAGGATCACCAGAAGCATTATTTGAATAAAATCCCCATGGCCCGCGACACAAATTTATACGATACCGCTCATGTGTGCATGGAGCATCCCCGGATGACCAAGGAAGAGCTGGAAAAGGCCTACCGCGATGCCTGGAAATCATTTTATTCTAAGGCGCATCTAAAGACGTTGATTCTCCGCCGTAAAGGACCGCGGCGTAGGATTCTGTACCACGCGCTCATGTGGTTTTGTTCCTCGGCATTTCTTGAAAACGTTCATCCGCTTCTCGGGGGATTCTTCCGCTTGAAGGGGAGAAGAAACCGCAGGCGGGGCATGCCGCGCGAATCTTTTTTCACTTATTATGGACACCGCACCCAAGAAGTCGTGACCTATGGAATCGGGCTTCTTAAATTGCTTTGGATGTTTCGGCAAATGATGCGGGAAGCGAATCGTCCCCAAAATTTGGATTACATCGATGAAGCGACAACGCCGGACCAGAAAAAGAAAATAGATGAGACCCATCTGGTTCCGTGCTAAAGTTTACAGCGTAGGGTACGAAACTTAGTTAAGTGCAGTAAACCAGAAAAAGGAGAAAACGATATGGCATTTCAAGGCGGCGGTTTCGGTGGCAGACCCAGAGAGATGTTCAAAGCAACCTGTGCAGAATGTAAGAAAGAATGCGAAGTCCCCTTCAAGCCCAGCGGTGACCGTCCGGTCTATTGCAAGGAGTGTTTCTCAAAGCGTAAAGATAGCGGCCGTTAATTTCTAGCCGCTTTCTTTTTCTAGTACCTCGACTCGATTAATTTTAGGGGGATGCTCGGCACTGTGGTGAGCGAATCCGCCTCCGCCAAACAAAGTAGCGGATACGCTAATATTTTTGGCGGAAAGATTCATGGCGGAGTGTCGAACCACTAGATATTCTTTGAATCGTTCGAAGAGAGTAAAATCGTCGTCCGAGCCGACGGCTCCTTAAAACCGGCGTCTTTTAGAAATTTTAGAAGGAAAACTCTTTATGCCTGCAAATGCTGAAACAAAATCCATCGATGAACAAAAACTCAGTGTCTTTATCGGTAAAGTCGTTGAAGATTTTGGCGCTTCCTTAAGTTCTGCCCTTTCTTATATAGGAATCAAGCTCGGTCTCTATAAAGCCCTGGCCCAAGAAGGCCCTCTCACCTCAACAGAACTTTCGAAAGAAACAGGAACCGTCGAACGTTATATCCGCGAATGGCTTATCAATCAAGCCGCCGGCGGTTATTTGGAATACGATCCCAAAACCGAGCGTTACACACTCCCTCCGGAACAAGCGGTAGCGCTTACGGACGAAAACAGTCCTTTTTACGTGGGCGGAGGCTTTTATGTGGTCAAGGCCATGTTGAAATCCGGAGAGCGAATCGCCGAGGCTTTTAAAAAAGGCGGCGGAATGTTGTGGGGTGAACATGATCCCGATCTTTTTTTGGGAACAGAACGTTTTTTTAGACCGGGGTATGCGGCCCATCTTGTCAAAGAATGGATCCCAGCTTTATCCGGCGTTCAGGAAAAATTAGAAAAGGGAGGGAAGGTGGCCGATATCGGCTGCGGTCACGGCGCTTCTACCATCCTCATGGCCAAGGCTTTCCCCCATTCGAAATTTTTTGGCTTTGATAATCACGAACCCTCCATCCGGCGTGCAGGTCAATCTGCGAAAGAGGCAGGAGTGGCAGGACACATTAATTTTCAAATCGCATCTGCAAGTCAATTTCCAGGTGAACATTATGACTTAATTATGTTCTTCGATTGTCTTCATGATATGGGAGATCCGGCGGGTGCCATGAAAAGGACCTATGAAACCCTCTCTTCTCAAGGAAGCGTCCTTATTGTGGAACCTATGGCAGGAAACACTCCCGAGGAAAATTTTAATCCTGTCGGCCGGACTTTTTCAGCCGCTTCCACTCTTTGTTGCACTGCAAATTCTTTAGCCTTAGGCGGCCCCGCTTTAGGCGCGGTGGCTACCGAAAAAGCTCTTCGTGAAGTGATCTTGGCGGCTGGTTTTAAAAATTTCCGGCGGGCGGCCGAGACGCCTTTTAACCGAATTTTTGAAGCTCGCAAAAATTAATTCCTCTGACATAATGATGGGCCGTGAAAGAAAAACCCATCGATATCGCGATCGTCGGAGCAGGTGCGGCCGGGCTCATGTCGGCGATTTGGGCCGGGCGAGCGGCTCAAGCTAGACATGTCCCGCTTCAAATTCTTCTTTTAGATACCCGCGAAAAAATCGGCGCGAAGATCCTGATGTCAGGCGGGACGCGCTGCAACGTCACTCATAAAAAAGTAAACCCCTCGGACTTCCAAGGCGGTCCGTCTCATTTTATTAAACATGTTTTGGAAGCATTCACGCCTGAAAAGACGGTCGACTTTTTTAAAGAAATCGGCGTCGATTTGGTTTTAGAGCCCACCGGAAAATATTTTCCTGCTACCCATTCCGCGCAAACAGTTTTAGATGCCCTCGTAAAAGAAGCAACCCGCGCAGAGGTCATTTTAAAAACAGGAGTGAAAATTTCAAAAGCGAAAAAAGCAGGAGATTTGTTTGAGATAAAAAATTCGGACGGCACTTATCAGATTTTAGTGCGGAAAATCATTTTGACCACCGGGGGATTGTCTTATCCTGATACAGGAAGCGACGGCGCGGGTTATGGGATTGCGAAAAGTTTAGGGCATACGGTTCTTAAAACTTTTCCGGCGCTTACGCCGCTTCTCACGGATGACGCGGATTGGAAATTGCTGAGCGGGATTACGCTTCAGACCCAGCTTTCCTTTTATAAAAACGGGAAAAAAATTTGGGAAGGCACGGACTCATTCCTTTTTACCCATTTTGGTTTTAGCGGCCCCGCCGCGCTTAATATCAGCAGGCATTTTGCGGGGGCGAGCCCTGAGGAAAATCCAAAAATCATGGCGAACTTTCTTCCGGGGGCAACAGAAAAATCTTCTTTGCCCGAACGGTTTCTCGAAACCTTTATGAAAAAAGTGCGAATCAGTAAAAACGAAAACTCCAAGCGCCTCATTCATCTGCTTTCCCATTATCCTCTGGAAGTCACAGGCGTTTTCGGTTACAAGAAAGCAGAGGCAACGGCCGGCGGGGTTGATCTTAAAGAAGTGAAGGTCTCTACCATGGAATCCAAACTAGTAGATGGGCTTCATCTGGCAGGAGAAATCTTAGACGTGGATGGAAGGATCGGAGGATTTAATTTTCAGTGGGCCTGGAGTACCGGCCAGGTTGCAGGCAGAAGCGCCGCGCAAAGTCTTTTATGATTTATCTGGTATCAACCTCCCCCCGGAGAAGACAGCTCTTAAAAAAAGCTGGAATATCTTTTCAAATCCTCAAACCCGATTACGAGGAAGATCATCGTTTAAAAGGCCCGCCCTCTAAAATTGTCCAAATTCATGCCGCAAAAAAAGCCGAGTCCCGCGCCGGCCAAATCAAAAATGGAATCCTATTGGGTGCGGATACCCTTGTTTATTGGAGAGGAGAGATTATCGGCAAGCCCAAGACTATGAAAAAAGCCGCGCAGGTTTTGGCCAAACTTCAGGGAAAATGGCAGACCGTTTACACAGGGGTGGCCCTTCTTAAAATAAAATCAGGGCGCATTGCGGGGAAAACCATTTTCTTTGAAAAAACAAAAGTACGGATCAAGCCGATGACCTCCGAGCAGATCCAAAGATATTTTAAGAAAGTGAACCCCCTCGACAAGGCCGGCGCCTACGCCATCCAATCTTCGCACAGAGGAATGGTCGAAGAAATTAAAGGTCTCGTCTCCAACGCCGTCGGCCTTCCCATCGAAACCGTCCTCAAAAAATTAAAGTCACTATAATCACAGAATCCCCACAGCCTTCGCCGAACGTTCAGGCGACAAGATAGAAACGGACAAGGTGTCGCCCTCACTCGAGGGCCTTCGGAAAAATCTATTCCGGATTTTTCCGAGACGGCCACCACGCCGTCTCAGGCTTGGGGATCCTGCTTTTTTAGTTAAAGATAAAAAATTCCATCCGCAGAAGGCAGAGTCGAGGCGCGTTCGGAAGGCCGAACGGGCATGGATCCGCCAGCTTTTTGGCGGAGAGTGAGGCTGGACGCACGAACGGGGAACGCCTCGCAGGAGCGTTACGAGTGGCGACGAGACTCTGGCCTGCAGCGGATGGAATTTTATTCCGTCGGCCGAGCGTTCGCCGAAGGAGGAGATTCTGCTATCAAACACGGTCTATTTGCTTGCGGAGATTGTGCTTTAGGTAATGGGGGATTGAATCTATAATACGCCAATGACAACACCTCCCCAGGCACAACCTGCGGCTGTAACCTTCTATGGATTAGGCATTGCACCGCAGCTTCTTGAAGTTTTAAAGAGAATTAAATTCCATACCCCTACACCTATTCAGCAGAAGGCCATCCCGCTTGGCTTGCAGGGTCAAGATGTGATTGGCATTGCGCAAACGGGTACGGGAAAGACTTTGGCCTTTGCTATTCCCATCCTTCAACGGCTAGCCCAAAAACCAGGAAGAGCCCTTGTCTTGGTGCCCACCAGGGAACTGGCGATTCAAGTCCAACAAAGTTTTGTTAAACTCGATTCAAAAATGAGACTCGCAGTCCTGATCGGCGGGGCGTCCATGTATCACCAAATTCAGGAACTGGGCCGCCATCCCCGTGTTTTGATTGCGACACCGGGCCGGTTGATTGATCACATGAACCAGCGCCATGTTTCTTTACAGGATGTGAATGTCCTGGTATTGGACGAAGCGGACCGGATGCTTGATATGGGGTTTGCTCCCCAGATCCAGCAGATCCTTCGTCTTGTCCCGCGCGAGAGACAGACCATGCTTTTTTCAGCCACCATGCCCGAACCCATCATGAGGATTGCGTCTTCTCAGATGAAACTTCCGGTTCATGTGGAGATCGCAAGATCCGGAACGGCCCCGGAAAAAATCACCCAGGAAGTCTTCATCGTAAAAAAAGAAGCCAAGCGAAATCTTTTGGAAAAAATTTTGAATCAATACCACGGTACCATCCTTATTTTTGTGCGTACCAAAATTGCCGCCATGAAAATCACAAGGGCCATCCGGGACATGAGACAGAACGCAGCTGAAATTCACTCCGACCGCTCTCTCGGCCAAAGACGCGAGGCCCTCGAGGGATTTCGCTCGGGCCGGTACCGGGTGCTCGTGGCGACCGATATTGCTGCTCGGGGAATCGATGTGTTGGGGATTGAACTCGTGCTCAACTTTGATCTTCCCGATGAAGCGGAAAATTATGTACACCGGATCGGACGCACGGGACGTATCGGAGACAAAGGTCATGCGATTTCTTTTGCAACTCCTGATCAGGGAAAAGACGTTAAAGCCATCGAACAATTGATGAGGGTCGCACTTCCCATTTCAGAACACCCCGAGATGCCTTTGGAAAGTTTTATCGAACACAAACCTGCCAAAGTCGCTTCCTTTGATGGAAGCAGAAGAAGGGGGCGCCGGGGTTTTATCTCCTCTTCTTTTAGAAGAGGAGGAAGACGTCGTTGACACGGCCGCTCGGTCTTTTTTCTCGCCTTTTCATTTCTCCCGGCTACCGTAAAAGTTCTTCTAAAGAATAGGATTGCTTCTCCGCCTCCGCCAAACAAAGCAGCAGATCCGCCAATATTTGTGGCGGAAAAAAGTATGGTAGATCGCAATCCCCACTATAATATTTTCTTTCAAGGATCGGGATAGCCCCTGTGGGGCAATGACTTTATATATGAACCTACCCGAGCGTTACCGCGAAGAATACGAAAATCTCCAAAAAAGTCAGCTTAGAACAAGGACCGCGCTTTTTATCCTGACGGCGGCGGGGATTTATTACTTCGTTTCTTTTTTTTATTTGCTCCGCTACCTTTTGGGTAACCGGGAGATTTTCAGGCCCCGGGAATTTTACGAGTGGGCGGCTCTTTTTATGGGAAGCACGATTCTTTATTTTGCCAACCAAAGGAACCGGTGCACCCCAGAACGATCGAAAGTCTACGGTCACATCTTCAATATTTTTCTGCTCATCATGATCAGCCGGCTCTGCCTTCTTTATCCGGCCAATACCCTTGTGTTTCCTTTCTATTTTGCGCTGGGCCTGATCATTGTTTCCCTCACCATTCCCTGGTCGATTCGCGAATTGGTGTTTCTCTCCTTTGTCCAGGTTTTGGCCTTTTCGATTCTATACGTCTACCTGGTTTTCGGTCTGCATCAAAACATTCAATCACTGCCAAGGTTTCATTGTTATTTTGACGGAACGCTTTTTATTTTGATCTCGGCAATCATCGGGATTGTTCTTAGGAAAAAGGGAATCGAAAGACAAATCAGAAATTTTCTCCTTCTTAAAGAAGTCGAAGAAAAAAATGCTCAAATCCAAAGAGATCTGGAATTTGCCAACAAAGTCCATCAGACGTTAATGCCCGAATCCGTCCGAACGGTCCAAGCCGACATTACGGTGACCTATCTTCCCGTTTCTTATGTGGGAGGCGATTACGCCAAGTTTCATTTTTGGAAGGACGATTCGCTCATTTTTTTTATTTGTGATGTGACAGGACACGGTGTGGCTGCGGCACTCATGGTGAACCGAATCCACACCGAATTTGAACGTCTCGCCAAAGAAGAGTTAGGACCTGCCAACCTGCTTCAGAAGCTGGATCAATTCATCCATTTAGATTTTGCAGGAAGCGGAATGTTTTTAAGCGCTTTCTGCGGTCAGCTCGATTTTACCCAGAAAAAATTCCTTTTTTCTAATTATGGGCACCCGCCGCAATATTTTCATCAGGTAAAACGGGGAAAAATCGAAGGGCTTCCGGCCCACACAACACTTTTGGGAATCGATAGAGATGAAAGAACCGTTTATCAAAGTGAGATCCGCTTTGAAGGCGGGGACAGAGTTTTTCTTTTTACCGACGGTCTCTTGGAAGCCGTTTCGCCTTCAGGAGAAAGGTTCGGAAGCGGCCGGGTGAAAAAACTCCTCAATGAAAACTTTTCTCTTCCCTCAGAAAAGCTCAATGATTCGTTCCTGCAAAACCTTAAAAATTTCAATCAAGGCCATTTTGCAGATGACGTCCTGCTTCTAATGATCCAAATTCACTAACCCGGTTTTCTCATCGATTTTCTTCTTGATGAGAAAACCGCTTTGGACGTAATAAGTTACGTCCAAAGTTTTGCGCGCTGATTGGACAGCGCGCAAAAGATAAGCCTTTTTTCGAAAAGAGCACAACGTGTTTTCGCAAAAACTCTTCGAGCGAATTTCTCATCACCATGATGAGAAATTCGGGCTAATTACGCCTGCCCGAATTAATTCTATTTTTCTCCTAACTAGCAGCATTCAAATGGGTTAGAAGATAATTGTGCTCTGCCTTCCATTTGCAAATTCTAAAATCATCAGGTAAGTTCTGATTCAGAGTTTAAGATTCTTCCTTGTTATAAATTGCTATAAGAAGAATCATAAAAATTGATGCATCAAAATACCAAGTTCAACGCGCCATCGCCTCTGTTAGTTGCCGCCAAAGCCCAGCCGGCTTTTTCTTTATTGCTCAACCGTAATTCCCCAGAAAGGAAATTTTCACATGTATCCAACAAAAATCTTTAGAAAAGGTTTAACGCAAAAATTCCTGTCAGCATTCCTGATTTCTCAATTTATCTTCTCTCCAACTCTTTTTGCAGGAGGCTCTGAGCCTCTTGCTCCGGGCTCACCGCCGCGGCCCCTCGTTTCCTTGGGTTCGGTAAGGGGCCAAACTCATCCCAGCATCCTTGCAGCCGTTGTCAATTACCTGAATACCTCGCCGGAAAAGGTAAAGATCCTCATCCAGCCCGTTAATCCTGCCGTCCCTTCGGGCAACGGTTTTAAAACCTATTCGATCACTTACGGCGTTAAAAAGGAAAACGGGGATTTTTTTTACTCCCAAAGCATTGCAAGAAAATCAACGGGTTGGACCTTTGATCCTATCCCCAACGCTACGCCCAAGCCCGTCACTTCCGCCAATCAAGCCTTGCAGGGAGAAGTAGCTCTCTTCGCCGGCATTTCTTATGAGTCAATCAAGAGCTTATCCTCCAAGTCCAGCACCCTGGGATCCATTCAGACCTATGAAGTGGCTTACCAAGTAGCCGGATTAAAAAAAGAAGCTGTGATCAGCCGCGAGAAAGTCGGAAGTAATGATTATCGTTACTGGACGGAGGATGTCGACCTTCTCCGGGCGCCCTTCCTTCAGAAAGCCAATGATGCGATCAAAAAAGTTCAGGACAGTATTGCTCAAATGGACAATGCGGTTAAAGTTTTCTCTCCTCAATTAGACGGAATCATCTCCAAAATTTCCGCAGACATTGATAACCAAAAGGCCAAATTAAAATCTCTGATCGGAAAACTTGACACCCTAAAAACAAATCCCAACATTTCAAGTGATCTGAAAACCAGAATCAAAAGTTTTATTTCGGCTTCAAACCTAACCAGTCAGGGTTTGACCGATTCGCTTCTTAATACCGCCATTAAAACATATTTAGATAATTACAAGATCTCAGCCCCGGTGCCGCCAGACCTTGATCCCCAGGCCCGCGCCTTCAACCAATTAAAATCAGACAACCAACAGGCCCAGGAATACTTGAAGGCCCTTAATGCCTACACATCAAAAATCCTTCTTGCGAAGACACCGCTTGCTTTGGGTAAACCCGTTTTTCCCACAGAACCTCCTAAAAAAATTATAAGCAACCCCGATCTTTCCGCTTTGGATCCCAGGTCCAAAATTCAAACAGCCATTGAGGCCGCCAATAAACTTCTTGTAGAAGGCGGCGATATGAGCAGTCTTATCTTTTCACTTTCCACCCGGACCAAGGATGCGATCAAATCTATCCAGGATAAAATTTCAAAAATGAGCGGTATCAAAAGCAATGCTACGACCGAGCTGGATGCCCAGGCAAGTGATCTCAAACAGGAAATGGAGGCAAGCAAGGCCGGGTTCAAATCCTCATTAAGCAAGGCCGTGAGCTTCCAAACCCAGCTCGCAGCTTTGACGGGCGTCAAGGGGAAGATGTTTACAAAATTTAAAGATGTCATCGATCCAACCTTTGCTCAAAGGAATGGTTATGACGACGCCTCTTTGGATGCCGCCATCCAAGCAACACTCATCGGGAGACGGTTAAACACCCTGACTCCTATACGGTTAGATACGCTTTCGCGCGCCAGGAGAAACTGGAATCAGTTTGAAAAGGATTACCAAAATTTGCAAACTCACCTCCTGGCGCTTCAAACTTACGAAAGCAAGGTTGCCGCTATCACCACGCAGGCGGAATACGACCAATTGAGCACCGCTTTTCCCACGGAGCCGCAACTGACCCCATTTTCCCAAGTCCCGGAACCCGATTTCCGCGGAGGGCTTGATTGGTACACAGGCGAGGGGGATATGCTGGTCGAACTTGCTGGGATGACTGAGCCCGCCGCTCCTGATTTTGTGAATCGCGTTGCTTCCAAGCTGCCCGTCACAGGATTGGATGTGAATGGAGACGGAAAGATAACAAAGCAGGACGCATCACAGATTTATTTGGCTCTTTATATGGTGGATGAAATCGGATTGTCAAATCTGCCGGCTTCCACTCAGGCCCTCTTCAAGGATTGGAAAAACTGGATTTGGGGTTTCAACCTCGCCCTGACTGGGGCCCTTAGCGCCGCCACTCCCGCAGCGAGATTAGCCAATTTATCCGCTTTGTCCAACATGATCCAGAATCAAACCCTTCCCTGGAATGCGGATGCTGCGCTTCCCTGGGTGGCCGAACAAACCATGATTGTCGTCAATCAATGTTTGAGTGTCTGCAGCGCCGCAGTAAAATACAACGCCCTCGGTGTTTTTTGGAACACATTGGATGCCAAGCGGACCCTCCCTTCTTCCATAGAATCCGCACTCCCCTCACTCATGCAGGCAACGCTTGATACAAGTTTGTCAGCCGCAGATTGGATTTCTAGAGGAAATCGTGTCCTTGAAACAGCGATCGGATTTCTTAAACGGAGTAACCGTATCGATGCCTATGACACAATGGTGCAGGGCTACATCAACCAAAGCGTGCAAAAGCTGCGTCTTGAAACCGACCAAGAACATACGAAAAGACTCGGGATCGTCACGGATCTTTGGAAGAAGTTTCGGATCCTCCTCAACTACACCAAGATCAGTTTTTTAGACGGCCTTATTGACTCTACCCAACGCTCGTTTATCGAACAACACATGAAACTTTTATCTCAAATCGTCAATTTGATTGAGGGGGAGGCGCCGGTTTACGTTAAAAAATTTCTAGACATCATTGAATTCAATTCAACGATCGGCGCCGCCGCCAATGGTTACGGCTCACCAAAGAGCGGGATCGTTATTGCCCGAACGGCGGTTGGGGTGAGTGTCATAGTCCATGAAATCGGCCACGTGGAAGGCGGAAACTGGGGGCCTGGCGCCTTTCCATATCCACCCGGTCTGTTTAAAACCCTCTGGGATGAATCCAAACCCAATTACAACAATTATGTCTCCGGTTACGGTGCGTCCGCAGCGCATGAGGAATGGGCGGAACTTGTCACCTATTACATGATGGATAGTGTGGCACTTTTGAGCCGGGCTTTGACCTGGGCTGCGGCTCAGGGAGGAAGCCCTATCCTCATGAATAAATTCCTCATCCTTGATTCACTTTACCCGCAAGATCCCAATCAACTTATGATTTCTAAAATTGATTCAAACACCGGAAAAGTGACGAAGGGGATGGTTCCTATTAAACGAGTTAACGGGAAAATAACAGAAATTACCTTGAGCGGAAAAACTTATTCCCTCACTTATGACGCGAGCGGCCGTCTTACTAAGGTCACGGTTGTTTAAGTGTGACGATGGTAAAAAAATCAATCGCAGCGTTTGTCATTTTTCAGCTTGTCTTTCCGCAAGCCCTTTTTGCCGGAAATAGTTCCGAGCCTCTTAACACCAAGCAGCCTCCCGTTCCTGTCACTTCCGTCAATTTGAAACAGACGGCCGTCCCGCCTCAGCAGGGGATATTGTCGGAAACCCGGGGGGAAGATCCTGTTAAATTTGTGAACGACATAGCTACCAAGCTTTACACAAGTTTTGACGTCAATGGCGATAAGATCCTAGACCTAAAAGACCTGGACCAGATCGACAAGGCTAAACAAAAATTTTCGGAAATCGGCGCCGCCCAATTTTCCGTCTCGACCCAAAAAGTTTTTAAAAACTGGACCGACTACACCAGCTACCTTAAAAAATACCTGAAGGCGTTTACTCCGGTTGCAAAACTCAACCTTTTAGATGGTCTCTGGCAAGATCGCGAATGGTTTCTGAATCCGGTTTTGAAGAATTCCATTTCTTCTTTCCTTGTGGATGAAACATTGAAGGTGAGTTTAAAGGCCGGCGCCGGCACACCGGGGTATCAACCCATCTACAACCTATCGCTGGCGATGTTTGTGAGGATTGCAAAAAGGGAAAACCGAAAAGATTGGCTGGATAATTTCCGCACCCATTATCTTGTCCGCTCCATGAAAAAATTTTCCGGGGAGACAGCCAGCCAATACGAACAAAGGAAAAAGCTGGTTTTTGAGATTTGGGATAAATACCAGGTCCTTGTGTACCACTCCTTAAAGAGTTTTCCTTCAGGCGCCACTTCTGCCGATTTTTCCAGCCACAATCTCTACCTGAAACAGATTAAGAATTTGATCGAAGGAATGGCCACACCGTACATCCAAAAATTCCTGGACGTTGTTTCGATCAATCCCAGTAACAATCGAGGTGACGGTTTTTTTGCGGGTGTCGTGATGATAAAACCTTTAGGAGATCCGGGAACTTTCGTTCATGAATTTACCCATCTGACAACCCATCAGCTTGGGTTCCTTAACCAAGTGCCTCCGGGTTATGGGACTCTTTTCGTTGAATCGGCACCCGAAGACCTCATTTCGGGTTACGTCGGGGTCGGACAGGCGGGATACGAAGATTTGGCCGAACTCGGCCGGGTGGTTGCTGAGGACACTTTAAAATTTCTAACGGACGCATTGACAAAAGCCGTTGCCGGAAAATCGGTTCTTCTGGAAAAATTTTTATCGCTTTACGCCATTTTCCCCCAAGATCCGGGTCATCTCACAAGCTATAAAATTGACCCAAAAACAGGGCAAGTCACTCGGGGAAAAATCCCGATCAAGCGGGACGGAAAGGACAGAATTACCGAACTTACGCTCAACAACCAAACTTACCACTTGGACTACGACCCCGTCACCGCCCGCTTGAAGAAAGTGACGGTCTAGTTCCATGCGAAGATTCCTTGCAGCCTTCGTTGCCTTTGAGCTTCTCTTCCCGCAGACTCTTTTGGCCGGAGGAAGCCCGGAACCCCTCAATCTCACTCAGCCCACCAGCCCCGTCAAAATCCTGGGCGGAACCGTTAAATCATTTTCAACCCTGAAGGATGCGATCATGAATTCCTTTCCGGGAGTCGATTCGAGAAATTTAAAAATCTTCGATGAACCTGCCAACCCCACTTCCGGCACTTCCCCTTCTAAAACTTATCTGATTCTCTATGGAGTAAATTCCGCGGAAGGCCGTTCCTTTTACACCCAATCCTTCAATATTCTTAGAAGCGGAAGCTGGACCAACGTTGCAGGAAATAATCCTAAACAAGCTCCCCTTGCCAAAGCCTTACAAGCGGAGATCGCTTTCAGTACCGGCACCGATTACAAATTAATCACAAATTTAAGTCAAAAATCCATCATGAACGGATCCACCCAGGTCTATGAAGTGAACTACAAGGTAGGACCTAAAAGCAAAATGGCTTTTATCAGCCGCACCCAAGCAGGCAGTGACTCTCATTACCGCACCGAAGACTTTAATGCCTTAAAAGCCCCCTTCCTTGCCAGAGCGAATAATGAGATTCAAAGAGTCCAAGGCAACTTCACTCAAATGGACAATGCCATCAATGCCTTCACTTTCCAACTGAACAACAAAATTATTCCCCAAACCTCTTCAGAGATTGACAGCAAAAAGGCCCAGTTGAAATCCATCGTCGGAAAACTTATCGAGGCCGGGGCTAATCCCCAATTCTCCGCTGCTGCCAAAGCAAAGATCAGCGCCGCTATCGCCACCGCCAATCTTGCGATCAAAAACGCCGGCTCAACCGCCATCAACAAATACCTGGATGGTCTCAAGACATTCAGCATTGTCCCCGGCGATCCCCAGCAACGAACCTTCGCTCAATTGAAGGCAGACAAAGAACAAGCCCCGAAATATCTGGCAGATTTAAACAAGCATTTGTCAAACATCAATACCGCAGCCACCCTGACAACCGTGATACAAACAGACAAACTTTTTCCCCAAGAGCCTCCCCGGAAAATCATCAAACCGGCCGATCTTTCTCTTCTTGATCCCCGTCCCAAGATAAAAAAGGCGATTGATGATGCCCTTGCCTTTCTCCAATCGCTGGGGATTGCGGATGATTTTACCAAGGCCCAAAATGCTCTTCTTAAGAGAGTGGAGGACGCGTCGCAAGACATGCAAGACAAGCGGGGAAAGATGAAAACGGCGCTTGATGCGTTTACCCCTCTGGTGACTGCCCAGCTCAATCCAATAGAGCAAGCGATCCAATCAAAAAGAACCACCTTTGGATCCTTGCTGCAACAGCTCGCTGCAAGTCTGACTCAGCCAGGAATCTCTGCCACGATCAAGGCCCAGATCAATGCGTTTATGAGTCCTCAAAATCTGAAAGATCAAGGTTTGGATGATGCCGGTCTTGATCAAAAGACGCAGGAATTTCTTTCAGCTAAACGCGCCGCAAGCGTTATGCCGGCAGGTCTTGATTCGAAGCAGAGGACATTAGCCCAGTTGGAGGCTGATTACAAATTGGCCGGAGAATTTCTAACCGCACTCACCCATATTCGTCTCATGATAGAGCAAGCAAAAACCAAGGAAACGTTTGACCAGCTGGACCGGGATTTTCCTGTTTTGGGCCAGATCGTCATCACCCCTATCAATCCAGATTCCTTAGATCCGCGTGGCCGGCTTGAAGCCGGAATCGGAGAAGCCAACGCACTTCTTAATTGGATCCAAAACCCCGCTAATTTCGTTAAGCAAGTTGCCGCCGATGTGAAAGACAATTCTTTTGATATCAACCATAACGGGCAGCTCGACAAACAAGACCTGGGTTTATATGACGGTGCCTTGGCCGAGTATTACCGAATCGGCCCGGGATCTTTTGACGCTTCTTTCCGGGGCATATTTCCTCTCACAGATTTTACCAATCAATTAAGGACTTATTTTAATTACGCAACAGCCGCTGAAAAACTCGGCTGGCTGCATGGCGCTTGGAGTCTGCGCAGAGGTGCTATGAATCCGGTTTGGAAGAACTCCATTTTCCCTTTCTTTGCTGATCAGACATTGAAGATGAGTTTGAAAGCAGCCCAGGAGGCGGGTGGGAATGTGCCGCGCGACTTGGCCTGGCCCATGGCCGAGCTTGTTTCTGCGGTGAAGAAAGAGGGGCGCGGGAATGAATGGTTTTCAAAAATCGGTGATTACCTCCAAAAGACACTCCTCCAGCGGCCGGACGAACCTTCCAGCAGGTTTGAAGCAAGGAAACAAGTTGCTGCCGAACTTTGGGAGAAAAACCGCATGCTTGTGCATTTCCTCAAACAAAGTAATTGCCACAACAAGGACTGCACGGGCGGTTTTATAGACAGTACGATGGAAGTAGCCATTCTCAAACGGATCCAGCAATTGATTAAAGAAAAAGTTGTGCCGGACCTTGAAAATCTGGATGTGCTTATGTTCTATCACGACAACGGCGGCTTCGGCGGAGAGAACATGCCCTATGTCGTCCAAATGTTTATGGATGATTGGAATGCCGTTAAAATTTTTACCCACGAGTCAGGTCATGTCTTCGGTTATACGCAGATGGAAGTCCCCGGAGCCCCCGGGGATTTCGTCGTGGCTTATAACGAATCTGAACACAGCGTCTCCGCCCAGCCGCCCAATGTCATGTTCTCCGCCAACGGCATGTTCTCCGGCTACGGCGGTGATGGCACAAAGCCCCATGAGGACTTTGCCGAGGGAATCCAGCTTTGGGCGGCAAATACACAACAACTGATCGGCAGGGCCATAGCACGATTTCAAACAACGGGAAAAATTGATCTTCTTGAAAAGACGATGATCCTGGCAAAACTTTATCACAAAGCTCATCAAGATCCGGTCAATGCCCTGGTCACTTACCAAACGGATCAATATACAGCCGCCGTAACCAAGACAAATCTTCCGGCTGCTTGGAATACCAATGGACAGATTGCCCAATTGACCTTAAACGGAAAAACTTATTCTTTCACTTACAACCCAACGACGAAACGTTTGATCGGAGTAAGGGAGATATAAAGAAAACTCTATGCCCTCAACCAAGCTCTTTATGAAAGTTTTC
>CAYJTB010000023.1:0-34066 GCA_964372875.1 uncultured bacterium
TCAATCCAGCACAGTACTTGTTCCCCTAAAAATTAAAATGACAAGGTACTAGGTTAATGAAAAAAGTTATTTTCGAAAAAAGGCGCAGCGGGACGGTGACGACTCCTCTGGGCTTCCTTGCCTCTGGGCTTCATTCAGGAATCAAACAAAAGAAAAAATACGATTCATCTTTAATTGTTTCACAGGTGCCGGCCGTTGCGAGCGGAACCTTTACGACCAATAAGGCAAAGGCCTGGCCTGTTATTCAATCCATGAGAGTGGTGGGAGGGGCGTATCACCGGGCGATCCTTGCCTCCAGCGGCAACGCAAATTGTTTTAACGGAGCTCAGGGAAAGGTTGCCGTTCAAGAGGCGGTTTCCGCCGCGGCCGCGCTCCTTAATATAAAGCCGGAAGAAATTCTAATCGCGCAAACGGGTCTGATCGGGATGAGATTTCCCATCACCCGGTTTAAAAGGGCACTGCCGAAACTTGTGCAAAAACTTTCTCCCGATGGCGGCCGGGCGGCAGCCAAGGGAATTCTCACGACGGATTTGAGGCCCAAGGAGGTCGCGCTTTCGTTTAATTTGGGGAGAAAACGTGTTACAATTGGCGCCATTGCCAAAGGGGCGGGCATGGTTCATCCGAACATGGCGACCATGCTTTGTTTCATCACGACGGATGTAAAAATTACGAAGAAACTTCTTCGTCGTGCAGTTCGCCGTGCGGTGGATGAAACATTTAATCAAATCGCGATTGATAACGATCAAAGCACCAATGACACCGTCCTCATCCTGGCCAACGGAGAAGCGGACAATCAAAGAATTACCCGCGTCGACAGGCAGTACCGAATTTTTAGGGATGCGCTGACCGAAGTATGCCGTTATCTTGCCAAAGAACTTGTTCAAGACGGCGAAGGAGTCACCAAGGTTTGCACCATTCGAGTGACGGGGGCCAAGACGCCCACAGAGGCAGAGCGTGCGGCTCGTCAAATCGGAACTTCAATGCTCTTTAAAACCATGCTGGCCGGTGCCGACCCCAATTGGGGAAGGATGGTCGCGGCGATCGGTGCGAGCGGGGCCGCGTTTGATCCCAAGCGTTTGGATATTTCTTTTAATCATGTGGCTGTTCTTTCGCATGGAAAATTAAAAGCGACGCATCTTCCGAAAGCGCGGCGCATTCTGGCCAAAAAGGAGTTTGATGCTGTTGTTCATTTAGGAAAAGGATACGCTAAGGCGGAATTTATCACCTCCGACCTCACGCCAAAATACGTCCTCATCAACTCTTCCTATTCATCCTGATCTCATATCAGTGAACTATTTATAATGGATACCCTTGTTGAAAAAGCCAGCATCCTCATCGAGGCGCTTCCTTATATAAGGAAGTTCCGCGGTAAAGAGGTCCTCATCAAATACGGCGGGGCGGTCATGAATTATCCCGAGATCAGGGAAAACGTTCTCCACGATCTCGTTTTCATGAATTACGTCGGAATCCGTCCGATTTTGATCCATGGCGGCGGCTCCGCCATTACGGAAAATTTAAAAAAGCGCGGCGTCCAAACGCGTTTCGTCAACGGTCTTCGCGTCACGGACCGGGAGACAGTGAAAGTGGTAGCGGAGACTCTGGGCCAGATCAACCGCGAAATCGTTCGTGACATCAACCGCTTAGGCGCCCAGGCCGTGGGCATGTCCGGCCATGATGCGGAAATTTTAAATGTGATCAAACACGCAGCCAACGGCGATGTAGGCTATGTGGGAGAGGTGGTCTCTGTGAACACGTTTCCGATTCGCGAGTTGACGGAATTTAATGTGATCCCGGTCATTTCTCCTTTGGGGATTGATGTCAAAAAAGAAGCTTACAATGTGAACGCCGACGAGGCGGCGGCCAAAGTGGCCAGCGCCCTTCAGGTGCAAAAGTTCATGATCTTGACTAACGTCCAGGGGATCTTGCGCGATCCCAAAGATCCTTCGAGCCTGATCCCCTCACTTCATGTCAATGAAGTGGAGGATCTCATTAAGAAAAAAATCATTACCGATGGAATGATTCCTAAAGTAAATTCCTGTACCGTGGCGCTGCAGGGAGGAGTGAAAAAGGCCCACATCATCGACGGACGGATCAAGCATTCCCTTCTTCTGGAAATCTTCACCGACGAGGGTATCGGGACTGAAATCGTTCTGTGACCCATTTCTTTATCTTTCATGAAAACTAAAGAGGTCGTCCAAGGATATTCTGAGTGCATTCTTTCCAACGTTACGCGTGTGCCGCTCTGTCTGGTCAAAGGCAAAGGTTCGCGCGTATGGGATTTGGAAAATAGGGAATACATCGATTTTTTCCCCGGTTGGGGAGTCTCCGGGCTCGGGCATTGTCACCCGGCCGTGGGTCATGCGATCAAAAATCAGGTCCGGAAGATTCTGCATATCTCGAACAATTATTTAAATTTAAAACAATTGGAACTGGCAAAAGAAATCTCACGCTCTTCTTTTCCTTCGCGAAGTTTTTTTTGTAACAGCGGAGCCGAAGCCGCTGAGGCTGCGATTAAGTTTGCCCGAAGATACGGCCGGGAAAAAGAGCGTTTCGAAATTATCACGATGAAGCATTCTTTTCACGGCAGAACCTACGGCGCAATGACGGCCACAGGCCAGGACAAAACTCATCAAGGTTTTTTCCCGCTTGTTCCAGGTTTCGCATACGCGGAGTTTAACGATTTGGATTCGGTGAGGCGCGTCCTTACGGGTAAAACAATTGCGATTATGCTCGAGCCCATTCAAGGAGAGGGGGGCATCCATGTGGCGGCGCCGGAATTTTTGAAAGGCCTCCGCGCGCTTTGTGATCAAAAAGACATGCTTTTGATTTTAGATGAAGTCCAAACCGGAATGGGAAGGACGGGAAAACTTTTTGCCTATCAACATTATGGGATTGAGCCGGATCTTATGATGCTCGCAAAATCTTTGGGAAACGGCGTCCCGATTGGAGCTCTCGTGGCCAACTCCAAAATCAAGCGAGAGGTTTTAACGCCCGGAACTCACGCGACCACTTATGGCGGGAATCCCTTGGTTTGTGTTGCAGCGCTTGCGGTCTTTAAAACGATTCAAAAAGAAGGGCTTCTTCAAAATGCAGAAAAGTTGGGCCATTATCTGCGCGAGAGATTAGGCGAGTTCAAAACAAAGTTTAAGGCCATCCAAGAAATCCGAGGCAAGGGCCTCATGTGCGGCGTAGAACTGGGCCGTCCGGGCCAGGCCTATGTGGATCGGGCTCGCGAAAACGGCCTTCTGATTAATTGCACGCAAGAAAAAGTCCTTCGCATTATGCCGGCCATTACGGTTTCAAGAAGATGGCTTGATCAGGGTTTGGGAATTTTAGCCAAAGTGTTTAAGGAACTAGAATGAAAAAATCAAACCATCTGATCTCCGTGAACGATTTTTCTAAGGAACAGATCGAAAAAATTTTTGCGCTTGCCGGAAAATTAAAACGCTCACCGCAATCTTTCCGTACGGCTTTGGGCGGCAGGATGTTTGGTTTGATCTTTGAAAAACCCTCGACCCGGACCTGGGTCTCTTTTGAAGTAGGAATCCAAAGCATGGGCGGAGGAACCATTTACCTGGGCCCGGAGGACATCCAGCTAGGGGTGCGCGAGGCCGTGCAAGATGTGGCCCGCGTTTTAGAACGATATTTAGACGGCGTCATTTTAAGAACCTTTGCCCATGAGACCATCACAACCTTTGAGCGTTACTTCCACAAGCCGGTGATCAATGGCCTCAGTGATTTTGAACATCCTTGCCAGGCGCTCGGAGATTTTTTTACGATCCGCGAAAAATTTAAAGGCTCAAAGCGTCCCATCCTTTGTTATGTAGGAGACGGAAATAATGTTTTGAATTCGCTTCTGCTTCTTACGGCAAAACTAGGCGCTCATCTTCGTTACGCGACACCGGCTGATTTCAAACCGAGCCAGGAAATTTTAAAAAAAGCTGAAGCGCTGGCACGGGAAAGCAAGGCCTTGATCGAAGGCTTTCAGCATCCGAAGGAAGCCGTTAAAGGAGCCGATTTCATTTATACGGACGTGTGGGTCAGTATGGGAGAAGAGAATAAAAGAAAGACAAAGATGCTGAGTTTCGACGGATTTCAGATCAACACTGAAATGCTTCGCCCCGCCTCCAAAGAAGTCAAGGTGATGCATTGCCTGCCTGCGCACCGGGGCGAAGAGATTACGGATGATGTTTTGGAAAGCGAGTCTTCCATTGTGTTTGATCAAGCGGAAAATCGTCTTCATATCCAAAAAGCTATTTTGGTTCATTTGTGTACTTAATTTGTCATTGCGAGTCCGCCAAAGTACTGTGGCGAACGAAGCAACCTCTAGAAAAAAAGATTGCTTCGCCGGCCTTCGGGCCTCCTCGCAATGACGTAGGGGGGGAATGTTTATGAAGAAAATTGTTTTAGCTTATTCGGGAGGTTTGGACACATCATGCGCGGTGCGCTGGCTTCAGGACCATTATGGAATGGACGTGGTTTGTTTCTCAGCCTTTTTAGGCGAGGCCCGCAATCCAGCCATTTTGCGTAAGCGCGCCTTGGCGGGCGGCGCCACCCGAATCTATATTGAAGATTTGAAAGAAGAATTCGCCCACGATTTCCTCATTCCGGCACTCTGGGCGCACGCGCGTTATGAGGGCAAATACCCGCTTGCCACAGCGTTGGGGCGTCCTCTCATCGCCAAACATTTGGTCAGGATTGCCCAAAAAGAAAAAGCCCGCGCCGTGGCACACGGATGCACAGGCAAAGGAAACGATCAGGTTCGGATTGAAGTGGGAGTCCGCACGCTTGATCCAAGTCTTAAAATTTTTGCGCCCTTAAGGGAATGGGAATTTAAATCCCGCGACGAAGAGATTGATTATGCGAAATCCCACGGCATTCCGATCGAAGCCACGAAAAAAAGCCCGTTTTCCATTGATCAAAATATTTGGGGCGTGGCAATCGAGGCGGGAATTTTAGAAGATCCTTGGACCGAAGCTCCCGAAGAGGCCTACCGGATTACCCGATCGGCGGAGCGTGCACCCAAGACTGCGCGTTATATCGAGATTGAATTTGAAAAAGGCGTTCCTGTAAGCTTCAACGGATACAGGACCTCTTTTGTCGAACTCATCCAAAAGATAGAAAATGTGGCCGGCGCCTACGGGATCGGAAGATTTGATCAAATGGAAAACCGTTTGGTGGGTATCAAGAGCCGTGAAATTTACGAAGCCCCCGCCGCCGAGATTTTGCTGATGGCCCATGAGGAACTCGAAGGGCTTGTGATGGACCGTGAATTCCTTCATTATAAGAGGCTGCTTTCGGAAAAATACTCGGAGCTTGTGTATTACGGCCTTTGGTTTTCTCCTTTGAAGGAGGCGCTCGATAGTTTTTTTAAATCCAATCAGGACCGGGTGACCGGCAAGGTGCGTCTGAAGTTGACGCCCGGCAACGCAATCCCTGCCGGCAAATCGTCTCCCTATTCGCTCTATTCGGAAAAGCTTGCTACGTATTCAGAAAAGGACCAATTTGACCGAAC
Source organism: uncultured bacterium (assembly GCA_964372875.1). Taxonomy (GTDB): domain Bacteria; phylum Omnitrophota; class Omnitrophia; order Omnitrophales; family JACQLI01; genus CAYJTB01. The sequence goes on from CAYJTB010000023.1 coordinate 5,516, forward strand.
GGCTGCCGCCGGGTTTATGAAAATCTGGGGTCTTCCTTATGAAGGAATGAAGTCAGAGGTAAGAAGGCAGAAGTCAGACGGAAGAGGACGGGAATAAGGATTGCGGATATTTAAACTTGGAGGATTGTGAAGCTTTAGACAAAGGTTACGATGAAGCCGGTGCTATGTTGTATTCGCTCATGGACCGATGGGGGACTTTCTCTGACATCCGGCCTCTGTCTTCTGACTTCTGAATACCTATGAAACTCTGGGGCGGAAGGTTCAAAAAAGAACTCGATTCCACGGTGAAGTGTTTTTCCTATTCCCTTTATGTGGACGGAGAACTCTTGCAGGCCGAAGTCCGCGTGAACCAGGCGTATGCAAAGATGCTGGCGCGGGTCGGGCTTATTTCCGCTTCCGAATCCAAGAGGCTTGTTTCGGCGCTTCGGGACATCGGAAAAAAATTCCAGATAAAGCATTCCCATGAAAATCCTTTAGCGGCTTTCAAAGATGTGGAGGATGTTCATACCTTTGTTCAGCTCGAGCTTGAAAAAAGGGTACGGCCGCTTGCTAAAAAAATCCACACCGGAAGGTCACGGAATGATTTGGTGGTGACCTCAACCCTCGTTTATTTAAAAGAGAAGTTGCCCGCGGTAAGAGAAAAAATTGCGGGGTTCCAAAAATCACTGGTGAATTTTGCCCAGAAGTCCGGCGAAGTCATCATTCCAGGGCTCACCCATTTAAAACGCGCACAACCTGTGCTATTAGCTCATCATCTTCTGGCTTACGTAGAGATGCTTGAACGCGATTCAGCAAGGCTGGGGGATGCGCTAGGTCGATTAGATGTCCTTCCTTTAGGCGCAGCTGCATTGGCGGGTTCAGGACTTGCGCTTGATCAAAAATTTCTTGCTAAGGAATTGGGATTTTCCGGGATCAGTGAAAATAGCATGGACGCAGTCAGCGACCGCGATTTTATCGTGGAAATTTTGTCGACGCTTTCGATTCTTTGGATGCACCTTTCGCGCCTTGCGGAGGATTTTATTTTATGGAATTCGGAGGCCTTTAATTACATTACCTTGGATGATTCCGTGGCCACAGGCTCCAGCCTCATGCCGCAGAAAAAAAATCCGGATGTTTTTGAACTCACCCGCGGCCGTGCGGGTGTGATCTTCGGTCATCTCATGTCATCGCTTACGATGCTGAAAGGCCTGCCTTTGGCTTACAACCGGGACATGCAGCAAGACAAACCCGGTCTTTTTGATGCGATCCATAAGACGGAACTGGCGCTTGATACGTTGGCTCTCACGGTTTCCAAGACAGAAATCGCCCCAGGCGTTTCGGATTGGGTGGGGCAAGATGATTTTCTTTATGCGACGGATCTTTTGGAACATTTGGTGGAGAAAAAGATTCCTTTCCGCGAGGCCCACGAAAAAATCGGCGCACTTGTTCGCTATGCCACGGAAGTTGGCAAAAAACTCGCGGAATTAACCCTCGGAGAATTTCGAAAGTTTTCTCCTCGCTTTGATCAAAACGTTTACAAACTTTTAAATCCCAAGGCCTCCCTGCTCCGGAAGAAAACCCTGGGAAGCACCCATCCTACACAGGTGAAGAGATGCCTTCAGTCTTGGAAAAAGAAATTCAAAAAGATATAAGACTGCACGATTTTTATTATCAAGCGGGCGAACTTTATTGTGAAAAAGTTTCGGTCTCGGACATTGTGGACTCCGTCGGTACGCCGGTTTATATCTATAGTTACAAGACCATCACGGAACATTACAGAAAACTCACAAGTGCCTTTCGCTCTTTGAATCCTTTGATCTGTTATTCCATCAAGGCCAATTCGAACCTCGCGATTTTAAAAGCCCTGGTCTCCAAAGGCGCGGGGCTTGATATTGTTTCTTCAGGCGAGCTTTTCCGCGCGCTTAAAGTAGGGTGTGATCCCAAAAAAATTGTCTACGCCGGCGTTGGAAAATCCCGGCAAGAAATTGAAGCCGCCATCAAAGCGGGGATTCTCCTTTTTAATGTAGAATCCGCGCCTGAACTGGATGAGATTCACCGGGCGGCAGAGCGGCTGGAAAAAAAAGTCCAGGTGTCGCTGCGCGTCAATCCGGGTGTTGATCCACGCACGCATGCTTATATTGCGACCGGGAAAGCGGAAAGTAAATTTGGGATGGATATGGACCGCGCGCACGCCCTTTTTATCAAAAAGGACAGATATCCTTGGATTTCTCTTTGCGGGATTCATGTCCATATCGGTTCTCAGATTGTAGAAGGCGATCCTTTCGTGAAGGCCTTCCGCAAGGTCTTGATTTTTATCACGCAACTTGAAAACGAAGGCCACCCCATCCGCTTCCTTAATTTAGGCGGCGGGCTGGGGATCATTTATTCCGATGAGAAGCCTCAAACCGCCGAGGCCTATGCCGAGCAACTGGGCCCTCTTTTTAAGAGAAAAAAATTCCGTCTGATTTTTGAACCCGGCCGGTTCATTGTGGGAAATGGCGGAGTCCTTGTCACGCGCGTTTTGTATGTCAAACAAACCAACGTGAAAAATTTTGCGATCATTGATGCGGGAATGAATGATTTGATCCGGCCTACTTTGTATGATTCTCATCACGAAGTTTGGCCGCTTAAAAAAGATTCGAGGCCCAAGAAAATGGTTTACGACGTGGTAGGCCCTGTCTGTGAAAGCGGAGATTTTTTGGCGAAGGACCGTTATATCCAAGAGCTTAAGTCAGGGGATGAGCTGGCATTTTTGAGCGCCGGGGCGTACGGGTTTTCCATGTCGAGCAATTACAATTCAAGGCCGCGCGCCGCAGAGATCATGGTCAAAGGAAATAAATTTTTTGTGATCCGCAAGCGCGAGGTAAATGCGGATTTGATCCGGGGAGAAAAGATTCCGTCTTTTTTATGAAAGAAATTATGTTTTATAAAATGGTAGCAACAGGCAATGACTTTGTGGCGGTGGATAACCGGAAAAAGGTAATCGCCGACGCCCCTTCGTTTGCCCGCAAAGTCTGCGACCGGCATTTCGGAATCGGCGGCGACGGGCTGCTTCTTCTGGAAAATTCCGGAAAGGCCGATTACAAGATGCGGATCATTAATGCGGATGGCTCGGAGGCCGAGGCCTGCGGAAACGGCTTTCGCTGTATCTCTCTTTTGGCGCACGAAAAATTAGGTTTTTCCAAAAAGCAATGTTTTGAATCACTGGCCGGGATGATTGACGCCACGGTGGACGCCGACAAGGTCCGGGTGCGTTTGATGGATCCCGAGGATTTGAGTGGAGAAGAAAAAATAGCCTTGAACGGCCGCAAGCTGCCTTATTATTTTATCCGCGTGGGCGTTCCTCATGTGGTGATGTTTGTAAAAACCCTTGCTGAATTTCCCGTGACGGAGATGGGTCGCACTATTCGTAATCATCAAAATTTTGCCCCGGCAGGCACCAATGTCAATTTTGTGGAAGTGAAGGATTCCTACACCCTTTTGGTTGATACTTACGAGCGGGGCGTCGAGGCCAATACGCTAGCCTGTGGGACCGGTTCTACGGCCTCTGCCATCGTAAGTGCCGTGATCGGCCGTGTGAAACCGCCTGTGCGGGTAAAAACGCGCGGCGGAGAAATGCTTACGATTAATTTTGAAAAAAAAGGCGAAAAGATCCACAATGTCTACCTGGAAGGAAAGGCCCGGCTTGTTTTTGAAGGAAAATTAAAACCATGAATCGCGCTAAAAAACCAAACGTTCTCTTTGCAGGCTCGATGGTGGCACTTGTTACGCCTTTTTCCAAAGGAAAGATCGACGAGCGCTCGCTCAGAAAACTTCTCCAACTTCATATCGATCAGCGTACCGATGTCGTGGTTCCTGTAGGAACAACAGGTGAGTCGGCCACGCTATCCCATGAAGAACACCGGCGGATGATGTCCACGGTGGTGGAATATTTAAAAGGAAAAGTCTCCGTGGTGTGCGGCGCGGGATCCAATAATACAGAAGAAGCGCTGGGTTTAATCCGTCACGCAAAAAAGGTTGGGGCCGGCGGTGTTTTGGTGGTGACTCCTTACTACAACCGTCCCACCCAAGAAGGGCTTTACCGTCATTACCGTTATCTGGCAAGCAGGGTGGACATCCCGTTTATTCTTTATAATGTCCCCGCCAGGACCGGGGTGTCGCTTACCCCCCCGACCGTAGCACGGCTTTCAAAGATTCCTAATATCGTTGCCATTAAAGAGGCGAGCGGGAGTCTTGATCAAGCGGATCAAATTCTCGAACTCTGCGACATCACCGTGATTTCAGGAGACGATTCTCTGGCCGTTCCCATGATATCGATCGGCGCAAAGGGAGTGATTTCTGTCACGGCCAATATTGTCCCCGGAATGGTTCGTGAGATGGTTCATTCCATGTTGAACGGCTTTCCGGACGAGGCGCGGGAAATGCACCGGAAACTTTACCCGCTTTCAAAAAATCTTTTTATTGAAACCAATCCCGTTCCTGTAAAAACAGCACTGGCGATGATGGGCCTCATCCGTCCCGAGGTGAGACTGCCGCTTTGCGAAATGGCGGCGGAGAATAAAAAGAAGTTGAAAGAAGTCTTAGAAGATTTGGAGCTCATTTAACAATTTGTCATCCTGAGTCTGCCTATTTTTCGGCGGACGAAGGATCTGCATGTAGATTCTTCACCGCGCTTTACGCGGCTCAGAATGACGGAATGCAAAAGTTGAACTATGAAAAAAATTAGAATTGCGGTCGCAGGGGCCGGCGGAAAAATGGGCCGGAGAATTTTGGCGCTTGCCGCCCAGGATCCTCAATTAGAAATCGCAGGAGCTTTGGAAAAAAAAGGCGCCGCTGATTTCGGCAAAGACGTGGGTTCTTTAATCGAAAAAGGCAATTTAGGAATTAAAGTGACCGACGATTTTAAAGAAGCGCTCTCATCTTCTGAGGTGTTGATTGATTTCACGCATCCGAGTGCGGCGGGTGAACATCTGGAGGCAGCGCTTCGTTTCAAAATTGGTTTCGTCCTGGGGACCACCGGGCTTTCTGAAAAAACCCTCTCGTCTCTCAAAAATGCTTCAGGACAAATTCCCATCCTTCAATCTCCCAATATGAGTACGGGTGTAAATATTCTATTTGAACTTGTGAGCCGGGCCGCCGAAGTTTTAGATGAGCGCTACGATATAGAGGTCTCGGAAACCCATCATAAGATGAAAAAAGATGCGCCAAGCGGGACGGCGTTGGAGCTTGCGCGCCTCATTGCCCAGGCCAAAGGGTGGGAGCCGAAGAACGCCTTTCTCTTTGGACGGCAAGGCGAGACCGGAGAGAGAAAGAAGGGTACCGTTGGTATTCACGCCCTGCGAGGCGGCGATGTCGTAGGAGAACACACGACCTCTTTTTTTGGAAACGGAGAAATCATCGAAATCACGCACCGAGCCACCTCCCGGGATGCCTTTGCAAGCGGGGCTTTGGCGGCAGCGAAGTTTGTTGCGGGTCGTAAACCTGGTCTCTATAATATGCGCCAAATCTTATGCGGTCCTACACCCCATGGCTGATTGTAGGTTTTATTTTTTTGACGCCCGCGTTTTCTCTGCGTGCGCAAGAATCGGTTACTTCTTCCGTTCCGGCAGCTCCGGCTTCCGCTGAATCACCGGTCAATTCTCTTTTCCAAGATCAATTTTATTTAGCAACCTCCAAACGCCAGCATTATAAGACCACCCAAACAGAAGGACTCCTTGTTCTTGAACAGGCGGCTCCTTCCTGGAATTCTAAAGTTGCGGTGGTCAGTGATTTTGCCCCCAACGCCATCCGGACTCAGGTCTTAAGAGATATTCAATCCGTGGATCAAGCCCGTGAATGGATCCGCGCCCAAAAGAAAACAATTCCTTATCAAGGGGTTACGATCACCCAACTTACAATCTCTACTCCCCACGGAGTAAGCCAAGAAAGATTCTGGGTGGGAAATAAAAGTTTTCCTACGCTCGAAAAAGCCCAGGCGGAAATTACCCAGGTCCAGTCGCTCATTGAGATGCAGGGAGGAGATTTTCAAAAGGCGGTGGCTCTGGCGGATCAAATGAAAGAAAAAGAGCCGGTTCCTGAACAAAAAGAAGTTAAGACCCAAGCCCAATTCGAACAAGAAGAAGAAATCGCGCTAAAGTGGGCGGATCAACTCAATATCGGCGAAGCCTTGTTTGGCCCGATTCAAGGCATTTCCTCCGGAGAACCGATTCTTTATCAATCCTTTGGGGAGGGAACTTGGAGAAACACCAATTTAGCGGAACGCAAATGGAATTCATGGGTCGGATATTGGACGAACCGTCTTGTCTTTAAAGGAATTCGTTTTCCTTACAATACCCTTGATCCTTATGTGGAGATGGTCATTGCACCGGAGGCTACCGGGAACGACGGCGGAAACCAGTTGGATTTGAACGCCGGTCTTGAGTGGCGGCCTTTGGCCCGGTCGGGCTTTTTGGAAAACTTTAAACCTTGGGGATCTATCCCGCTTTTGAAGTTCGCCAAAAATTACCGCTTCTATATTCAATATATGGAACGCAGGAACTTGAAAGATGAAATTGCCAACATCCGTGATTTTGACACGCGCATTGGTGTCGACATCTTCTACGAATGGGGGATCGAACTCCCGTCGCCTGACCAAAAAGTTCAAGAAACAGGCCTGGAAGGTTTTCTGGTCAAATATGTCTGGGGTGAATATTACGGGAATTACAATTGGAGAGATACGAATTTCACGACCCACAAAGTTTTTGAGGCAGCGATTCTGGACAGCACGGTGTCATTAGGTCTCAAAATAAAACTCATGGACCTTCCTCCAAATCGCTTCAATGACGAACTGATGCTCATGCCTTACCTCCGGTGGGCCATGACGTCCAATTCCGAATTCTCAAACCCGGCGGACAACCGTTATTATCTGGCCGTGGGTCTTAGGTGGATGCCTTTCCGTTCTTATCAATTCGTAAATAACGAGTGGCTCTTAAAAACTAAAGTTTTCGGCGAATACCTTGCGATCGGAAAAGTTAGAAATTGGAAACAAGGGGATGGAACACCGTGGCCTGACGAAGACTGGCGAGTGGGTGTTGCGTTTTCGTTGAGGCGTTATTAATCGTCAATGAAGCGACATCACCGAATAAATTTTATCTTGTTTGCGTTCCTTTTTGCATTTTCCCGTCCCGCGCTTGCAGGTGTGACAAATATCTTAAACAATGCCAGTTTTGAACAGGCCATCGGCACGAACTGGGACAACACAGCCAACCGAGGAATCAGTATTGTCACAACGACCGCTTCTCCAGATGGTACCCGGCTTCTTAGATTAGATGAAGCCACTACCGTAGGCGGTGGCTTTGTCGGTGTATTTACCTTTCAAACTTTTGCGGGCGCCAAGCCGGGGAATCATGTATCTTTCAGCGGGCTGGTGCGGGCGAATGCCCTGGACGGTGGAGACGAAGGTCAAATCCGGATTGAATTCCAAACAACAGGCGGCGTTTTAATTAGCGCACTCAACGCTGCTGTAGCTGCTACCAGCGCAGCATTTAATCGTCTCTCCGTCAGCGGTATCGCGCCTAATGGAACTGAACAAGTAGTTTTTGTTTTAAGGATTCAGCCTTCTAATGCTGGAGGAGGCAGTCAGGTGGATTATGATGCCATGGAAGGCACCGTCAGCACTCAACCGATTATTTTACAACCTGCTAATGGAGGATCATCGCGGATTCTTCATCCGGGCCAGCTATCTATGATTGCCCTGAAGGTTTTAAATGTCAGCGCGGACACAATTACGAATGCGGAACTTGTGGTTGAAGCTTCTGCGGGCATTGATATTCTTTCCAGCCGGGGCTCTTTAAATGGACGCCGCGTCGCCGAAAGAGACGGATCCCTCATTTATAGTTTGGGAAATTTGCATCGGGCACAGGATGCGATCTTTGATTTTCCTATCTTAGTCAATCTGGGGGCCAAACCCGGCAAACGTTATGAAGTCATCATTAGTGCCCGAGCCAATGGACAGACGCTTTCCGATACGATTCATGTGGTGATCTTAGTCGAACCCGATCCGCTTTTCGATGAAGGCACGGTCTTGGGAAAAGTTTTCGATGACCGCAATGAGGATGGAGAACAAAGCCCGGGAGAATTAGGAATTCCCGGAGTCGGGCTTTATACGGAATATGGGGTAAGCGTGGTGACGGATATCCATGGGCAATTTCATATTCCGGCCGTAAGACCCGGGAGGCATATCGTAAAAATCGACGGCCATACTCTGCCTCCGGGCACTCAATTTGTGAGCGAAGAATCTCTTTTGATCAAGACCACGCCCGGCATTCTCAGTAAGATCCGCTTCGCCGTGCACCTTCCGGAATCAGCACTTCCTGATGATTTCCGCAAAGGCCTTCATATGTGGGTCACGCAAGGCATTGATAGGACCCGCCCCGTTCTCCGCGTTTCTCTTGAACCCGACATTCTGCGCACAGGATTGGGGCGTCTTGAAAGGGAGCCCTTTTTCAAAATTCAAAGCAATTATAGAGAGTACATCTTTGGGTGGCGTCTTGAAGTCACCGACGAAATGGGAGAAAAAATTTGGACGGGTGTCGGAATTGCCCAACCGCCGTCTTTTGTCACTTGGAACGGGATGACGGATACGGGGGAGATGATCCGCCCCGGGGTTTACGCTTACCGCCTCATCGTCCGCGACGCGCAGGATCATGAAGACTGGACCGTGCTTAAATTTTTCCGCGTCATGAGTAAAGTCACCCAGGAAGGAGACAAGCCGCTTGAGATTCCTTCCACAGGAAGTTTCAACATTACGCGAGACGGAAAGCGGAGTATCTCGCTCGTGGCCAAGCCTACCTTAAGGATCTATGGAAAGACCGAGCCGGGCCGGCTTGTGATGCTGGATGGAAATCCCATCGATATCGGTCCGGAGGGCGAATTTGAAGAGGAATTTTATACCACACCCGGCGAGAAAACCATTTCGGTGAGTGCCGTCAACTACTTGGGTGACACCCTCACCCAAGAACAAAAAATCACAGTGAAAAATAGTTCCTTCTTCCTGGTTGCCTTAGGTGAAGAAGAATTGGGAGAAAACATCTTCAAAGGAAATCAAGAGACCGTGGGCAGGGATGATACGTATCAAGAAGATTTTTATAACGAGGGAAGACTGGCCTATTATCTGAAAGCCAAAATCAAAGGAAAGTTTTTGGTCAAAAGCCGCTACGACACAAGCGACGAGAGATCGCAATTCTTCACCCAGCTTGACCCCGATGATTACTATCCTATTTACGGCGATTACTCGCAGATTTCCTACGAGGGCCAGGAGACCAAAGACCGCCTCTTCTTATTGGTAGAGATGGACCGGTCTCATCTCCAGTGGGGAAGTTACAAAACCAATTTTACGGACACGGAGCTCGGCCGTTACAATAGGACGCTGTCCGGTCTTAAAATTCATCATGAAACGCTTACTACGACCAAGTACGGCGATCCCAAGCGGGCCATCAATCTTTTCTATTCCAAATCCGACACACGTGCCGACCATATAGAATTCCGCGCTACGGGCGGATCGCTTTATTACCTCCGGAACCGGAATATCATCTCAGGCAGTGAAAAAATCAGGGTGGAAACGCGCGATAAAATCCAGGACATCACGGTCGACAGCCGCGACCTGGTCAATGGCCAGGATTACGAAATCGATTACAAGCAGGGGAGGATCCTTTTAAAGCAGCCGCTTTCATCCGTGGCCGCCGCCCAGACCATCATTGCCAATGACATCCTGGACGGAAATCCTGTTTTTTTGGTCGTGGATTATGAGTTCTACAGTTTTGACGTCTTCAAAGAAAACCCAGCGGGTATCCGCGCTTACACCCACATGGGCGATCACATCCGAATCGGCGGAACCGCCGTGGAAGAAAAACGGGCGAATCAAGATTATGACCTTCGCGCGGTGGATGCCGTCATCAAGACCGGCAGGCACACCAAGGTAACGTTAGAATTTGCGCAGGCCAAGCTGCAGCAAGGGCTGCAGGGGCTTTCCTATGACGGAGGCTTAAGTTTTCAAAACCAGTCGCCTATCAGGGGCAGAAGGCCGCGTGAAAAAGCCTACCTTGTCAAAGGTGAAACCAAACCGGTTGAGAAGATGGATCTTTCGGGATACATTCAAAATGTCGAGCCCGGGTTTTCCATCGACCGGATCAAAAGCCAGGAAGGTTACCGCAAATACGGCATACAGTCTAAATACAAATTCTCCGATCACTTTTATATTCTCGGCCGTCAGGATTTAACTGAAGTCGCGGCCCAGTTGCGGCCTTTGGCAACTCACAATATCTCCGTCCCTTTTGAAAAACTTAAATCGACCACCGGACAGGCGGTTTTTGATTATGCCAATTGGAAAGTCACAGGAGAATACCTTCACCAAAGTTTGGACATCCCCTTGAATAACCGGGTCAATTCCCTTTATTCCGAAGAACCTTTTAGAAATGGCGTGGGGCTTAAAGTGGCACGCCGTGTCTCCGATTGGCTGACTCCTTACGTGCGGGCTCAATACACTTTTACGGGTAAAGACAATCTCCAAGCAGGGCCGGGACTGGAGGCAAAAATCGGTGACCGGACCCATGTCTATTTTGAAGAAATGGTAGGCGCCATCGGCGACTCGACCCTTTTTGGAATCAGCACCCAGCAGGATATGAAGACCACGAGCTACGCCACACTTAAAGTGCGGGATGTTGGTTTAGCAGAAAATCAAGTTTCCACTTCGATCGGCACCAGTCACCGCTTGACGGATAATTCAAGAATTTATTCCGAAAGAGAACACTCGGTCCACACGGGGAATCTTTCCCGCTCACTCGTCCCCACGTTTGTGGGCGACACCCAGGACCCGGGCGTGTGGAGTTCCGATATTTATGGTTACGATACGAATATTAAGGAACGCTGGGATTTGGGTATCAAGTTGGAAAGAAGGCGTTTGGAGGCCGATGATTTTAGAACCCTCAGTGATGTGGCGATCGATAACCAGGCGCAGAGCAATAATTATAATACGGTCTCCACCTCGTGGGGTTATAGGAATCCTAAAAAATTCAGGTTTGCACAAACGGCTGAAGTCCGTTTGAGCCAATCCGCCCCTAAGATTAACCAATGGGTGACTCAAAATTCTGTGGAATGGAAAGTAAATCAAGATTTGAGTTTTCTGGGACGGGTCAATTTCGGCAACTCCCGGCTTTTGGAACCCGGGGACCTTGCAGGCCGCTTCACGGAGTTAAACGCGGGCTTTGCGTACCGGCCCATAGAATCAAACCGGCTCAACTGGTTGGCCAAATACACCTTTCTTGATGAAATCGTTAATGATGCCCAGTTTGTAAGAACGCATTCAGGCTCGCTTGCCTGGGATGAAAGGGCGCATATCTTTGCGGTGGAGGGCGGTTATGAAGTCACCCGCACCGTGCAGATGGTTGAGAAACTTGCCTACCGGCTTGGAAGTATTGAAACGCCCGATGGTTACCGGTATGGGGTGGACACCTTTTTGTGGGTCAACCGGTTGAATTATCACATCATCAGAAAATGGGATCTCGGGCTTGAATACCGGATGCTCTTCCAGTTGGATTCGGTCTATGCCCTGAAGCATGGCCCCTTGGTTGAAATCGACCGCGAAATTTATGATTATATTCGGTTCGGAATCGGATATAATTTCACCGATTTTAATGATGACCTCAGGAAGGTCAACGAGTTCCATAAAAACGGGTTCTTCGTAAGGCTCACCGGGAAAGTCTAAGGGAGGTCAAGAAATGAAAAAAGTTTTTGCGCTTATGGCTTTATTCTTTTTATTAGGGGCTGCAGCGGGCTGTAAAACAACTTCCTCAGAGGTGCGTGTCGAGCACAAGGAAGTTTTAGAGTTCCCTTTGCCTTTTGATCTGGTTTATCTCCGGACCATCGAGGCGATCAACGAAGATCCCGACTGGGAAATGGATTTTACCGACAAGGAAAAAGGATACATCGTCATTCACAATCAAAATTACTCCAGTCTTAATGACGCTGATTTAAGGTCAGCCAAACTCATCGTCAAAAGACAGGGGCACAAGAAAACGACGGTTGAACTTGCCGCCGAATCCCGCAGCGTTTTGGGTGGGGATAAAATACTCGGTCTGATCAAAAAATATCTTTCCGCCGAAGTTGAAAAAAGACAACAGGCTCAGTAGGAAGGAGATGTTAAGATTAGCTTTTGGATGCCATTGTCCTCAAAGGAGTTCGTACCCACAATCTTAAGAATTTCGATTTAATCCTTCCCCACAAGAAGTTTTACATCGTCACAGGCGTTTCCGGTTCCGGAAAATCCTCCCTTGCGTTTGATACCCTCTATGCAGAAGGCCAGCGCCGTTACGTAGAGTCTCTGTCTTCCTATGCCCGTCAATTTTTGGAAAGGATGGAGAAGCCCGAGATTGAAGGCATCACCGGCATCCCGCCTGCCATTGCGATCGAGGCCAAAAATGTTATCACCAACGCCCGTTCCACGGTAGGTACCCAAACCGAGATCAATGATTACTTGCGGGTCTTTTTCGCGCGTGTCGGAAAAACCCATTGTCTTAAATGCAACCACCGGATCGAAAAACAAACCCCTCAAAAAGTTGCGGAGGTTTTGTTCCGGAAATGGGGGGGCAAAAAAATTGCCGTCCTCTTCCCGATCCGGTTAGGGAAAAAAGGCGGCGCCCATTTTAAAACCTTTCTGCCCGAATTGGGCCGCCAAGGTTTCACCGAAGTAGTGGAAGAAGGCGGGCGGATCCCTCTCTTGGAATTTAAGCCCGGAAAAGACACCCAAGAAATCTGGATCGTGGCGGACCGTCTTACCTCCGAGCGCAAAGAGCAAAAAAGACTGATCGATTCCATGGAACTTGCCTTTCAACTTGGAAAAGGGGAGATCGGTGTATTTAAAGAAGACGAAAAAAAAGAACAGCTTTTCTTTTCAGAACATTTTCGGTGCGATCAGTGCAAGATCGATTACCGTGAGCCCGCCCCCAATCTTTTTTCCTTCAATAGCCCCTTAGGAGCCTGCTCCACGTGCCAGGGCTTCGGCCGGGTGATCACGATCGATTGGGACCGGGTCATTCCCGATCAACGGAAAACCATCGAAGAAGGCGCCATTGAGCCTTGGACCAAACCCAGCGCCCATTGGGAATTGCGTCAGCTTCTTAGTTTTTGCCGGCGGCAGAAAATCCCCTTAAAAACTCCGTGGCAGGACCTTGGCCCCAAGCATCAAAAATTGATTTTGGAAGGCACAGGAAACGAAAAAGAATTTTTCAGTGTCCAGGATTTCTTTTCTTACCTTGAGACCAAAACTTACAAAATGCATGTGCGGATTTTTCTGAGCCGTTACCGCAGGTTTGTCCTCTGCCCCACGTGTCAGGGTGCAAGGCTCAAGCCCGAGGCGCTGGCGGTCCGCGTTGCGGGAAAAAATATGGCCGAGCTGTCATCTTTTCCTATCCGTCAGCTTTTTTCTTTTTTTGAAGAGCTTTGTCTGGATCCTGAGGATGAAAAAAAAGTGGAACCGGTCCTTCTTGAGATCAAAAAAAGACTCCGCTTCCTCAAAGAAGTTGGCCTCACTTATCTGACACTCGACCGGTTGTCCCGCACCCTCTCGGGCGGGGAAGTGGAGCGCATTCATCTGGCCACCTCCTTGGGTTCGGGGTTGGTGGATACGCTTTATGTTCTAGATGAGCCTTCGATCGGTCTTCACGAAAGAGACAATGAGCTCCTGATCCGGCTTCTTAAGGAACTGCGTGATCTGGGAAATACCGTCGTGGTGGTCGAGCATGACCGGGCGATGATTGAGGCCGCAGACGAGGTGCTGGACCTCGGTCCTTTCGGAGGAGAAAAAGGCGGGGAGATGATCTTTCAAGGGAAGGTCCAGGATTTAGTTTGCGATCCCCGCTCTCTGACGGGAAGTTATCTGGCCGGCAAACTCGAGATCGGATGGAAAAAACGAAAAACTAAAACACCCTTGCCTTTAAAGGAAACCATCAGAATCCAAAAGGCCAAAGAACACAACCTTCATTCCGTGGATCTAGAAATCCCCTTAGGGCAATTTGTCGTGGTGACGGGAGTTTCGGGTTCGGGAAAAAGTACGCTCATTTACGATGTGCTTTATCAAAATTATCAAAGATGGCGGGGGAGGCCAGTGCAGGATTTGGGAGAAGTCAAAGCGATCGAGGGTTTTGAACAAATCGATGAGATGGTTTTGATTGATCAGACCCCCATCGGCCGTACACCCCGGTCAAATCCGGTCACCTACCTCAAGGCCTTTGACGATATCCGCCGCGTTTTTGGAAGTTCAGAGGCAGCTCGCCGCGCGGGATTCAACTTCCGCCATTTTTCTTTCAATATCGAAGGCGGCCGCTGCGAAGAATGTAAAGGGGGTGGGCGGATCAAAGTGGAGATGCATTTTTTAGCCGATGTTTTTATTCCCTGCGAAGCGTGCAGAGGAAAAAGATTCAAACCCGAAGTCTTAGAAATCCGTTACCTCGGCAAAAACATCGACGATGTCCTTCAAATGACGGTGGATGAAACCATCCAATTTTTTAAAGACCGCCCCGGCATCCGGGAAAAATTGGGAATGCTTCAAAAAGTAGGCTTGGGTTATCTCAGGCTGGGCCAGCCCGCCCCAACCCTTTCTGGAGGGGAGGCGCAGAGACTCAAACTTGCGTGCGAGATGGGAAGCCGCGCGACCGAGCGGCTCCTTTATCTTTTTGACGAACCCACGACGGGTCTTCATTATCATGATATCTCTTATTTGATGGAGGCCTTCGAAGAGCTCCTCAACCGGGGCCACTCCCTTCTGGTCATTGAACATAATATGGAAGTGATCCAATGTGCGGATTGGGTTATCGATCTGGGGCCGGAGGGCGGCGAAGGGGGAGGAAATGTGGTTTATCATGGCCCGCTTGCAGGACTTATGGAAACTCCCCAGTCCCACACGGGACGCTATCTCAGACGCCATTTCGATAAAAAGGTTGTCTCGGGTATACGGCATTAATTGTATTTTGGGCTCCCAGAGGTTACCCTCTCTACTAAGGATGCAACTATGATAATATCCAAGAGATTCCTAGCTGTCTTGCTCGTAGGAATAACCTTCCTTTCTTTGGGAGCGGTCGTTAAGAAAAAAGATTCGATTCAGAATACTCAAACCGACCCTATAGCCTACCAAGAAAAAGTGAGGCAGGAAGCGGAAGGAAAAAAAGGACCGCCCGTTCCGACTTTAGATCTTTTCCCTAAGGAAAATTTTTTAGGGGAGGGACCCGTGGAAGAATTCAAAGTTGGCTCTGAAAATCTAGGCCAACCCGCGAAAGATTACCCGGCTTGGTTTGAAGAGGAAGAACCGGAAGATATGGAAGGTACTTCCGTAGCCCAAGAGGAGGAACCTGGCTACGAGGAAGAAGAGATCAAGGATGAAGGCGAAGAAGCCGATATTTATTCGGGCATTCCTTGACAGGGGTAGGGCGAAAGGTTATATTTCTTTCACCAGGGTTTTGAAGGAATTTTCTCCTAACCTTAAATAACCCAAAAAGATAAGGAAAGTTATGAATCACTATAGACGTTTCAAAATGCATTTTTTAAATCACCGTACAAAGATTTTTATTACTTTAGGTGTGATTCTTCTTATCGTTCTTTCCATTTATGGAATGATGTCACTCGAGAGCTATTATCGCAACATCACCCTGGCTCAGATGCCTATTTCGATCCTCTTGGTGATGGTCAATGCCTTGATTTTCGTTTACCTCTATGTAATCGTTCTGAGGAATGGTTTCACCACCCTGGATAAAAAAGGCGTGAAGGGCCGTGAAGTTAATGTCCATTTCTCAGATGTGGTCGGAATTGACGAGGCCAAAGAAGAGGCCTGGGAAGTGGTGGAGTTAATCAGAGATCATTCCCGTTTGAAAAAAATCGGCGGAAAAATCCTGCGGGGAATCCTCATGATCGGACCCCCAGGATGCGGAAAAACCTATTTGGCCAAGGCTATTGCAACAGAGGCCGGACTCCCTTTCCTTTCAATGGCGGCCAGCGAATTCAACGAAGTCTTTGTAGGTGTCGGCGCAAGCCGTGTGCGAAAACTTTTCTCCCAAGCCAAGGGCCTTGCCTATGGATTCGGCGGCTGCATCATCTTCATCGATGAAATGGATGCCATGGGCCGCACGCGCACTTTCAATCAATTCGGCGGCGCAGAAACCAATACCACTCAAAACCAGTTGCTTGTCGAAATGGACGGTCTTGGTTCAAGACAAGAAAACATCGTAGTGATCGGCGCCACCAACGCGCCAGAAGATGTGTTGGACCCCGCGCTTCTTCGTCCCGGACGTTTTGATCGGAAGGTTTATATCATGAAGCCCAGCCTTGAAGGCAGAGAAGCGATCTTTCGTCTTTATCTGAGTAAAGTCAAACACGAGGCCTCGATTGATGTGGCCCGTCTGGCGAGAAAGGCCGTCGGCAAGACGCCCGCGGACATTGAGAACATTGTGAAAGAATCCGCTTTGATCGCGACCCGGCACGGTAAGGACGTCGTTACTCTTAAAGATCTTAGCGATGCCATCGAGAGAATTGAGCTCGGAGTCAAACACCGGATCAGGATGACGGACAAAGAAAAAGAAATGACCGCCTATCATGAGACGGGGCATCTTATCACCACGTTTCTTTTGCATCCCAGAAACGATGTCTTTAAGGCCTCGATTATCCCTAGAAAATCAACCCTCGGTGTCGTGCATCCCCAGCCCCGGGAAGAATGGTTTGCTGACGACCGGGAAAAAATTTTGGCGGACATTAAATGTTACCTCGCCGGGTACGTGGGTGAAAAACAAAAATTCGGTGTCACGTCTAACGGGGTTGCTGCGGACTTTCAGGCAGCCATGAATCTGGCGCACATGATGGTTTGGAGATTTGGCATGGGCAAGACCGGTCTGGTCGGAGATTTTACCGTGATTCCTGACACTCAACTCTCTGAAGAGTTGAAGCATGCTCTCAATCAGGAAACCAATCGGCTTATCCAGGAATGCTTGAAAGAGGTTGAAGCGCTTTTAGTACAGGAAAAACCCTTGTTTGAGAGATTCGCTCAAGAACTTCTTAAAAAGGGAGAACTTGAGTATGATGAGATCGAGGCCATCTTTGCAGAATACGGAAAAGCAAATCCGCGTATCCTCACGACCAGCGGTTTTTCAAAGTGGGGCGAAGAAAAGGGCGGAACTCACAAAGACGGAGATGGGCAGAAATCGAAATAACCGCCATTTCAGGGCGTGGTAGAATTTAAATAGGGAAGGCCCCCCCGCGTAAGGGGGTTTTTATTTGGTGATGAAAATGAGATGGGCAAAACAAATCGCAAGTCTGGGGATTCTATGGATGGGGTTGTCTCTGGCAGGATGCACCCAGACCTATGCCCCGGATAAAGTCCAAGAAACGATTCAAAATATTTGCCGCACCGAGTACGGCATCGATAAAGTCGAAGCAAGGATTACCGGAAAAACCATCGGTGTTTTTCTTCCTATCCGCAAACTTTTCGTCACCAATTTTAAGGAAGCCCTCTCCAAAGGAAATTTAAAAATCCAGGACCTGGAAAATCTCTTCCGTCCCGCGCCCGAGGCGCTTGAGCAGGTGGAGGACGTCCTTTTTTCGATCTCCCGCGTTATCTTGAGTACCCACCGCAAATTAGAATTCTATGCCCTTCAAGCGGCGGATATGGATGAAACCGGCCTGCAGCTTATTTTGATCGGTTATGTGGATGACATTAAGCGGGTCCGCTTTTGGGACATCTCGCGGGACGAATACCGCAAACGCGTGCTCCACGAGATTAAAATGAACCGCGCTTTGGTTTGGCATCGTCCGGTTCGGACCTTCTTTGATGCCATGCACCAATTGCCTATGGTCAAAAAAGTGCAGCGTTACTTCCTAGAGCCCATGGATGAACAGTTTTTCCAGGCTCTTTTCTATCTTGATTTGAAACGCGTCCCCAAAGAAAGCATCCGCTGGCAGTTGGGGGAGATGCGAAGCACGCCCCTTGAAGGAAATAATGTTTTGGTTTATGCCCCGGTGACGGTGGATTATGATGCCGCCAAGATGCCGGAAGGGGCCGTCAAACTTCCTCCCGGATCCAAATCGGAATATTTTTTTATCATCTCTTTTGCCTCTGAACAACCCCGCATTGTCCGGATCATTCCGTTGTCTTTCACCGACGGCGAGGGAAATATCCAGCGCGTTCCTTTGCCCAAAGAAATGAATTTGGAAAAAGACCTCGAATCTTGGGAGACCGAATTTTCTGTCGCAGAAATCAGGCTGGGTGATTTTCTGGCTGATCAGCTCAGCCGAAGAACTCAGGTACTCCTTGCTTCTGATGAACGGATTCATAATACGTTTGAGAAATCCAACGCCCTTTTCCGATATGAAAAAGAGCCCAAGAGTCATTTTTCACTCGAACTGGATTTGAAACTAAAATCCCCGGTTCCTCTGGCCGCGGGACCTTCCATTCAAAACGAAGATGTTTTGTATCTCCTCAACCTGGTTTCGCGTGAATTTGTAAGTGTGGTTCGAAGTTATCAATTTTTAGAATACGAATTTTTACAGTTCGCCCTCGCCGCGGACGCGACGTCTCATATTTTAGGACGAGAGGATCTGGAACTCTTCCGCCGGAACAAAGCGGACCTGCAGGGTTTGTTAGGAAAAGTCTCTCCGATCTAAGGTTTCCCCTTATTGAAAAGTCTCGTTTCTTGTGCTAAATTGCCTCAGCACTCTTATATGCAGAGTGCCAAGAATTTCTTATGGAATACTTAACCCTCAGACAAAAAGAAATCCTAGCTCGTATTATCGAAGCGCACATTGAGACGGCCCTTCCGATTGGCTCCACCGCCCTGGCCAAGCACTGCGGTCTCCATTTGTCGTCCGCCTCCTTGCGCCACGAGATGGGCATTTTGGAAGACAAGGGGTACCTCACCCATCCGCACACCTCCGCAGGAAGGCTCCCCACAGATAAAGGCTACAATTTTTATGTCAAAGAAATCGTTACCGAAGAGCCGGTCTCCAAAGAAATTCTCAAGCGTATTTCTCAAGAAATTGAGGCGAAGATAGAAAATCTTGAAGGTCTCATGGCCCGAGTCTCTCGGATCCTTTCCGCCATGGCCGAAGAGGCGGTGCTGGTCACATCGCCCCTTTTGCAGGAACTGTGTTTAAAAGAATTGAATCTTTTTTCTTTCGATTCGACCCATGTGTTTGCGGTCTGGTGCAGCACCTCAGGTTTGATGCAAAACCGCATTGTGGAAATGGGGGATGCTGTTTCAGACGCCGAAATCGAGCGCATCAGAAATTTTATCAATCAGGAATTAAGCGGCAGGCCCATCGGATCTTTGGAAGAGGAACTTCTCAAGAGGATTGAGTCCAGCCGCGATTCTTTGAGACGGCTTTATGAATTAACCCTTGAGATCGTTCGGGAAAGTCTTTCAGCATGGGAATTGCCGCAGCTTTTTGTCGAAGGTTCACGCTATATTTTGAATCAGCCGGAATTTCAAGATTTCAAAAAATTTCAGCCCCTCGTTGTAGCCTTGGAAGAAAAATCGTGGCTTTTGGATCTGCTCAAACAGCAAAAATCCCACGCCCACGTCAATGTAGCCATCGGAGAAAATGCCCTGCCCAAGGAAATTTGGGATTGCGCCCTTGTCAGTTCTTGCTACCTTTGGCGGGGAAAAAAAGTGGGGACGGTCGGCATCCTGGGCCCTCGACGAATGCGTTACGGAAAAGTCATGGGGCTCGTGCACCAGATGTCTGAATCTATCGGCGATATCTTAACCAAAGGGAGTTCCTAAACTCTCATGGAAAAACATCCGAAAGATGAAGATGAATCCAAGGTTCAAGATAGCGATTCGGTCACTCTTTCAAAGGATGAACATCAAAAATTACTCGATCAGGCCAATGAGCTTGAGTCGATGCGTGAGCGGACGCTTCGCACGGCTGCCGATTATGACAACGCCAAGAAAAGATTGGGCAAGGAGCGGGAAGAATTTATCCGCTTCAGCCAAGAAAAACTATTGAAAGATCTCCTCCCTGTTCTTGATAATTTTGAGAGGGCCCTTGCGCATTCTGAATCGGTCGATAAGAACGTGGCCTTGGGCGTTCAAATGATCTGGAAACAACTCCTCGATGCCTTAACCGCACAAGGGCTCAAGCGTCAATCCTCCTTAGGGCTTCCTTTTGATCCGCATCTTCATGATGCGATCGACGAAGTGGAAGAGGAAGGACCCGAAGGCGTGATTGTCAGTGAAGTCCTATCGGGATATCTCCTGCATGACCGGGTTTTGCGCCCTGCAAAAGTCCGGGTTCGTGTCCGCCCGAGAGATAAATCTTTCCAGACCGAAGAAAAAGAAGAAGAGCTTACCTAACCCGTCCGTGGCTATGCAGACAAAACGTGATTATTATGAAGTGCTCGGAGTTATTAAAACGGCCACGGGCGAGGACATCAAAAAGGCCTACCGTAAATTAGCCCTCCAGTTTCACCCCGACCGGAATCCCGGCGACAAAGAATGCGAAGAAAGATTTAAAGAAGCCGCGGAGGCCTATGCGGTTTTAAGCGATCCTGAAAAGAGGGCGCAATACGATCAGTTCGGCCATTCGCTCGGAAGCGGAGGCTTTCAGGGTTTTCAGGGTTTTGAAGATGCCTTCCGCGGTTTTGGAGATATCTTCGGCGATCTTTTCGATGATTTTTTTGGCACCAGTTCGCGCGGGGGTACGAAGGCGCACCGCGGGGCCGATCTACAAGCCTCCGTAGAAATTACGCTCGAGGAGGCTTTCAAGGGTAAAGAAGTCTCTTTAGAGATCCCGAGACTTGAGGCCTGCAGTTCCTGCGAGGGAACAGGCGCCGCCAAAGGCTCTAAAAAATTTGTCTGTTCTGAATGCCGTGGCGCCGGCGAAATCAGAATGACTCAAGGATTTTTTTCGCTGCGCCGGGTTTGTCCCCGCTGTCAAGGAATGGGGGAGAAGATTGAAAAACCCTGCTCCGTTTGCCGCGGCCAAGGGCGCGCCCCTAAAACTCGGAAACTCAGCATCAAAATTCCGGCGGGCATTGATTCAGATTCGCGTCTTAAAATTACGGGGGAGGGAGAAGCAGGAGAGCGCGGAGGCCCTCGCGGCAATCTTTATATCCGGATCCTGGTAAAGCCTCACGCCATTTTAGAGCGCCAAGCCAACGATCTTTTTTGTGAACTTCTGATTCCTTATACCGTTGCGGTCTTGGGCGGTGAAGTCACGGTACCCGCGCTGGATGGAAATACGAATCTAAAAATCCCCGCCGCCACGCCTTCAGGAAAAATTTTTCGTTTAAAAGAAAAAGGAATGCCTTTTTTAGAAACCCGGGGCCGGGGAGATCTGGTGGCGCGCATTGAAATCGAAATTCCCATAAAGTTAAGTGATAAAGAACGCAAGCTTTTGCAAGAGCTTGCCAAAGAAAATAAGAATTCATCCGCGATCCCTAAGAAGAAAGGCCTCTTTGAACGTTTTAAAGAAGCCCGCTGAATCCTTCTGGTGGGCCCTTTTTGCGGGCTACGCAGTCTTCCTTTTCATTGCGTGTACGATTCCTGCCCATCGGCTTCCCCTAGTCATTTTCTATGCCAATGATAAAATTCTGCACTTCTTCAGCTTTCTCCTCCTCGCCCTTTTAGGTTTTAGAGCAGCCTGTTTTTCCCCCCGGCCACTTTTTTCAAGTTACGGGGATGGAAAAATAACCGGCTTTTCTTTTTTGTACGGCGCTTTGATCGAGTGGGTGCAATGCTTCATTCCCGGCCGGCAGGGAAGTTTCGGAGATTTTGCGGCCGACGGGGTGGGGACGGTGTTAGCCTTGGTCCTTTTCCGGTTGTCAACCTCCTGGCAAAATTAATTCTTTCTTTTCATTGACCGCCACCTTCGGGCATGCTACATTACCGACGCAAAAAACCTTTAAATTTCTAGAGATTTTGAGTGGAAAAAAAATATAAAGTTTCGGTTTTGGGTGATGGCGGGTGGGGAACCGCGCTTGCGCTTTTGAGTCACAGAAGAAATAATCCAACTCTTCTGTGGAGCGCCTTTCCCGAATACGCCCAGCTTCTTAAATCAAAAAAAGAAAATCAGAAATTCCTACCCGGCATTCCTCTTCCTTCCACGATGGAAATCAGTTCCGACTTGCAAGAGGCAGTCTCTTTCGGTGAAGTCCTCATCTTGGCGATCCCGACGCAATTTTTGCGTAACGTCCTTCATAAATTAAAAGACTTCGATCTTTCCAAAAAAGTCCTCGTCAGTGTAGCCAAGGGAGTTGAAAAGAAAACTTGCTTGAGGCCCTCCGAAATCGTGGAATCCATTTTAGGCCCGGTCAAACTTGTGATTTTATCAGGGCCTTCTCATGCCGAAGAAGTGGCCCGTGGAGTTCCTACGCTGGTAGTGGTTGCCTCCAAAGATGAGCAGGCAGCAGTCAGCGCGCGCGATGCCCTTCGCGATCAACGTTTTCGAGTCTATGTTCAAAACGATGTGGTGGGTACCGAACTTGGCGGGGCGCTCAAAAATGTGATCGCGATTGCGGC
The DNA here is from genome assembly GCA_964372875.1 of uncultured bacterium. Classification (GTDB taxonomy): domain Bacteria; phylum Omnitrophota; class Omnitrophia; order Omnitrophales; family JACQLI01; genus CAYJTB01. Next base: position 28,027 of record CAYJTB010000023.1, read on the forward strand.
CGGAATCTGCGACGGCCTGGGGTTTGGCGACAATACAAAATCAGGGCTTTTAACACGCGGACTTTTTGAGATGGCCAAACTTGGAATCCGGCTCGGAGCAAATCCCAATACTTTTTTTGGACTCTCCGGCGTCGGCGATCTCATGACCACTTGTTTTTCACGTCACGGACGTAATCTGCGCGTCGGAAGAGAACTCGGCCAGGGGAAAAAAATTAAAGAGATTTTGGCGGGAATGGAAATGGTGGCGGAAGGTGTGGATTCCGCAGAAGCCGTTGTCAGTCTCGCAGCTAAGGCGGGGGTTGATCTTCCCATTATGTCTGAAGTCCACAATGTCCTATTTAAAGGTAAAGATTGCCTGAAGGCTGTCGAAGATTTGTTATCGCGTGATGCAAAAGAAGAGTGGAAGCAATATTAATTTCCAATAACACGATAAGGAAAGGAGGTGCTAAATGAATAAAGCAGAACTAGCGAATGAACTTGCGAAACGGTTAAAGCTTTCTAAGGCCAAAGCCATTGAAACGCTGAACACCACCTTTGAGGCGATTAAGATCAGTCTCAAAAAAGGTCAGAGAGTCCAGTTAGTTGGGTTTGGGACATTCTCTGTGAAGCAGCGCAAAGCCCGTCTGGGTCGCAATCCTAAAACAGGAGAGCAAATCCAGATCAAGGCCCGAAAGGTTCCCGCTTTCCAAGCCGGATCTGAATTGAAGAATTCGTTGAAGTAGGCCGGTCCCATCGAATTCAAAACAAAAAGGCGGACATAATAAAACTTATGTCCGCCTTTTCTATGTGTGTGCCCAGCAAAAAGGAAAAAAATGGCCGGGACGGCAGGCCGAAAGCTCAATGCTTTCGGCATTCCGCTCGGCCTTGACGGCCTTCGCTTCAGATTTCCCGCCAGAGGCGGATCCGCCCTCGGCGGAGAACCCAAGTAAATTTCGGGACGGAGAGATTTGAACTCTCGACCCCACGCACCCCAAGCGTGTGCGCTACCAGTCTGCGCTACGTCCCGTCAGAGAATCGGTAGTGTAACAAATTTGCCGTTAAAAGTCAGCGGAACTCTGTAACCTATTGTTAAATAAATAGTTAATTAAAGTCTATCTTCGCCCTGCCGTACCCTTCCCAATCATGCTATAATTCAGGTATAAAATGAGATTTGGTAAGTTCAAGAAGGTACTGAAGTTAGTCGTATTAGCTAGTACTTCGACGATCGCTCAGTACGAACAAGGAGATGATTCATGGGAGAAATGAATGAATTACGAGTTTTTACGGCCGAAGAAGCCAACCGGCTTCTCCCTCAATTAACCGAATTCATACTCGAGCTTCAGGCTAAACAGCATGATATCTTAGCCAAGGAAGCGGAGATTGACGCTTTGGAAATTCTTTATCCCCGCAAGAATGAAAAAACTCCCTCGCCCGAAGTGACGAAGGAAATCGAAGCTTACAATGAAGAGGCGAATCTATTTTACGAATTGCTCGATCAAATCCATGGCATGGGTTGTTTTCTTAAAGATATTGATTCAGGGCTGTTGGATTTTTACACCCTTTACCAGGGACGCGTGGTTTATCTTTGCTGGAAATTAGGTGAGTCGGAAGTTGGTTTTTGGCACGAAGTCGGACGCGGATATTCTTATCGTCAGCCCTTGATGGAAGAAGATGAAAAGGAGTCATCGGGATGAAGACGGATTTTGTTTTTAGAATCGGCGGAGAAGGAGGAGAGGGTGTCATCAGCTGCGGCGAGATTTTAACGCTGGCCTGCGCCCGGATGGGTTTAGAGATTTATACCTTCCGTTCTTATCCCGCTGAAATCAAAGGCGGCCCTGCGATGTTTCAGGTCCGCACATCCAAAGAAATTTTGCTTTCCCAAGGAAGCGAAATCGATGTCCTAGTTTGTTTCAACCAAGAAGCCTATGACCGTCACGCCAAAGATCTCAGAAAGGACGGCCGCGGCGTCGTCATTTTTGATTCAAGCTCCGCCAAGCCCGAAGAGGGCCTTAACGCCATTCTCTACGGCGTTCCGGTCTCCGAGATGGCGAAACTCGAACTGCGGAATTATCTGACCAAGAACATTATTTTCCTCGGCATCTTATCCAAACTTTTCGGTGTTGATTATCCCATTCTTGAAACCATCCTCCGCCAAAAATTCGGAAAAAAAGGCGAGGCGATTCTTAATCTTAATTTTCAGGCTTTGAAGGCGGGTTATCAAGCGGCCGAGAAAAATCTTACCAAAAAAGATGATTACTATACCCAGGCGCAAAAAAACGAGAACCGTTTGGTGCTTTCAGGAAACCAAGCGCTTGCATTAGGCGCGGTTCAAGCGGGGATGAGGTTTTATGCGGGCTATCCGATTACCCCGGCCACCGACATCATGGAACTCCTTGCCCGCGAACTTCCGCGTTTCGGCGGAACGGTGGTTCAGGCGGAGGATGAAATCGCTGCCATCGGAATGGTATTAGGCGCTGCTTTTACCGGGGCCAAGGCTATGACCGCATCTTCAGGGCCTGGGATTGATCTCATGACAGAATTTTTAGGACTGGCCAGTATGGCCGAAGTGCCTTGCGTGATTGTGAGTTGCCAGCGTGCGGGACCAAGTACCGGGATGCCGACCAAAACAGAGCAAAGCGATTTAAGACATGCAATCTCGGCAGGCCACGGCGATGCGCCGCGGATTGTGACGGCACTCACCAGTGTTGAAGACGCCTTTTATGGAATCATCCGCGCATTCAATTATGCCGTCCGTTGCCAAATGCCTGTCATTGTTTTGACGGATCAATATTTGGCCCAGCGGACAGCAACGGTTCAAAAACCTGATACAGGCAAAGTGCCTCTTGAAGAAGTTCTTCGTCCCACGGAAGGCGAGCTCGAACACTTTAAACGTTTTCGCGTGACCCCATCCGGTGTCTCGCCCGTTACCTTTCCGGGCACCAAAGGCGGAGGGTTTTCCGCCACAGGCATTGAACACGACGAAGACTGCGAACTCAGTTATGAGCCCGCCAATCACCGCAAGATGACAGAAAAACGCTGGCGGAAACTCAATCTTCTTTTACAAGGCCAAGATCTTTTCCGTCGCTACGGGCCGCTGGATGCGGACATCGGAATTGTCGGCTGGGGATCGAGCGAAGGCGTGATCAGAGAAGCCATTGCGATGGCCAATGCGAAAGGCTACCGCGTGGCTGCGTTTCATCCCAAAATTCTTCATCCGATGCCGAACGAATTGGGTGATTTTCTCCGCTCGGTCAAAGTCGTGATTGTTCCCGAACTTAATTTTACAGGTCAATTTGCAAAGGAAATCCGGGCCCGCTATCTCATGGATGTGTTCCAACTCAATAAGGTGGCCGGTCTTCCTTTTACCCCGAATGAAATTTTAGAGAAGATTGAGGAGGTTCAAGAGTCATGTCTGAAACACCCGCACAAGGTTTAACGGCTAAGGATTACAAAACAGAAGTTCACCCCGTCTGGTGTCCGGGGTGCGGAGATTTTGGAGTCCTCACTTGCATCTACCGAATGCTTGCGACCAAACAAATCAGTCCGGAAAATTTGGTGGTAGTAGCAGGGATCGGCTGTTCGGGCCGTCTCTCCGGATATGTCCGCTCTTACGGTTTTCATACGGTTCATGGCCGCGTGCTTCCCGTGGCAACCGGAGTCAAAACTGCGAATCCCAATCTTGAAGTCTTGGCAGTCGGTGGAGATGGCGACGCCTATTCCATCGGCGTGGGTCATATCCCTCACGCCGCCAGGAGAAATATCGATGTTTGTTATATCGTGATGGACAACGAGGTTTATGGACTCACCAAAGGCCAAGGCTCCGCCACTGCGCCGCAGAATTTTTCCACCGGCACCACGCCTTACGGCCAATTGGACGAGCCGCTCAACCCCGTGGCGATGGCCGTTGCTTATGATATTGGTTTTGTGGCCCGCGGATTTTCGGCCAAGCCCAAAGAACTTACGGATTTAATTATTCAAGGAGTGGAACACAAGGGATTTGCCCTGCTGGAAGTTTTAAGTCCCTGCACCACGTTTCATGACACGTACAAACCCATCTCGCAGCGGATCCGGTTTCTCGGACCGGAACACGATCCCACGGACCGGGTGAAGGCGTTTCAATTGGCGCTCGACCGGGAGACGGTTCCTCTGGGCGTGATTTATAAACATGAACGCACACCTTTCCATGAACGCGCGCAAAAAATCCAAGTAGACTCGATCGCTAAAAGGGGCAAGGCCTCGGTCGACGAGATTCTGTCCCAGTTTCAATAATCCGGCGAAAACATTTCATGCCACCCTCAAAGTTGAGAACCCGCGTTGAACGCGACTCGATGGGACAGGTTGCCGTTCCTTCAGACGCCTACTACGGCGCAGAAACCGTTCGTGCAGTAGAAAACTTTCCTATCTCAGGACTTCGTTTTCACTCCGTCTTCATTTGGGCCCTTGGAGCCATCAAAAAAGCCTGTGCGTTAGCTAATCTCAAACGCGGAGCTTTGGATTCCCGGCGGGCCAAGGCGATCATCCGTGCTTCAGAAGAAGTCATGGCGGGAAAATTCAACGATCAATTTGTAACGGATGCGCTTCAATCCGGCGCCGGGGTTTCTTATCATATGAATACCAACGAGGTGATTGCAAACCGGGCGCTTGAAATCCTTGGCAGGAAAAAAGGGGATTACGAATTTTTAAGCTCTCATGATCACGTCAATAGGGGCCAGTCGACTAACGACGTGGTCCCGACCGCGATGAGGATTGCAGCGCTCAGGCTTTCAGAAGAATTTTTCGCTGCCTCCCAACCGCTTGAAAATTCTTTCGCGAAAAAAGCCAATGAATTCCGCAAGATTGTAAAATCCGGCCGCACGCATTTACAGGACGCAGCGCCGATCACTTTAGGCCAAGAATTTTCAGGCTATGCAAGGCAGCTTGAAAAAGGACGTCTCAGAATTGAACAAATGAGAGAAAATCTTTTGGAACTTGGCATCGGCGGCTCCGCGGTAGGGACGGGTCTTAATACGACCTTGGCTTACCGGAGTCTTGTGATTCAAAATTTAAAAAAGATCACCGGCTTTCCTGTGAGGAGTGGAAAAAATCTCTTTGAACTCATGCAGTCGGACGGAGATTTTGCCGGCGTCTCAGGCGCCGTTCGGGCCTACGCACTTTCACTCCTTCAAATTTCAAACGATCTAAGGCTTCTTAGTTCAGGGCCAAAAACAGGCCTCGCTGAAATTCATTTGCCGGCTCGCCAACCCGGTTCTTCCATCATGCCCGGCAAAGTCAATCCCGTGATGCCGGAAGTGACGGCGCAAGTGTGCTTTCAAGTCCTAGGAAATGACCATGCAGTGGCAATGGCCGTTCAAGCGGGCCAGCTGGAGCTGAATGTGATGCGGCCAGTTATTATTCACAATCTCTTTCAATCCTTCGAAATTCTTAAAAATCTATGCCGGGTTTTGAAAACGTTTTGCATTGACGGGATCACGGCCGATCGAAAGCGCTGCCGTCAGTACGCCGAGGAAAGTTACGGCATCGCCGCTGCGCTGAACCCCCACATCGGTTATTCCAAAGCCGCGGAGTGCGTGAAAGAATCCGTGCGCACCGGCAAAACGCTTCGCCAAGTTGTCCTTGAAAAAAAGTTTTTACGCGCGGTCCAACTCGACCGGATTTTATCTCCTAGAAATCTCACCCAGCCTAAGAAAAGATAGTTGACAGGCACCGCCTTGGTGCTTGAGAGCCTTTTCTTCTTTCCTCTCCCTGACTTTGTAACACCCTTAAGAAACAGCAAGATATAACATCTCGCTCCGAGGCCTTGTAATTCTTCAGGGGGGGGTATCTTTCATTTAAGGAATGAGATTTTGGTTCCAATGAAACAAAAATCAAAAAAAAGAAAAGGATGGTACAAGGAAAATGAAAACACGAATCATTAAGAGGTTTGAAGCAGGAGGAAAGAAGTTAAATGGGCTTTTAGTCCTGGCAATGGCGGTTTCCCTTGCCATCTCCCCCGTCCCTGTCTGGGCCGGGAACGATAATTACTCAACCAATCCGGGAGGCACTGTGATGGCAACCAAACCCG
>CAYJTB010000024.1:0-30513 GCA_964372875.1 uncultured bacterium
GTGACCAATGAAGAGAAAGTCTGCGTGAGTGATCTTGAGAGAACCATCCTGGACACTCTGGATCGTCCTGATCTTTCCGGCGGTATTTCTGAAATAGCTCGTGGGTTATGGCTTGCGAAAAAGGAGATCAATGCCTCCAAACTTTTTGAGCATGCAAAGCGTTTCGATTCCTTAGCAGCCGTGAAGCGACTTGGTTTTCTGATGGAGAAACTTGATCTTGGATCACGCGGAATCGTTAATCAATTAAACGAGTTGGTTCAGTCCTCGGCGAGTTTTGCCTTTTTGGATCCGACTTCAAAACAAGAGGGGCGGTATCTTAACCGATGGCATCTGCGGATTAATGTTGATATAGTGGGCATCCAGAAAAATTTAATGACCTAAAGAAAAGATATGATCTCTTATCAGGAAATTGAATCTGAAAGCGCCAGAATCGGCGTCTCGCCCCAGACCCTTGAAAAGGATTATCATCTGGACTGGTATCTTACAGCGCTTTATTCGGAAAAACTGATTCAAAAATTTTCATTTCACGGCGGCACAGCGATCAAAAAGCTTTATCTCGCCCATCATCGTTTCAGCGAAGATATCAATTTGATCTCAGGCGAGCAGTTAAGCCCGGAGACGATAGGGGAAGTCCTCAGTCGGGTGCACAAATTTCTTGAGAGAGAAGCCAATCTTTTCTATTCTTATCGCCCTGACGAGATCCAGATTGCGGGAACACAAACCCGCTTTGTGATTCATTACCGCGGCTTTTCTGAGATCGGGGGAATCAAGCGTTTTCTTTTGGATCTTGCCCAGGGAATCGAGGAATTGCCAAACCCCGTCTCAAGAAAGCTCATAACAACCTATAGAGATTTGGCCGGAAGGAAAGTTCAAATACAAGCCTTGCCTATTGAGGTGATCTCAGCCGATAAGCTTGCGTTAATTGTGGACCGCAAACGAAACGAGCCCCGGGATATTTATGATCTCTGGTCAGTCCTGACACAGGTGAAAAAAATTGACAGGGGATTGTTTCTTTCCCGGTTCCGGAAAGTCTTGTCGCATTCCGTCGATTTTGGTATCATTCGATCCTCATTCAAGAATAGCGATTTTCAGAGGGCGTGGGAAGTCCGGCTCAAGCACCAAGTTCCACATCTGTCTGATTTCAACGTAGTAATTCCAGAGCTCATAGACAAACTGGAAGTAATTTTCAAGAAAGATCAAAAATGATCCTCAGCAGAGGCAATTATCACAACGGTTGTAGTAGCCCCATTCGTTATGGGGTGAAATCCTGGTACGACAACGAGTGGGGGTATTCTAACCGCTGCGTCGATCTCGCGATTTTCATCGGTCAGAAGATGACCTCAGGCAAAGGTACGGCTGAAAAAGCTAATGCCCGGGCTTAAATAAACCGGCCGCATCCTTTCGCCGTCGAACACTTCATTTAGTTTAGCTTTCCTCCTGGGGCTAATATCCTTATAATACAGTCCGTTATGGCAAAGCGAACCATTGAGGAACTTGATCTGAAGGGGAAACGGGTTTTGATCCGCGTTGATTTCAATATCCCTTTGAATGAGAAGGGCGAAATTACCGATGACAGTCGGATCGTCAAGTCCCTTCCTACCGTCCGCTATGCCTTGGAAAAAGGTGCCCGGGTTATTCTCATGTCCCACTTGGGTCGTCCGGACGGAAAACCCAATCCCGAGTACAGCCTCCAGCCTGTCGCAACCCATCTTTCAAAACTTCTTAATGTTCCCGTCCATTTCGCCCCGGATTGTGTAGGCCCGGAAGCGGAAAGCTGTGCCCAAACCCTTAAACCGGGGGAGATATTACTTTTAGAAAATTTACGTTTTCATGCAGAGGAAGAAAAGAACGACCCTAAGCTTGCTCAGTCTTTGGCCAAACTAGCCGATGTGTATGTGAACGACGCATTCGGCACAGCCCATCGGGCCCATGCTTCGACTGAAGCCATCACGCGGTGTTTACCCAGTGCCGCCGGGTTTTTATTATCACGTGAAGTCGAATCCCTAGAAAAGACACTCAAAGATCCGGAACGTCCTTTTGTCACTATTCTGGGCGGCGCGAAGGTATCAGATAAGATCAAAGTGATTTCAAACTTACTGAAAAAAACAGACGCAATTTTAATCGGTGGAGCGATGGCTTATCCTTTTTGTTCAGTAAAGGGACATTCGATAGGAAGTTCTAAATATGAATCAGGGGGCGAGCCCTTAGCAAGACAAGTTCTTGATCAAGCCCAGCAAAAAGGGGTAGAAGTCGTACTTCCTACCGATCACGTCGTTACGCAAAAACTTGAGAAGCACTCTCCGAGTCGCATTGTTGATCAAGAAATCCCTCAGGGATGGATGGCTGTGGATGCGGGTCCCAAAACGGTTGAGGAGTTTAAAAAGAAACTACAAAATGCAAAAACAATCCTTTGGAACGGACCGCTCGGAGTTTTTGAAGTGAAACCTTTTGACCGGGGAACCCGGGCCGTTGCAGAATTTATTGCGGGACTTCAAGCCACCTGCATTATTGGCGGAGGCGACACCGCGGCAGCCATTCACGAATTTGGACTCGAAGAAAAAATGACTCATGTTTCAACAGGGGGCGGCGCTTCCTTAGAATACCTGGAAGGCAAAGTCCTTCCCGGCATCGCCGCGCTACCTGAAAAAGAAAATAAGATTGGGGCCAGGGGGTAATTCATGAAGCGTCCTTTGATCGCAGGAAATTGGAAGATGTATAAATCCATACCCGAGGCTTTGAACGTCGTCGCGAGTATCAAAGCCGCACTTCACACCACGGAGTGTTCCGTTGTTATTTGCCCGCCTTATACAGCGCTGGCTGCAGTGGGACAGGCCTTAAAAGAAAGTTCGATTGATTTGGGCGCGCAGGATATGCACCCAGAATCCGAAGGTGCTTATACCGGAGAAATTTCCCCCATCATGCTGAAAGATGTGGGTTGCCGCTATGTGATCCTGGGACATTCCGAAAGAAGGTCGCTCTTTCATGAATCCGATGTCTCCATTAATCAAAAAGTAAAATCAGCCCTAAAATATACTTTGATTCCCATTGTTTGTATGGGTGAAAGCCTTGAAGAGCGTGAGGCTCGGCGGGCTTTTGAAGTCGTAAAAAGCCAATTCGACGCTTCGCTCAAAGACCTTACGGCGGACGACATCGAAAGAACGGTGATTGCTTATGAACCCGTATGGGCTATTGGCACAGGCCGGACGGCGACGCCGGAACAAGCAGAGCAAATGCACTCTTACATCCGAAGACTTCTTCACGAAAAGTATGGCGAAAATGTAGCGTCGCATGTGCTCATTCTGTATGGTGGCAGTGTGAAACCAGAAAATATGGGGCCTTTGATGCAGAAACCCAATGTAGACGGCGCGCTCGTGGGCGGGGCATCACTGAAGGCCGAATCATTCAGTCAAATTGTAATGAACGCCGCACAATCCGAAACAGGCGTTCAGGGGAACTAAACATGTCCATCCTTTTAACAGTCCTTCATGTGCTGATTTGTTTTATTCTCATTGCGGTCATTCTTCTCCAGGCAGGAAGAGGACAAGGGCTTGCGGGATCCAATTTCGCCGGTGGAAATGTCCAATCGCTTTTTGGGACCCGCGCCGGGGATTTTCTCACCAAGGCCACGACCGTTTCCGCGGTTCTTTTTCTTTTCACCTGTATCGGTCTTGACATCGTTGAGACCCAAAAAAGCAAATCGCTTTTTGACAGGCGCCAGCCCGCATCTCCTGTGGATGTACAGCAGATCCAAAAAGTTCTTGAAAAAATAAAGGCCGGTGAGATGCTGACCCCTCCTCCAGAAAAGGCGGGAGAAAAAGTTAAAGCCGCAACCTCACAGGCGAAAGACGCGGTTTTACCCGCAGCACCTTCCATAGCGGAGGGTGCCCCGGACAAGTCCGGGGGAACCGGAGCAGTACCTGCCCGGGGTTCCATGCCCCGGGCAAGCGGCCAAGCGAAGCGAGGTCCCTTGACAACGCAGGCAATACCTCCCGCACCAGAAAAAAAATCCTAAGGCAGCATGGGCGAGCTTCGAAAAGATCTCATCACAGGCAGGTGGGTGATCATTTCCACAGATCGCGGGAAACGCCCTAGCGATTTTCCGACCGACATAAAAGAAAATAAAGAAACACAGAACTGTCCTTTTTGTCCCGGCAACGAGGCCTTAACGCCTCCGGAGATTTATGCGGTTCGCCAAGGCGGACACAAAGATGACCGGAATTGGAAAATCCGCGTGGTACCGAATAAATACCCCGCGCTTGGTGTCGATTATCCTTTGACGAAAAAAGGAGCTGGGATTTACGACAAAATGTCAGGCTTCGGCGCACATGAAGTCATCATTGAAACTCCGCATCATGCCAAGACCATTCAAGATCTCCCCGTCGAGGAAATCGAAAGCGCGCTCGGGGTTTCGCAAGACCGGGTGCTTGATCTCCATAAAGATGTGAGGCTACGTTACGTGCTCCTTTTTAAAAATGAAGGGCCGCAGGCCGGCGCATCTCTCAGCCATCCTCATTCCCAAATCATTGCGACGCCTATTACGCCCAAACGGGTCAAGGAAGAGTTGGCCGGAGCAGAGGCTTATTACCGGCAGAAAGAGCGCTGCGTTTTTTGCGACATCATCGCTCACGAAAAAGAGGCGGGAACGCGCGTGGTTTATGAGAATGATCATTTCATTACCTTTTGTCCCTTTGCTTCCAGGTTTCCCTTTGAAATGTGTCTCTTGCCCAAACATCACGAACTCAATTTTTTTAACGCGCGAGACCGTCTGCATGATTTGGCGTTGTGTTTAAAAACCACGATGCAAAAGCTCGACAAGGTTCTTAACCGTCCGCAATACAATTATGTGTACCACACAGCGCCTAACCTTTTCGCCAGGCGCGGCTATTGGCAGACCATCCAGGAAGATTATCACTGGCACATGGAAATCATTCCGCGTTTGACCAAAGTCGCGGGCTTCGAATGGGGCACGGGGTTTTATATCAATCCGACCTCGCCGGAAGATGCAGCCAAGTACCTTCGCGAAGCCAAGACCGGTGGTTGATCAACATGGCGGAAGGTCTTGATTTAGTCTTAGCCTTCCATAACCACCAGCCTGTCGGAAACTTCGATAATGTTTTCCGCGAGGCGTTTGAAAAATGTTACGACCCCCTTCTTAATTTTGTAGAAGAGCATTCCCATATGCGCGTATGCCTGCATTACAGCGGCTGCCTGTTTGATTGGCTTGAGGCCAACGAAAAACAACACCTCAAAAGACTAGAGCGCCTCGTACGGTCCCATCAGGTGGAAATGCTGGGCGGCGGTTACTACGAACCCATTCTTCCGATTATTCCTGAACGTGACGCAGATCGCCAGTTACGTTTCATGAATGATTATTTAAAAAATCGTTTTAAGAAATCTCCCCGAGGTTTTTGGCTGACCGAACGCGTTTGGGAGCCCAAGCTTCCACGAATCGCGTCGGATGCAGGCCTTAGATTTACGGCCGTCGATGATACGCATTTCAGCCTCGCAGGGTTTTCGGAAGACGAGATTCATGATTATTTTGTAACGGAAGAAGAGGGGAGGCTTCTTTATATTTTCCCAATTCCAAGATACCTCCGTTATGCCATTCCCTTTCATGAGCCTCATGAAACGATCGAATTTTTACAGCAGCAGAAATCAAGACAATCCAAAAAGCCGGTGGTTGCCTACGCCGATGACGGTGAAAAATTCGGACTCTGGCCCGGGACGTACCAATGGGTTTATAAGGACGGATGGCTGGAGCGTTTCGCGAATGCGCTTGAGGAAAACAAATCTTGGCTTACCTTGAAAACTTTTTCGGAAGTTTTGGAAGAACAAAAAGATAAACCGGTCCCAAAGGCCTACCTGCCGACAGCCTCCTATGAAGAGATGATGGGATGGTCCCTGGGGCGTGAAAAGTCAAAAGAGTTCCAAAAATTAAAAAGGGAGCTGGAGAACAACGGTCTTTGGGCCCGGGCGCGTAATTTCTGCCAAGGCGGAATTTTTAAAAATTTCTATACGAAGTATTCCGAAGCCGATTGGATGCGTACCAGGATGAAATGGGTGAGCACAGAGATAGCAAAGGTGAAAGACAAGGATGCGCAGGCATGCGCAGAGCGGGAACTCTGGCAAGCCCAGTGTAATTGTCCCTATTGGCACGGAGTTTTCGGCGGCCTTTATCTTCATCATCTGAGGAGAAGTACTTATGAACATCTGCTTCGAGCTGAAAAAATAAATTTTAAAAAAGATGTGTCCATTCAAATCACCGAAGAGGATGTGAACTTGGACGGTGCCAAGGAGATTATTCTCCGGACCGAGCAACTCCAGATTTTCGCGCTGCCTCACCGGGGAGGGGCGATTGCGGAACTGGATTTTCTCCCCACTTCCATGAATGTGCTCGACACCCTCACAAGAAGGAAAGAAATCTATCACGATGATTTAGTCAGTTCGAGCGGATCTACAGGTTCCCAAGGAAAAAGCATTCATGACATGCAAAAAACAGTCACACCCGAAGTCATGGAGCGAATGGCCTTTGATGAATATGAGCGCTACTCTTTCATCGAACATTTCTTGGCCCCAGGCACCGGCTTTCAAGACTTTTGGAAGGGGAAATTTACGCGTCTTGGAACCGACCCCACCCGCGCGGACTATGCTGCCAAATGGAAAAAGGGAAAAACCCAAGGCGTTTTGACTTTCTCGGGAAGGCTCATGCTAGGCGAGGGCCAAGTCATGGATTTGGAAAAAAAGATCCAAGTTAAGGCCGGGGATCTGAATGTGTCTTTCAAGATAACTAACCGGTCGAAAAACAATATGGAATTTCTTTTTGGCAGTGAATGGAATTTTAATTTTTATGCCCACGAGAGAATTGAAACCGGCATTGTACGAACCGATCTTCAAGACGGTTGGTCGGCCGTCCACCTCGAAATCCGGGGTGAAAAACCGTTTGATTTTTGGCAATTTCCCATTGAAACCCTTGCGCAAACCGAAAAAGATTTCCGGCTGATCCACCAAGGCATGTCTGTATTCCCGCACTGGAAGGTATCGCTTCCCGCGGGAAAGACTTTTCAAAGCTCGCTTGCTTTCTTCTTTTCTATCACACGTTGATTACTGCCCCCCTTCGATATTTGCGCGGTGTGGGTCCCAAGCGGGCCGAGGCCTTGGAAAAACTAGGTGTCCACACCGTAAAAGATTTACTTTATTTTGTCCCTCGCAGATATGAAGACCGCGCGCACTTTCTCAAAATCTCTGAAGTCCAAGCCGCGGAAAATGTAACGATCCGGGGAGAAGTCCTGACCCTCGGAGTCAGGCGGACACGCCCGCTGCCCATTTTTGAACTGGTGGTAGGGGATGACACAGGAATGATTCACGCCATCTGGTTTAACCAGGCCTATCTCAAGGCGCAATTTAGCGTGGGAATGAAAGTGATTTTAAGCGGCAAGGCCGACCTTTACCAAGACCGCCTTCAAATGAATTCGCCGGAATATGAAATCGTGGATTCTGAGGAAGATGACACGACTCACACGGGACGCATCGTTCCTGTCTATCCCTTAACCGAGGGGCTTTACCAGCGGTCGTTACGGACGGTGATGAAAGAAGTTGTGGAGCAGCATTTGGAAAAAGAAATTGAAGACTTTTTGCCGGAGGACTTCAAATCCTCTCACGGTCTTTTAAACCTTAGCGAGGCTCTTCGCGAAATTCATTTTCCCACGACGCTAGAAAGATTGGAAGAAGCTAAAAAAAGAATGATCTTTGACGAATTCTTTTTATTTGAACTCAAACTGTTGCAAAGACTCAAACTTCAAAGAGAAAAACAAAGCGCCTTTGTTTTGCCTAACAACTTGTCTCATCTGGAAGAATTCAAACGGCATCTTCCTTTTACGCTAACGTCCGATCAAAACCATGTCATGCAAGAGCTTTCGGAAGATTTCACCCGGTCCTTTGTGACGAACAGGATTCTTCAAGGGGAGGTGGGTTCAGGAAAAACCTTAGTCGCCATCTTCGCCCTTTTTTGTCTGGCCCGCTCAGGTCATCAAGGGGCTTTTTTGGTGCCTACCGAAATCCTGGCCGAGCAGCACGCCAGAACACTTTTTTCAATTTTAAAGCCCTTCGAGATTTCCGCGGAACTTTTAACCGCGAGTACGCCCCCGGGATCCCGCAAAAAAATTATCCAAGAATTACAAGAGGGCCAACTGCCCATTTTGGTAGGAACGCATGCCCTTCTCCAAGAGAATATAAAATTCCGGTCCTTGGGAATTGTGATTATTGATGAACAGCATAAATTCGGCGTTCGCCAGCGAAGTCATCTTTTGCAAACAGAACCGCGTCCTCATCAGCTTGTCATGACGGCAACGCCCATCCCGCGCACGTTGGCGCTGACACTTTATGGAGACCTTGAAGTTTCAACCTTGCGCCAGATGCCCGCGGGCCGGATTCCTGTGAAAACCTTTTGGATCACACGCGGAAAACAATCTGAAGTCCTCAAACATATCCGCGAACGTGTCCTCGAAAAAAATGACCAGGCGTATTTGGTTTTCCCGGCCATCGATGAAACAGAAAGAGACGATCTTCATGCAGCGCAGGTGGAATATGAAAGACTGCAAGCGGCGGAATTTTCCGGGCTTAAGATGGGGCTTGTCCATGGAAGGCTCGCCAAAGAAGAGAGGGAAAAGATCATGCAAAGTTTCAGGGAGGGTAAAACCCAAATCCTTATTGCGACTTCGGTCATTGAAGTGGGGGTTGATAATCCCAACGCAACACTCATGGTCATTGAAAACGCGGAACGCTTTGGTCTGTCGCAGCTTCATCAGCTACGCGGCCGCGTGGGACGGGGAAGAAAAGAATCCGAATGTTTTCTTTTTGGAATCCCTAAGACCGAGGCCGGCAAAAGACGGCTCAGGATCCTCACCAAAACCAATGACGGATTTTTGATTGCCGAGGAAGATTTAAAGCTGAGAGGTCCTGGTGAACTCTTGGGGGTGCGCCAGTCAGGGGAACCTTATTTTTGCTTGGGCGATCCTCATCGCGATATCGATCTTTTGCTGGCTGTCCGCAAAGCCGTCTTTGAAATTCTAAAAGACGACGCACGGCTGGCATCTCCCGCCTGGGAAAAACTGAGAATGGAACTCGATAGGCGAGAGGAAGTACACGAAGCTTGAGAATCATCTCCGGAGAATTTAAGTCCCGCCTCCTCGTATTTCCTAAAAATAAACTTACCCGGCCCATGATGGACCGCGTCCGGGAAATGGTATTTAATATCCTGGGTGATTTTGTGAAAGACGCCTCCGTCTTAGACCTCTTTGCAGGCTGCGGAAGCATGGGTCTTGAGGCTTTAAGCCGCGGCGCGGGTGAAGCAACCTTTGTGGAAAATGGGCCTTGGGCCCTTAAAACCCTCCATCAAAACCTCGAACGCCTTGGGTTAAAAGACCGGGCGGTCGTGCTGGCGGCCGATGTTGAAAAGACACTAAAACGGCTTGAAGGCCAGCGCAAAAATTTCTCTATCATCTTTTTGGATCCCCCTTATAATCAAGGACTTGTGAAAAAAATATTGCTCCACCTGGATCAATCTGATATAGTAACGCCCCTTACGCAAATTATCTTGCATCACTCAAGGCAAGAAAAGTTGCCCGAGTCCCTAGAGAAGCTGCAGGTGCTCCGGGAAAAAAGAATCGGGCAAGCTTGCCTTTCTTTTTTGTCTGGAGGAAAAAATTAATGGATTCACGGGCGATTTATCCGGGTTCATTTGACCCGGTGACATACGGTCATATCGATTTGATACGGCGCGCCATGTCGCTCTTTGAAGAAGTATTTGTCGTGGTGGCCGAAAACCTTGAAAAAAAACCCTTATTTTCCGTGCCCGAGAGGGTAGAGTTCATGAAAAAGGCTCTGGGCGATATGAAGGGCGTGCACGTGGATAGCTTCAACGGTCTGACCGTTGAGTATGCGCGGAAAAAAGGCGCTAAAAGCCTCATTCGCGGCCTGCGCGCCACCTCTGATTTTGATTACGAATTTCAGATGGCTTTAACGAACCGGGAACTTGCCAAGGACGTCGACACCATTTTTCTCATGCCGTCAGAGACGCACTTTTATCTTTCTTCCAAGCTCATCAAAGAAATTGCCCAACGGGGTGGCGACGTTTCAAGTTTCGTCCCTGGTTTTATTGTTGAAGTGATACGAAAAAAGTTTAATACTCAGTGATGATTTTTAATACGGAGTTGTTTGTGAAGATCAATATTCGCAGCCTTCAAGATGAGACTCCCCAAGCGGTTCACGAGGAATACGATCCCAAGGCCCACGATTTAGAGTTTGTGGACTTGACTTATTTGGACAAGGTCGTGTTAAATGGCGTCGTTGAAAAGTTTCGTGACACGCTGACTTTCCGTGGTAATTTGACAAGCCGCATTCAGCATGTTTGTGCGCGATGTTTGACAGAGGTAGAAGAGGGTATCGATCTTCCGTTTCAAATGGTTTACGAAGTACGAGGTAAAGACGAAATTGACACCACTGAGGATATGCGCGAAATGTTAATTGTAGAGCATCCTATCAAATTCCTTTGCACTGAAAACTGTCTGGGTTTGTGTTCTGTCTGCGGAGCAAACCTTAATAGCGGCCCATGCAAATGTGCCGCTCCATCAAACTAAGAGTACACCATGGCAAATCCAAAACGTCGTCACTCCAATACAAGAACCCGGCTTCGTCGTGCGCACGATTTTTTGAGACCAACCCCAGCAGGCGTTTGTCCGAATTGTAAAGCACCCGCCATTTCTCACCGAGTGTGTCCCAGCTGCGGATACTATCGGGGACGCCAAATCCTTACAATTAAACCCAAAGAGAAGAAAAAACAGTAATGATCCGTATCGCTGTTGACGGGATGGGCGGAGATTACGCCCCCCGAGTGGTAGTGGATGGCGCGGTTTTAGCTGCCAACGACTTCGCCGATCTTGAAATTATTTTGGTTGGCCAGCCTGATGCCCTGAAGCGTGAACTTAATCGTCATAAAGTAGTCGGCGGAAAAATTGTGATCGAGCCTGCCTCGGAAGTGATCGAGATGGGGGATTCTCCGGTGCAAGCGATCCGAAAGAAAAAAGATTCCTCCATGTTCATCTCGATTGATCTCATGAAGCAAAAAAAAGCGGATGCCTTTGTCACGGCCGGAAACACCGGAGCGGCGGTCGCAGCCTCAATGCTTCATTTGGGCCTTCTTCCCGGAATCAAAAGACCCGGCATTGCCATCAGTACACCGACTCTCCACGGCATCTCCATCGCCATTGATGTGGGTGCGAATATCAACGCAAGTCCGGAAGAACTTTTTCAATACGGTGTGATGGCTGATATTTATGCCCGGTGCATTCATAACAAAAAAAGTCCTTCGGTGGGACTCCTCAATATCGGCGAAGAAGAGTCCAAGGGGACCGAGGTATTAAAGGAAACCTATAAGCTTTTGAGAGACTCGTCGCTGAATTTTGTCGGCAACATTGAAGGCCGTGATTTTTTCACAGGCAAAGTAGACTGCATCATCTGCGACGGATTTGTTGGAAACGTGGTTTTAAAAATGTGCGAAAGCATGCTGGAAACCGCGGTCAGTCTCATCTTAAGAGAAATAAAGAAAAATCCTATTTCACTTTTCGGGGCCTGGCTCTGCCATCCTGCCTTGGATGCCATTCGCAAAGAAACCAATTATGAAGAAGCGGGCGGCGCGCCTTTATTGGGCGTCAATGGCCGCGTCATCATCAGCCACGGCATTTCATCTGCGCGCGCGATTCGAAATGCCATTCGAGTAGCGGGAGAATTCGTCACCCGGCAAGTCAATGAGCGCATCGTGGAAGAAATTTCTAACGGTGCGACGAGGGTGAGCGCTCGTCCCAAATGAGTAACAAACGGGCCGGCATTATAGGCCTTGGGATATATCTCCCGGAGAAAGTTCTCACCAATTTCGACCTGGAAAAAATGGTCGAGACCACCGATGAGTGGATCCGTACCCGGACCGGGGTCCGGGAAAGACGTATCGCGGAAAAAGGCCAAAGCGCCAGCGACCTGGGAAGCCAAGCCGCCCTCGCCGCCATCAAAGACGCCCGTCTTACTCCGGCAGACATTCAACTGATCATCGTCGCCACAATTACTCCGGACATGCTTTTTCCATCGACCGCTTGCATGATTCAAAATAAAATCGGCGCACAATGCCCTGCCTTTGATTTGGCAGCCGCCTGTTCAGGGTTTCCTTATGCGTTAGCAGTTGCTGAAAGTTTTGTCCGTGCCGGGATGTATAGAAATATTCTGGTCGTTGGGGCGGAAGTCCTCTCGAACTTTATTGATTGGAAAGACCGGTCCACGTGCGTTCTTTTTGGAGATGGCGCAGGCGCAGCGGTTGTTACTGAAGTTGCCGACGGCCATGGAATTTGCGCCACTTATTTAGGCGCGGACGGCAGCCAAGGCGATCTTCTAAAAATCCCTGCCGGTGGATCCAAAATCCCGCCTTCTGAAGAATCCGTTAAGACAGGCCAGCACTTTCTTAAAATGCAGGGTTCTGAAATCTTTAAGCTCGCAGTCCGGAGAATGGAAGAGGCCATCGGCGAAGTATTGAAACGCGGGAATTTATCTCCTGAAGATGTGGATTGCGTGATCCCTCATCAAGCGAATCTTAGAATCCTTCAAGCGGTTGCGGAGAGAGTCAATATTCCGCTCGATAAAATTTATGTGAACGTAGAAAAATACGGAAACATGTCGAGCGCTTCCACGGTCGTGGCTCTTTATGAGGCGGTGAAACAAGGAAAGATCAAGAAGGGTTCCAATGTTGTCCTTGTGGCCTTTGGGGGAGGGCTCACCTGGGCGTCCTCTCTGGTTAAATGGTAACCCAGAAAATCGGTTTTCTTTTTCCCGGCCAGGGTTCCCAGTATGTCGGGATGGGCAAAGAGATGACCGATCAATTTGAAGAAGTCCGCAAAGTTTACCAGGAAGCAGACGCGGTTCTTGGTTTTCCGGTAAGCCAATATTGTTTTGAAGGACCTGAAGAGACGCTCACCCGGACACTTTATTCCCAACCCGCTATTTTTACCACGAGCCTTGCGCTCTTCACGTTACTAGAAAAAAAATTCCCGGACGTAAAACCGAGTTTGGTCGCGGGCTTAAGCCTGGGAGAGTTTTCAGCACTCGTCGCAGCCCATGTGTTTTCTTTTTCCGAAGGTTTAAAACTTGTTCAAAGCCGCGCGGAATCCATGGAATCAGCAGCCAAGGAAAATCCAGGGACCATGGCATCGATTCTAGGGCTCAATCAAGAGCAGTGCGAGGCATTGGCAAAAGAAAGCGGCGCTCAAGTCGCCAATCTGAATGCACCCGATCAATTTGTCCTTTCCGGCACCGAGGCATCCATCGAGAAAGCTACTCAACTCGCCGAACAATTCGGCGCCAAGCGCGCGATACGGTTAAAAGTGGGAGGGGCTTTTCATTCTTTACTGATGGAGCCCGCCAAGAAAAAATTCAGCGAGAGTCTTAAAAACACCTCTTTCCAAAAACCCAATTGCATGTTTGTGCCTAATGTAACGGCCGAAGGACAAGACAGCCGTGACACCATCCGTGACCTATTAGCTCAGCAGCTTACTTCTCCCGTTCAATGGGTAGCGACCATGAATTATGCAAAAAAACAGGGAATCACCCGTTTTGTTGAGCTGGGCCCAGGACGGGTCTTGAAAGGTCTTGCCAAAAGAATTGACCCCGCTCTGGAAGTATTTTCCTTTGAAAAAATAATGGATCTACAAACCCTCGAATCTGCCTTTGCCGGAGTCTAACGCCATGTTACTTAAAAATAAAATTGCGATCGTCACCGGAGCAAGCAGAGGAATTGGCAAAGCCATCGCGCTAGAATTTGTAAGACAGGGTGCAAAGGTGACACTTTGCGCAACTTCCCTCGAAGCTTTACAGCAAACCCATTCCGAGGCGGAGGCGATTACCGCCGGAAGTTCGATTTTGATGCAAACCAATGTCACCAATGGAGATGAGGTAAGCGCCGCTGTCAAAAAAACCCTTGACTCCCATGGGCGGGTAGATATACTTGTCAACAATGCAGGCACCACACGAGACAATCTTCTCGCGCTGATGTCCGAAAAAGAGTGGGATGAAGTTCTTTCGACAAATCTAAAAAGTGTTTTCTTGATGACCAAAGCAGTTGTCAGACCCATGGTCAAACAGCGTGACGGCGTGATACTTAATATCGCTTCCGTCATAGGGATGACCGGAAATGCGGGTCAGGCCAATTACGCGGCATCAAAAGCAGGCATGATAGCGTTAACAAAAAGTGTGTCGAAGGAACTTGCCAAGCGGAATATTCGGGTAAATGCAATCGCGCCGGGTTTTATTAAAACCCGCATGACGGATGAGATTTCACCCGCGATTCAGCAACAAATCTTGGATCGAATTCCAATGGCCCGGTATGGGGAGGCCCAAGAAGTAGCCGATGTCGCAGTTTTTCTTGTCTCTGACTTATCGCGGTACATGACAGGGCAAGTGGTGGTCGTTGACGGTGGCCTTGTAACTTAAAGACTAAAAGAAACATCAATCAAGGAGGAAAGTATGGCCGTTCAGGAAAAAATTACTGAGATCATCGTTGAACAATTGGGCGTGAAACCTGAGGAAGTTACTCCAGAAGCGTCTTTCGTTGATGATCTGGGTGCTGATTCCTTAGATACTGTCGAGCTTGTGATGGCGTTAGAAGAAGAATTCGGTCTTGAAATTCCCGATGAAGATGCGGAAAAGATTCAAACCGTAGGCGACGCGATTAAATATATCGACGAAAAGGGAAAGCAGAAATAAAGGTTTTTTTCTCGTCGTGCTTTTTGTAATGAAACGTCGTGTCGTTGTTACGGGGGTAGGGATGGTCACTCCTGTCGGAATTAACGCCGAGGAAACTTGGCAGGCTGTCCTTCAAGGAAAGAGCGGGACCGGTTCTCTTACTCAAATCAATCCTGAAAAATTCAATTCAAAAGTCGCCGCCGAAGTAAAAAACTTTGATCCGACGGCTTACTTCTCTCCCAAAGAACTCAAGAAAAGCGACCGATTTGTTCACTTTGCGGTGGCAAGCGCCCAGATGGCGCTTGAAGACTGCGCGATCGACATTTCCAAAGAAGACCCCTACCGAATCGGCGTGCTGGTAGGTTCCGGTATCGGCGGCCTCAGAACCATTGAAGAGCAGCACAAAATTTACCTGGAAAAAGGTCCCAGCAGGATTTCCCCCTTCCTTATCCCTATGCTGATCGTCAACATGGCGCCGGGACAAATCTCGATCCGATTTAAACTAAGAGGCCCCAATAACTGTGTTGCGACCGCGTGCGCGACGGGATCCAACGCGATTGGCGACGCCTTTAAGATCATTCAGCGAGACGAAGCGGATGTCATGCTGGGTGGCGGTACGGAATCCTGCATCACAGCCTTAGGTTTCGGCGGCTTTGACGCCATGAAGGCACTGAGTACTCATAATGAAGATCCGGCCACAGCGTCCCGGCCTTTTGACAAAACACGTGACGGTTTTGTGATGGGCGAAGGCTGCGGTGTGATTGTCTTAGAAGAACTCGAGCATGCCAAGAAAAGGGGCGCTCATATTTATTGTGAACTCTCTGGTTACGGAATGACCTCTGACGCAACCCATATTACCGCTCCGGATCCCCAAGGCGAGGGGGCGGCACGCTGCATGATGAATGCACTCAAAGACGCTGGATTTAAACCTGAAGACGTTACTTACATTAATGCCCACGGCACTTCAACGCCTCTGAATGATAAGGTGGAAAGCTTGGCGATTAAAAAAGCCTTCGGTGAGGCCTCCAAAACAGTCATGGTCAGCTCGACCAAGTCGCACATTGGGCATTTGCTCGGAGCTGCCGGGGGGGTCGAAGCGGCTTTTTGCGTCTTGGCGATCCGTGACGGCATTGTTCCTCCTACGATCAATTACAAACATCCGGATCCGGACTGCGATCTTGACTATATCCCCAATGAAGCAAGAAAAGTAAGGGTCAAAGTCGCCATTTCGAATTCCTTGGGATTCGGAGGTCATAACGCCTGTGTCTGTTTTAAGGAATTTCAAGAATAGTCATTCCTTTCCTAAACTTCCTCGGTTCAACCGCCGATATTCTACACAGTACTCGGAAGAAACTTCATGCGAATTAAAAAGATTGAACTGATCGGTTTTAAGTCTTTCGCGGATCGAACAGAAATCCATTTAGATTTGGGTGTCACCTGCATCGTAGGCCCCAACGGCTGTGGAAAAAGCAATATCTCTGACGCCCTTCGCTGGGTGTTTGGGGAACGCAGTGCCAAACTCCTTCGCGGTACACGCATGGAGGACGTCATTTTCGGCGGGACGGAATTTCGCAAGCCGATGGGTTTCGCTGAAGTCTCCCTTTATATTGATAATGAAGATCATCAGCTTTCCCTTCCTTATGATGAAGTCGCCATCACCCGCAGGATTGACCGCACCGGACAGAGCCAGTATTTCATCAACAAAACCCCCTGCCGCTTAAAAGACATTGTGGATCTTATTGTCGACACTGGGATGGGGTCCAATTCCTATTCCATGATCGAGCAGGGCAAGGTCGATTTTGTGGTCAATTCCGATCCCCAAGAGCGCAGGTTCCTGATTGAAGAAGCGGCCGGGATTGCAAAATTCAAATTAAGAAAAGAGGAGGCCCTCAGAAAACTCGAGAGGACGGAAGAAAATCTTCTCCGCATCCGCGACATCCTGGCAGAGGTTCAAAAAAATATTCAGTACGCCGAAAGACAGGCCAAGCGGGCCGAGAAATACCGCCTTCAATTTGACGAACTGAAGCAACTAGAAATCAAAAAAGCCTTTTTTGAAATCTCGAACCTCTCTAGCCAAAAAGAACAAGAAGACAAGAAGAAACAAGAATTCCTTAATTCCTTAAACCAGCTGGAGGCCGAGCTCCGAAAAGCGCTCACAGCTGAAGAAGAGCAAAAACAAATCCTGCAAAAAATTTCAGAAGAAGAGACGGAATGGACGACCCAGTCTTTTGAAACCCGGTCCGAGTTTCAAAATTTATCCCAGAGGTGTTCCTTTAATGAAGAGCGGCTCGGTCAATTAGACAAACGCTTGGTAGAAATCGCGACGGAGAAGGAACTTCTGCGCGAGCGTTTAATCACGCTTGATCAGGAACTTTCTACGAAGGCCGCCGAGATTAAAAAACTCCAAGAACAGCATGGCGTTGCCGAGTCCGAACTCGCGGTAGAAAAAAGTAAGTTTGAGGAAGGGCAGGCCGAGCACCAGGGAAAAAGAGCGGGGGCTGAGCAAATCAAAACATCTATTTTTGACCAGGCCTCGCAACTTGCCCACGTGAGAAATGAATGGAACCATTTCAAGTCTTTATTAGAACGTACCCGTTATGAGATTGAAAAGGCGAACGAATCCCAAGCCAAGCTCGCGAGTGAAAAAGAAACGAGTGAGAAAAGAAAATTGGCACATCGTGTCGAACTGGCCTCACTGGCCAACGAATGGAACGGGGATGTCGGCCAACGGCAAACCGCCCAGGCGAGGGTGGAGGAAGTCAAAACCCATCTGCAAAATCTAGAAGACGAAGTTTCAAAACAGCGTTTCAAACTTCAAGAAATCGATTCCAGAATCAAGCTTTTGAGTGAGCTTGATGAGAGTTCCCAAACTGCAGAGCGCCAACTTCTTGGTTCGCTCACGGATTCAAAACTTCAGGGCAAGCTCATTCGTTCCCTGCGCGAAATCTTAGAAATTGAACCCGGTTATGAAGTAGCGGTGGAGGCAATCTTAGGATCTTTTGCCCAAGGGCTTGTCGCTGAAGATATCGCCACCGCAAAAACGCTGATGGTGGAACTGGCTCAAAACCATGGCGGACCGTGCGGGATTTTTGTGCAGAACCTTGGAACCTCCAATGCGTTGGAAGCAAGCGGGAACCGGCCGCAGCACTCAAAGATTGGACGTTCCCTGGGCGAGGTCGTCAAAATCCAGGAGGATTTCCAGTTGCTCTTAAAACCCGTCTTCGACCACGTTTTCATGGTGGAAGACTTTTCACCCGATGATTTGACCGAACTTTTACCCTTAAGCTGGAACGCCCGTTTAGTCACGAGACTTGGAATCCTTCTTGGACCGCACTCCAAAATCTTTTTCCGGAATGGAAAGATTTCAGCTGACCAAGGCCCCTTCGGTCGCCAATCCGAAATCAAAAATTTAAAAATTGTCAGGGAAAGCGAATCTTCTGAGATGCAAACCCTGGAATTCAAACAGACCTCTCTTAAAGAAGAAAACGCTAGGTTAGAATATTTGCTCGATGCTGCAGAAGAAAAACGCCGGGAGGGTTCTATCCGAAAAGAAGCGCTCGAATCGGTCGTTTCAGGCCTCGATGAGCGCATGGCCCATTTGGAAGAGGAGATAAGGATCTTTGACGTAGAAAAACAAGAGGCCCGGGAAGAGCAGGAAAGAATTTCGGTGAGGCTCGAGGAACTTCAGAACCATATTCATTCCTTAGAAAAATCGCACGAAGCACTTCATCTTTCTCAAAAGGAAATAGAGATCGCCATCCATAAATTACAAGCGGAGCGTGAAGAAAAAATTCAATCCCTTTCGAGACTGGGGACGCTTCTAGAAAACCATGAAGAAAAGCTTCGCATGAGTTCGGCCAATCAAGAACTCTTACAAAACCAAAGCCGTTCGGAAACGGACAGGCTCACCCGCCTTGAACATGAAAAGGGTGAGACCGCGATCCGGATTTCCGGACTGCGCCAAGAAAGTGTTCAACTGGAAGAAAAACTCAAGCTTGTTGAAGAAAGACAAAAAGAGGTTGAAGTCAAACTCTCAGATGTCAGGATGCGCAAAACCTTTTACGCCCATAAACATAATGAGATTCGGACGGAACGCGAGGGAATAGATCAGCGTGTCGCCAATGTAAAAGAAAGTCTGCATCAGCAGGAATTGACGCTTATGCAATTAGGTTACGGTGAACGCACTATTTTTGAACGCATGGAGCAGACGTATCATGTCCGGCTTTCTGAATTTAAGGCCGAGGATTTTATCCGAGCAGGTTTAGATCCCGCAGAATTAGAGGAACAGATCGGCCGCCTGAAGGGCCGCGTCGAATCTTTTGGGCCTGTTAACTTATTGGCGGAGGAAGAATACCAGGAACTAAAACAACGTCATGATTTTCTAGCGACGCAGGAAAAAGATTTAAATGACGCCCGTGAGTCCTTGCTCGAGGCCATCCGAAAAATTAATCGCACGACAAAGACCCTCTTCGCAGAAACATTTGCGCGCGCCCAGGCCCTTTTCCAGGAATATTATCAAACGCTCTTTGACGGCGGTCATGCGGAACTGACCCTTCTTGAGTCGGAAGAGGCAGAGGAAGCGGGTATAGAAATCATGGTCCGGCCTCCCGGAAAGAAACCTCAGCATATTTCATTACTCTCAGGCGGTGAAAAAGCGCTTACGGGTATCGCACTTCTTTTTGCACTCTTTAAAATCAAACCGTCACCTCTTTGTGTTCTTGACGAGGTGGATGCACCGCTTGACGAGGCCAACGTGGAGCGTTTCCTGAATGTCCTGCGGACCTTCTTGGACAGTACTCAATTTCTTATTATGACCCATAATAGGAAGACGATCGCTATGGGAGATTATCTCTATGGGGTTACGATGGAAGAGTCAGGGGTATCCAAAATGGTATCCGTCAAGGTGACGGCCTCTGCCGCCATTGAAAAAGTTCCCGCTCCGGCCTAGTCCTCGTCCGTGCCCAATTTAATCACACTTTTACGAATCTTAATTGCCCCCGTCCTTTTTACAAGCTTGCTCTATTATGAACCCGCCAAAGACTATCTCCGGCTTTGGGCAGCCGTCTTTTTTATTTTCGGAAGCATCACAGACGCCGTAGACGGTCTTGCGGCCCGCATCGGGAAGCAAATTACAGAGCTGGGAAAATTTCTAGACCCTCTTGCAGACAAGCTGCTTCTTTTAAGCGGGTACCTTGGAATTTTTTTCGCAAAATCTTTTCCTCTCCTGCCGCCCGCGTGGATCATTGTCACCATCGTTTTTAGAGATTTACTCATTTTAGGCGGCCTCATTGTTTTCTATCTCTCGGGACGCAAAGTCACGGTAAAGCCCAACATGTTGGGAAAGTGCACCACCGCAATTCAAATGGTAACGCTTGCCTCGATCTTATTTCTTTTACCGATAAGCCCGCTTTTCTGGAATCTCACGGCAGGGCTCACGATTTTATCAGGCGCTGTGTACGTGTTTCGCGAAATGAATTTGTTGAAGCGTTAATCAGGTGAAAATCATTCTAGCCGTCTTGTTAAGTTACCTTCTCGGATCTTTACCGACTGCTTATTTGGTGGGAAAGCTTTTAAAGGGAATCGACATCAGAGAACATGGCAGCGGCAATGTAGGTGCCACGAATGTCTTCCGGGTGGTGGGGAAAGGGTGGGGGGTCGGCGTTCTTATCTTTGACGCACTCAAAGGAGCATTCGCCGTTCTAATGGTGTCTTCTATCTTTTCAACCACGGTCGTGTCTTTACCCATTTTTCAACTTATTTGCGGTATGGCAGCCATTGCCGGTCATACCTGGACCGTTTGGCTGAGATTTAAAGGTGGCAAAGGAGCGGCGACCTCCGCCGGAGTTTTTATTACCCTTGCACCCAAGGCAGCGCTTTGCTCGCTTGTCATTTTTATTTTACTATTCGTGTGGAAACGCTACGTTTCTTTGAGCTCGCTGGGCGCTGCAGTAACGTTTCCTTTGTGGGTTTTTGCGTTTTACCGGAGTTCCGAGATCTCCCCCGTACTATTGCCGATCAGCATCCTCCTCATTTTCTTTATTTTTTAT
This sequence comes from uncultured bacterium, assembly GCA_964372875.1. Classification (GTDB taxonomy): domain Bacteria; phylum Omnitrophota; class Omnitrophia; order Omnitrophales; family JACQLI01; genus CAYJTB01. The sequence continues at coordinate 20,823 of CAYJTB010000024.1, forward strand.
ACGCATCGGGGCAATATCGCCAGGTTGAAGGCAGGAACCGAAAAAAGACTCTGGTAAGCAAGTATTTAGAATTAGAAATAAATATTTGCAAATAAATTAAGTTCATGCTATGCTTCCATCCCTCGAGAAACCCTTTTCTAGTACTCCTCCTAACTTAAGGAGACCAGAGAAATGGAAAGAGATCACACTGTTCACACCTTCTATAAGAATGGCAATGAAGAGATCCGGATCACGCTCCGGCAGTATAAAGAGCGTAAATACCTGGACTTACGTCTATGGTTCCAGCCACCCAAGGGCGGGGATTTCCGGCCGACCCGGAAGGGAATCACCCTGGGTTTTGAGTTCCTGGCGGAACTGCGTCGCGGCTTGGAACAAGCCTCTCTTTTGGGCGCTAAATTGGCTGGACAGTCAACCGTTGCATCAGTAAAATAAACGACTTAGAAAAAGGAGTGCCCTTGCATGTTAGAGAAAAAGAAATCCCCTAAGGAAAAATCAGATTCAGACCGTCTTTCTTCAGAAAAAACAAAAGCACTCGAGCTTGCGCTGCTTCAAATTGAAAAACAATTTGGCCGGGGCGCCATCATGAAATTGGGAGAAGACCATCACGAAAATATCAAAGGCCTTTCCACCGGCGCTCTCGCACTGGATCTTGCGACGGGGATCCATGGAGTTCCTCGAGGAAGAATTGTGGAAATCTTTGGTCCTGAATCCAGCGGAAAGACCACTTTGAGCCTTAGCATCATTGCGCGTGCCCAGGAACAAGGCGGTGTTGCGGCCTTTATTGATGCAGAACACGCGATGGATCCCAGCTATGCTCAGAAAATCGGCGTCAAACTAGATGATCTCTTAGTTTCTCAGCCTGATTCCGGGGAGCAGGCATTGCAAATCGCAGAGATGCTGATCCGTTCAAACGCCCTCGATTTGATCGTGGTGGACTCGGTCGCGGCCCTGGCACCCCAAGCTGAAATCGAAGGCGATATCGGCGATGCGCACATGGGACTCCAAGCCCGGCTCATGTCGCAGGCCCTTAGAAAACTTACCGCGATTATCAGCAAATCGAATACCTGCCTTCTTTTCATCAACCAGATTCGTGAAAAGATCGGCATCATGTTCGGCAACCCCGAAACCACACCCGGAGGCAGGGCGCTTAAATTTTACGCCTCGATGCGTCTTGATATCCGCCGAATTGCATCCCTCAAAAAAGGGGAGGAAGTGGTCGGAAACCGGGTCCGGGTAAAGGTTGTCAAAAATAAAGTGGCTCCGCCTTTCAGGCAAGCCGAGTTCGACCTTCTTTTTGACGAAGGAATTTCCCGCTCGTCCAATGTCATCGATTTGGGCGTTGAATCCCAGATCCTGCAAAAATCGGGATCGTGGATCCTTTATGAGGACACCAAACTGGGCCAGGGCAAAGATGCCGCACGTCTTTTCCTGAAAGAAAATCCCAAATTACTTTTGGAAATCGAAGACAAGGTAAAAGAGAGGCTGTCTTCCGGAGTACCGCTTCCTACCAAAGAGAAAGAGGAAGCCGTAGCGTATTAAACAAGACGCCCTCACGTCGGCAAAAAGTCATGGGGCGACCTTCACGGGTCGCCCCAATTCTTTCTATGGATGAACAAGAAAAACAAGCTATGGTCAGCGCGCTCCGTCTTTTGGCGGCAACGCCCAAAAGCAAAAAGCATTTAAAGGAAAAATTGCTGAGAAAAGGATTCCCTGAAAATATCGTCGAAAATGTATTTGGGCAGCTGGAAAAACAAGGTTTACTCAATGAAAAAAAATACGCCTCGGCAGTTTTTGAAACGTTCGCTCATTACAAGCCCTCAGGGCGAAAAAAAATTGCCTTTGAAATGCAGAAGCGGGGAATCGCCAAAGGTTTGATCGCAGGAGCGCTTCGGACCTATTCCCCGGAAGAAGAACACGAGAAGGCCGTGGAGCTTGCTAAAAATAAAGCCCTTCGCTGGCAAGCTATGGATCCCATGAAAAGACGAAAAAAATTGTATGACTTTCTTGTAAGGCGGGGATTTGATTTTACAGTGGCCCGCGACGCGGTTCAAAAAATCCAAAGCGAAACCTCTTTGTGAGTGTCTCCGGCGAATTAAAACGCACGCTGGGTTTTTGGGATTCTGTCGCTATGGTGATCGGGAGCGTTGTGGGTACGGGCATTTTTCGAACACCAAGTGAAATTTGCACTTATTTAAATGACCCCGGATGGGTACTCTTCGCCTGGTGTTTGGGAGGAGCGATCGCCTTTCTCGGGACCCTTTGTTATAGCGAGCTTGCGTCATTATTTCCTGAAACAGGAGGCACTTACGTTTATTTGAAATATGCATACGGGCCCTGGGCAGGTTTTCTCTTTGGTTGGTCGGAGATGGCACTCATGCGCACGGCCTCTATCGCAAGCGTATCCTATGCCTTTGGAGAGTATGCCCTTAATTTTTTCCCTCATTTTCCGGGAGCGGAAAAAGGAGTGGCTATTTCGGCGATCTGGATTCTTACCGTGATCAATATCGCGGGCGTTCATTACGGTAAGTGGCTGCAAAATTTTGTGAGTCTTGGAAAGGGGCTAGCCTTGGTAAGCTTGGTGACCTTGGGATTTACTTTAGGCAGTGGATCCATGAGTCATTTTCAAAGTGTATTCCCAGCATTCCCCCAAGGGGCCTCACTTTCAAATCTGGGGCTTGCGTTAGTCCCCATCCTTTGGACGTATGGGGGATGGCATGAAAGTACCTTCGTGGCCGGTGAATTCAAGAAAACTGACACCGAACTCCCGTTTTCTCTTCTGACAGCCGCAGGGATTGTGATTTTGTTTTACTTGGTGGTGAATAGTGTTTACGTATACCTTTTTCCGGTTGGAGAGATTGCCGTACGAAAACTGATTGCGGCTGATTTGATGAAATCCATTTTGGGACATCGCGGACAAGGGATTATTACGGCGGTTATTTTGTTTTGCATTTTCGGCGTCCTCAACACCGTGATTTTAACCGGCGGAAGGATTCCATACGCGATCGCCAAAGACCATTCCATTTTAAAAGGCCTGGGGACAATCAGTCAGAAATTTCAAACCCCTGAGCGCGGCCTTTTGGTCAATGCCCTCTGGGCGAGCGTTTTAGTTTTGTGGGGAAGTTTCAGGCAGCTTTTATTTTTATCCGCAGCGTCCGTGTGGTTCTTTTTTGCGGCTGCCGGCATTGCGGTCTTTGTGATGAGAAGAAAATTTCAAGAAAGGCACCGCCCCTTTCGCATGTGGGGCTATCCTTGGACCGCAGCACTTTTTACAGGGGTGGCGTTTTGGATCTTTCTAAACACCGCCATTTATTCGCCCAAAGAAACTTTTTTTGGGTTTGCCATTATTAGCTTGGGAATACCCCTTTACTGGATTTCGAAAAAGTTGGATACCGTTCAATGAAAACTGACGAAATTCGCAGCCGCTTCTTAGAGTATTTTAAGAAAAAAACTCATGCGGTTGTGCTAAGCGATTCCCTTGTGCCGCACAACGATCCGACGCTTCTTTTCACAGGTGCTGGGATGAACCAATTCAAAGATTATTTTCTGGGTCTTAAAAAAGACCTGAGGCGGGCGGCTTCTTCCCAAAAATGCCTGAGAACCGGAGACCTGGATGAAGTGGGAAGAACCGCTTATCACCATTCCTTTTTTGAAATGCTGGGGAATTTTTCTTTCGGCGACTACTTCAAAGAGGAAGCGATCAAGTGGGCCTGGGAATTTCTCACGGTGGAGATGAAAATCCCCAAGGACCGGCTTCGTATCAGCGTCCATACTTCTGATGATGAGGCCTATAAGATTTGGAAAGACCAGGTCGGGATCCGGGAGGATTGGATTTCACGGTTGGGGGACAAGAGTAATTTCTGGCCGTCCAATGCACCTAAAGACGGACCTAACGGCCCTTGCGGTCCCTGTTCAGAGATTTATTTTGACCAAGGCGAAGATTATTTGGGCGCGCCCCACCCCTGTTCCCTTGAACACGACTGCGGCCGGTTTACAGAGATCTGGAATCTTGTCTTTACCCAATTTAACCGCCAAGGCGGCGGCAAACTTGTGCCACTTGAGAAAAAGAATATCGACACTGGAATGGGGCTTGAACGACTTGCTTGCGTCATCCAAGGAAAACGATCCAATTTTGAAATCGATATTTTTCAGCCTTTGATCGAAGAAGCTCAAAAAATTTTAGGCCCCAAGCGGCAAAACTCTAATTTTTCAAGACTCTGTGCCATCACAGATCACATCCGGGCTGCAGCTTTTTCGATTGCAGATGGCGTCCTGCCGGGAAATGAAGGAAGAGGGTATGTTATTCGTAAGCTTATTCGCCGGGCGGTTTGGCACGCCTATCAATTGATGCCGGAAGGAAGCTTCGAAGAGCCGATGCTTTACCGTTTGGTGCCGCACATTGTGAGGGTCATGAAAACAGCTTACCCCGAGCTTTCGAATGCACAAAAAAATATTGAGGACACCATCAAAGGGGAGGAGGACCGGTTTCTGAGGACCCTCTCCACGGGCCTGGCCCTTTTGAGAGAAAAAATTGCCGAGGCCAAGCAAAAGAAACAGAAGACTTTGTCCGGCGCCAACGCGTTCCTTCTCTATGATACCTATGGGTTTCCTGCTGAACTCACCCGTATCATTGCCGGTGCGGAGTCACTTGAGATCGATCAAGAAGAATTTGATGATTTGATGCAAAAACAACGTGACCGTGCCAAAGGGACCAGCGCCTTGGTGGGAAGTATTTTTGTCACCTCTGATTTTGATAAAAAGCTTCACGCGCTTCCCCCGACGAATTTTCTTGGCTACACAACTCACACCTCAAAGGCGAAAATCCTGTTGGTACAGCTAGAGAATGGGAAGGGCGTTGTGGTTTTGGATCAAACTCCCTTTTACGGCGAAAGCGGCGGCCAGGTGGGCGATGAAGGTATGATCAAAAACAAAAACTTTGAGGCCCGCGTGGAAGACACGCAGAGAAAAGATCATTATGTCCTTCACTACATTCAAACCGTTCGGGGAGAGATTGAAGAGATTAATGAAGGCGTAGAGGTTGAAGTCCAGATTGATTCTAGCCGAAGAGACCGGGCCATGCGGAATCACACCGCTACGCATCTCTTGCACGCCGTGCTACGGGAAGTCTTGGGACCACAAGTTCGCCAGCTGGGTTCTTTGGTTCATCCCGAACGGCTCCGGTTCGACTATTCCTTTTCGAGGGCTCTCAATGAAGAAGAGCTTAAGCTGACCGAGACCCGGGTGAATCAGGAAATCCTTCAAGATAAATCTGTTTCAAAAGAAGAAAAGGGGATTGAAGAAGCTAAAAAAGAGGGCGCCCTTTCCTTCTTCGGGGAAAAATACGGCGAGCGGGTCCGCATTGTCACGATCCCTGGGATCAGTAAGGAGTTCTGCGGAGGAACGCATTGCGACAGAACGGGCCAAATCGGGGTCTTTGTGATCACAAGCGACTCTTCCATTGCCAGCGGCGTCAGGCGCATGGAGGCCCTCACAGGAGAAGGCGCGCTTCATTATATTCAGCGATTGCGCTCCCAAGTCGGCCAGGCTGCAGAAAAATTAAAGGTGAGTCCGCTTGACCTGGTAGAAAGAATTGAAAAACTTCAGGGAAAAATGAAACAATTGGAGAAATCTGCCGAGTCACGGACATCTTTTCAAATCGATCCCAAGGATCTGGTGAAGGCCGCTAAAAAAGTAGGGTCCTTTCAGCTCATTTCTGAGAAACTATCCGGAGCCGAACGCGAAGATCTCCGCAAGATCTCTGATTCTTTACGGTCCCAAACCAAACAGACATTATGGATCCTTGCGGCACCCGTGGAAGATAAAATTAATCTTTTAATCGGAATGAGCGCGGATTTGAAAAATAGTTGGGTTGACGCGCGGGAACTGATTCGAAAGATTTCTTCAATACTCGAAGGAAGCGGCGGGGGAAGACAGGACTTAGCCGAAGGCGGCGGCACGCGTCTTGATATCCTGCAGAAAGATTGGGGATCTATCCAAGAAACGGCTTCCGAATACCTTATTCATTCTCCGAGAAAGGATTAAAAATGCAAGTCGTCGTGTGGGACAAACAACTCCAGAAAAAACTCCGGCGGGATTTCGCGCAGGATTTTGATAAGCATGTCGCCAAAAAGGTAAACCGGATCCTCACGGAAGTTCGCCTTCGGGGAGATTCCGCGCTAAGGCGCTACACCCGGGAATTTGACCGGGTGGATCTTCCTTTGAAGCGAATCCGTGTGAGTGAAGGCGATATCAACCGGGCGTTTGGCAAGGTGGAGTTTCAGTTTGCACCGCTTCTTCGACAAATCACGGAAAACGCCAAGGCCTATTACGAAAAAGAGCTCAAGCGGTCCATTCAAGTTCAAGGAAAAGATGGTGTGATCCTCGCAAAAAAATATCATCCCTTAAACCGTGTGGGCGTTTATATCCCGGGAGGCACGGCTCCGCTCGTTTCAACCGTTTATATGGCAGTGATCCCTGCGAAAGTCGCTGGAGTAAAAGAAATCGCAATTGCAACACCCCCCAATCGTGAGACGGGTGAAATTGATCCGCATATTTTGGTCGTGGCAAATCTCCTTGGTGTTAACGAAATTTACAGGGTCGGCGGCGCCCAGGCCATCGGAGGGCTTGCCTTTGGGACCCGAACGATCGGGAAAGTTGAAAAAATTGTGGGACCCGGAAACCAATATGTTGCAGAGGCCAAACGACAGGTTTACGGATTTGTGGATATCGATATGGTAGCGGGCCCGAGCGAAGTGGCGATCATTGCGGATTCTGACGCCAATCCTGATTTTGTCACATGCGATCTATTGGCGCAGAGCGAGCATTTTGGCGGAACCGCGTATCTCATCACCAATTCTAAAAAACTTTCGGAGATTATTCGAAAGCGCGTCGATAAAGGAATCATCGTTCTTGTAAAAAATTTAACGGAGGCCTGTGAGGCGGCAGATGAAATCGCACCCGAACACTTGGAGATCATGACCTCAAAACCGAACCGTTTGGCAGGAAGTATTCGCAATGCAGGGGCCATCTTTTTGGGTCCTTATTCTCCCGCGGTAATTGGAGATTATTATGCGGGCCCCAGCCATGTGCTCCCCACGGGTGGAACAGCCCGGTATTTTTCGCCGTTAGGCGCCTTGAGTTTCATGAAAAGTACGCAGATCATTTCATATACCAAAGAGGCGCTGGAGAAATCCAGAGAGGCGGTCAGGAAACTAACCGAGATCGAGGGCATGCTTTTACACCGGATATCCCTCGAAGTAAGATTTAATGAGAAAAAGGAATTTTTAGAAAGAAAGGAACTGGGCGCATGAGTCAACGAAAGGCATTTGTCGCAAGAAAAACACAAGAGACGGACATCAAAGTAAAACTTACTCTGGATGGCACGGGGCGTTCGTCCATTAAGACAGGGATTCCCTTTCTTGATCACATGCTGATGAGCCTCACCAAACACGGCCTTTTTGATCTCGAAATCAAAGCCTCGGGAGATCTGGACGTCGACATTCACCACACCAACGAAGATGTGGGGATTACTCTTGGGCAGGCGCTCATGAAGGCGCTCGGAGACAAAAAAGGAATCCGGAGATTTGGTCATTCCAGTATGCCGATGGATGAGGCCTTAGTCCGCGTGAGTCTTGATATCTCCGGACGGCCGTCTCTTTATGTCCACAAGGCAAAGGGTGTGAAATTCTCAAGGCTGGAAAATTATTCCTTCCATGACGCCTGTGAATTCTTCAAAGCATTGACTCTGCACTCTGGAATCAATATGGCCATTGAGGTGGCCCATGGGGAAGACTCTCACCACATCATTGAAGCTGTTTTTAAAGCCACCGCCAAGGCCCTTGATAAGGCAACCCAAAAAGATACGCGTGTTAAAGGAATTCCATCCACGAAGGGAAGCCTTTAAACAAACCCATGATTTGTGTCATCGATTATGGAATGGGGAATTTGAGGAGCGTTTCCAAGGCCATCGAAAAAGCAGGCGGCCAAGTGAAAGTAAGTTCTGATCCCCAGGATCTTGAGCGAGCCGAAAAGATCGTGCTTCCCGGTGTGGGTGCGTTTGGGGACGGTGCCCTCGAATTAAAAAAACGAAACCTCATGGAACCTTTGAGGTCTTCTCTCAAGAAGGGCAAACCTTTTCTCGGCATTTGCCTGGGCATGCAGCTTTTATTTGATGAGAGCGAAGAAAGCCCCGGCATCAAAGGGCTCGGCATTTTTATGGGAAAGGTCGAGCGCTTCAAGAGCCCGGACATCAAAATCCCTCACATGGGGTGGAACGTGGTCAATTTCGGATCTTCATCCGAATATTTTTATTTTGTCCATTCCTATTATCCGACCCCTCAAGATAAGTCCATCGTTTCAGGAACGTGCGAATACGGCAAAGAAAAATTTGCTGCTTTTATCACGAAGGACAAAATCTGGGCCTCCCAATTTCACCCTGAAAAAAGCCAAGACGCCGGGCTTAACCTCTTAAAGCGCTTCGCCCTTTCCTAAAAATTCTTCATGGAAATCTATCCCGCGGTCGATCTCTATGAAGGAAACGTGGTGCGCCTCGAGCAGGGCGACTATGCGCACTGCAAAGTGTATTCCACGGACCCTGTTGAGATCGCAAAGAAATGGGTGGGTGCCGGCACCCGGTGGCTTCACATTGTGGATCTTGAGGGCGCAAAAACCGGGAAGATCCAAAATTGGGAGAGCCTTAAGAAGGTCCAGGCTTCTTTAAAAGTATCGATCCAGTTTGGCGGGGGAGTACGGACGTTTGAAGATGTCCAACGTCTTATCGAACTGGGTATTAAGCGGGTGATTTTAGGAAGCAAAGCCCTTGATCCCGATTTTCTTAAGAAAGTAACCGAGACTTTTAAAAATAGCATTGCACTGAGTCTTGATCTGAAAGGTGACGCCGTGCAGATTGAGGGATGGCTTAAATCTTCCGGCAAATCGGTTTATGAATTATTCGAAAATCTATCAGAGTTTCCTATCAACGCCTTTATTGTTACGGACATTGAACGGGACGGCACATTGAAAGGTCTTAATCTGGATAAAATCGAGAACCTCCTTAAGAAAAGTCCCAAACCGATTATTCTTTCCGGAGGGGTTTCGACTTTGGAAGATGTTCGTTCTGTTCACAAATTGCAAAATAGTCGTCTGGACGGCATGATCATCGGCAAGGCGCTTTACGAAGGAAAAATCGAATTAAAAGAGGCGTTTAAAATACTCCGCGAAGAAAGGAACTAAATCCAAATGTTAAATCTACAACCCTATTGGGATTTAATCTTTAGCCAAAGACAGTGGTCATGGACCCTTGTGGGAAGTGCCTATCTGATCGCTGCACTTTTTCTTCGCTTTTTACTTTTTCGCGGCACGCTCCGCGAGACCAAGGAACTGGACAAGGGTCTCTACTCAGAAGTCTTGAGGCTTTACCTTAAACACTCTGTCACCGGCTGGGTATTCTTTGCCCTTTCATTTCTCTTGGTCATTTGCCTTTGGAGGGGATGGAGGCCCGCTTTTTTTCAAAAATCCGAACACCTCTTGGCGCTGGTACTGCTTTCTTCATTGTTCCTCCTTTCCGTCATCTTTCACTATCAGGCCTTTGTGAAGGCCCTGCTTTCCGTTTTACGTCAGCGAACGGGCGTTGAAAAAGAGTACTAGTACCTTGTCATTTTAATTTTTAGGGGAACAAGTACTGTGCTGGATTGAA
>CAYJTB010000025.1:0-14336 GCA_964372875.1 uncultured bacterium
TCTTAGAAGTCTTTCGGTGCTCTAATTCTTCCGGTTCCTTTCGCACCTCGGCCCTCGCCTCCGACCGAGGCGGGGACGGAGGAGTCCCCGGCCGCTCAGCCGGGGGCACCTCGGCCCTGGGAAAAGCGGATAGCGGATAGCGTGTAGCGGATAGTTTTTCTTCTCTTTGCTTTTCGCCATTCGCTCTACGCTCTACGCTATACGCTTCTTCTTTCCGCACCTCAGCGTTGAAAGTTACTCTCGCCCGAACCTCAGAGCGGGCAGAGTCCCAATGACTCTGCACCGCAGACATTTGAGGCACATGACGTGCCTCAGAGCGGGCCTTTAAGGTTAGCGAATAATAAAAAGGTGCCTGGGTTGAAAAACTCCAAGGCGCGGTCAATTGATCAACAAAAGATTGAATGGCCTGTGTCCCGGTCTTTTGACGGGAATGGTTGACAATAATTTTATACCAGATATCCGCGATTTGATTGACTAAGGCCTCGTCAATTTTCGTATCTTCGTTCAACCGAATTTCAAGTTTGGTAATATCAATTCCCGAAGTCTTTAAGACCTTCGTAAGGAAGGGATAATTTCCGGTCGACCTGATTTTAACCAATCCTGCATCAATCTCGAGCATGCCTTTTTTTCCGTAGGAATGGGCCAGATCAATCATCAAAGGCTCTCCTTTCGGCAAGACGCCCAGATTAATAAACGCTTTGTGTTTGAAAAGAATCTCGGACAATGCGTTCTGCAATGTTGATTTGAGAAGCGTTTTATTTTCTGAATCAAGCGGAATGGAAATTCCCGCCGATTCAGCCCGAACCTCAGAGCGGCGATACTGTGAGTTGAGACGAAGCTGATCGATGGCTTCATCGATGCTGCCGATAATCGGAGAATAGATGTTTCTCCCTTCCTCAAGCGTCCTTGGAAGTTTTCCCGCCGACATCGCCCGCTCTACCCGGTTGAGCGCCTTCTCAATGTCCTCTTGAGCCAACACTTCATCTTCGTCCGCAACATATTGAAGAAGACGTTGAACTTCCTTGCGTCCTTCTTTCGCGGCGTCAAAATAAACCTGTGAAGGCTTTCCTCGCTTGAGGTTTTCGTGACCCGTTTGAAGACTTTTTAAGATGGAGTCAATCGCGCCCCGAAGCAATTCCTGCAACTCGGCATCCGAATGGGGAACCGGTTTTTCCTCTTGCGGCACGAGTCCCGGCAAAATAAGAAAAGGCTGAGTGGATAAAGAAGTTCGGAATTCACTCAGAAGATTTCCAAGCGTGTTTTGATCTTTCGGATTATTGGGCGGCTGGAGATATTTTTCGCGTTCCGCAACGGTCAACGTCGCAGAAATAAGTGCGGTAAGTTTTTCAAGTGCCCGCCGATAAATTTTTCCCTTTTCTCCCTCCGCAATCACCTTGTTCGAAAGGGCCCGTGAAAGACCGGTTGAAATCTTCGCCGGAAGATTGTCTCTCAAAAAACGCATCGCGCGCTCCAGCCTCGCTTCTCTCGCTTCGCCTTTTAAATTTTGAATTCTCTCTGCCAACCGCTCGAATCCTTCCGCGGCTTTCAAAAATTTCTCCAGCACCTTATCCGCGTCTTCTTCACTCCGCACCTCGGCCCTTGCCCCGCTCAGGGCAAGGACTGAGGAGTCCCCGGCCGGTCGGGCCGGGGGCACCTCGGCCCTTGCCCCGCTCAGGGCAGGGATTGGCAAATGGCTTATAGCAGATGGCAAATGGGAAACGGCTGGATTGTTTGGTTCTTTGCTTTTTGCTATACGCCATACGCGATCCGCCATTAGCTTTTCCACCCGCGCCTTAGCGCGGGAGAAAATAGGGGTTTCATTTTTATTAAAACTAAGATTGCTAAAAAATGAATTGACATTCTCCCCTTCCCGTCGTAGACTACCCGCCCGATGACGAAGCCACTCAAAAAAGGCCTTGAATATTCCAGAGAGCGAGAATGGGGTGTGATCTTGGAAGATCTTCAAAGTCAGTTTCGCGTCTTTGGCGAGGGTCTGCAGGATGTCCGCGGCCATGTGGAAAGACTTGGAGAAAAGGTGGACCGGATTGAAGAGAAAGTTGAACGGATAGCGGTCGACGTTTCCGGAATAAAGTCCTTCCTCCGGCCCCTTGCGGCCGAAGTCTCCGACCATACGCATCGCCTCACGATTTTGGAAAAGAGTCGATAGTTCTTTTGTTCCTGCACGGGCCTCCGCACGTGAGGTTTGAGCGGAACCTTCTTCAAGGAAAAATTGGACGGCGGTTTCGGCCCAGCGGTTGATTACTTTTTCATCAAACGTGCCGGCCACTTTGGGATGGCTTTTCTTTGCGACGTCAACGAGGCGCCGGATATCCACGCGCGTAATCGGCTTGGCCCCTCTTTGCGTCAGGCCCGGTTCGATCTCTTCTTCAAGAATCTGGCGCGACAATGTGCCCGGATAAGTAACCGCCTGCCAAAAGAGCCGTGTCCACGCCAAAATTTTGTCATCCTGAGTTCCGAGTCCGCCTTCACGCGAGAAAGAGTCAAAATAATCCTGTTTGAGTTCGCGAATTTTTGCTTCGAGAATAATCGGATTGAGCCGCTCCAACTGGCGAATGACCGTAAAGACGTCCGTCACCTCCGGCACCCACGTTTGTTTGGGTCGCCTGTCAGGCGGTAATTTTAAATAGGCGTTGAAAATTTCCCGCTCAAAAACTTCTTTGCTCGGAAGAATTTTTTCCATAAGATTTTTCGCGTCCATTTGGAAATCCTCGGGCACATCGTTCAACGCCTTCTCATATTTTTCTAGATCGTAAAACTTAAAGGCCTCCGGACCGGTGGCTACGCTGCCCAACGCGGTCAAATAGGCCACTTGATCGCCGTGCCAAAAATCCGGCACTTTTTGCAGGAAGGCGAGTTCGGGATGTTGATTGACGATCCCCCACCGCGCCGCCTCAAGATCGCCCGTAAGATTGGCTTTAAGAAGCGCGATCGCCTCATCATATTTTTCCTGCGCAATTTCATGCTGGTTGATTTTTTTAGCGTCTTCCCTTTCTTTTAAAATCGATTCGAGGCGCTCTTTTAAATTTTGATAAATCGGTGGGGTTGATTGCACCAGAACCTTGCCGAGACGGATCGGAACAACCTGCATTTGGTCGTCCTGGGTTATCTCCACCGGCACTTCTCCAAGTTCACTCAAATCCAAAATACTGCTGTCACGGAAATATCCTCCGGCGTAGGGCTCAATATTTTTCTCATAATGACGAATCGAATCTTCGTTCAAGCTGTAACTTTGATGCGGTTCGAGATTCCCGGAAAGCGAAAACTTGATCCGGTAACCTGCGGCGCGGATATCTGCAATCCCTTCCCCCCGAGTAACAAAGTGATTGAAAGCCCCGTCCTTTGCAACTACCTTTTGAATCTCTTGAATCACCGTATCACGACGGGTCTCCCAAAGAAGTTTTTTGAAACTTGCGGTCGGATTAAACGGTTCATACTCGGGACTTCCGGGTCGTAAACCGAAATCTTCCGGGTGAACTTTGATTCTCTCGTTCACTAACTTTTCTTTTTCAGACCATTCCTTGTAATAATCAATTCTCCAAATATTCTCGGCCCGATTCTGTCCGTTGATTTGAACGACGGGCACGTCCAGGCGGCCGGCATCGGGGACAATCACCAGATCCTCAAGCCAGAGCCTCGCCCATCTTATTTTCAAATAGTCCGCCAAATCCTTACGGGCTTCGGTGAATGCGCGAGCGAGCAGGCGCGCAAAGCGCAGGTACCGGCCCGTGTGAATGTAAAGGATGACGTCAAAGAGTGCTTTGGTAAGTTCTTCGCGGCGTTCCGCCATAAGACGTTTGAACCAATCTCGGCCGGCGCGGATCCAATCGAAAATCACAAGCGTCCCTGACCCGAATCGATGCCTCAGGAGGAGCTCTGCTTCCCCGCTTCCCCGCGTAAGAATCACAGGAGAAGTAAAAGAACGCCGCTCGGCATAAGGGGCACCCGTTTCATAGGAAACTTCCATTCGTGTCGACTGGGAATTGGTCTTCAACCGAATGACTGTGTCGCGAGGAATCTTCCGCTCTGACGGCAGGAGAGAATGCTGAGCGAAACGGCCAGGCTGTTCCAGACGAACCAGCTGGTATTCCCGGGGTCCGGTGTGATGAACGGTAAAATCCTGCCAAAATTGTGTCTTCCTTTTGAACTCTTCCTCTCCCATCGGGACCACCACTCCCTCCGTACCTTGCTTATAAATGCGTTCTCCATTCTCCCCCAATTCAAGAATCAGTTCCTTGGGTTTGCGGACCACAATTTGGATTCGTCCTTCTTCGCTCAGGCGGAAAAAGTAACGCGCAATTTGTTTGTCGTCGCGCTTGGGAATCAAATCATGGAAACCTAAGTTCTGCGGAATTTTCTTTCCTGCCTTCAGGACTTCAAGGATCCGATCCCTTTCATATTTGAGATCCGATTCGTCATATTCCGTGCCGCTTTCAATTTCGAATGGCCGAAAGTGCTCTCTAATGAGCTCGGCATTTTCTGTAGTGAAGTTGGCAAGTTCCACTTGCATTCCGTAATTGTCGCCCGCTTTTTTCGCGGCCAAGTACCGGTCGCGAATGGTCAGTATCTGCTGCCGGCGCTCGGCGGGGACACGGTCCAGGAGAAAATCGTCCCCTAAGAGGCGTTCGATGATGACGAACACTTCATTCAAAGCTCGGGCGTCAGATTCTCCCATGCGTCCCAAGCCCGAATATTCCCCGGCTTGGCGGATGTACCGAACGAGAGCTTCCCGCGCTGATGTTTTTGAGGAGCCTGCCGTGCCGCCGATATCAACCCGCGTCACCGCGCCTCGATCGTCGTTAATTTGCGAACGAATAAAAAGAAGGTTAGCCAATGAACTAAAAGGAAATCCCCAGCGGGCGAGCATCTTTTGGATTCGCTTACTTCCCCAGAAGGCGTCTGAGATCGAAACCCAGCCTTCGGGTCCGAGCGCCGTAATGAGTGAACCGGTATCGAGTTCGTAACGCCGCGCAACCCGGTCAATGGCCGAGCGCTTCGCCCCGCCCTCCTGCCAATCACGCGGATTAAATTCCGCTCCCTGCGCCCGTGCCTCAGAGCGGGCTAGCACCGGCGATCCGCCAGTTTCTTCTTTTTCTTCACCCTTTTCGGTTTCGGCAAGAAATGAATGAAAATCCCCTGCGCTAATAATTCTTCTTTCTAGGACTTCCTTGAGAGTGGAGGCCGCGCTATCAAGCTCCTCGGGGACCGGCGGATTTTCATCATACGCCGCTCGCAGAACAAGTTCTGCAAAGCTCTCCAAATCTTGAATGTTCAAATTTCTGGCAAACATCAGAAGTTCCGGAATTCGGCTCGTAGCCGCCACCGGAGTTAGATCGAGCCCTTCGTAAAGCTTCAACACCATGAGCACAAAAAACATGGGGATAGAATTAGCCCACTCCCCCTCCAAGGAGACCTCAATTCCTTTTTCTTTCGCAGTTTTTGCCAAACTATAAATATCCCGAATAAGATGGGAATTGAGCATAGTGATGGAGCCATTGCCTTCCATGCGTTCCTTTAAAATTGATTTCATCAAATCATTCGTGCCGATCCCGATGAATCGTGCGGTAGCGGGTTTTTTAGCTCTTTCTTCCAAAATCGCGTTCAAAAAAGCCTCGCGATCTTCGCGGGCTGTCCGGGTGTGCTCGACGAGGTAGCCGATCGGGATTTGATCGATAGCATCGGGGATTCTGCGTACACTGACGGCAAGAGAATTCCGAAGATCATCGTCGACAAGCGCATCATGAATGAATTCGACCTTTGCTTCTTCGATCAATTTTTCTATTTTGTGGACTTCTTCAGGAGTCCGGACATCGGAGAAAAGAATCCCCAAACTTTTATTGGAAGCGCCTCGATGCATATGGGCCGCAAAAAGGGCCCTTAACTGCTTCTTGCCAAATTCCCGGAAGGCGCGGTATTTTTCTTCCCCGCTCAGGTAGAACCGTGCGCCTGTAAACTGTTCCATAATATCTTTCATGTCCCAACTTCCTTCCGTAAGGAAGTGGGGCCGTTTGTCAGGCGCTACATCAAAAAGACGAACGACCAAAGGACGGCCTGTCAAAAAAAAGTCATAAGAAAGAATTTGGGAGATGGCGAGATTGAGGCGCCGTTCGTCCAATTCGATTCCAAGACGTTCCGCCTCCGCACCGACAAGCTCTTCCAGCCGGAGAAGCCCAACGCCCCGGCCTCCCATTCGGCTGACAATTGAACTCCACGTCCCGCTTGCCGTCTCTTTATCCTTAAACGCATCCAGGCTGGTCTCGTCATACCAGAAAAATACGTCGTGTCCCCCGACTTTTGCCGGGGCCTTTGCCCGGGCCTCATAATACTGACTTAAATATTTATAAATATGATTTCTATCCTTCATTTCTTTTAAAACGGATTCGGCCGGATTGATCACGACCGTACCCCGTTTGCCGTCCGCAATGGCATAATCACCTGACCGGATACTGGAAAAGTCCAGACCCGCCGACTGCAAATCAAGGAACGGCACTGCAACAATTCCGCTCTTTTTGGCAAAAATAAACCAGTGCGGGATTCGAAATTCTTCTTTCTCTTTCGGCGAAAGAATCGCCACAATTTTTCCATGACCTCGCAGCGAGCCGAGGAGGCGGTTGTAATCGGATTCGTTGCGGATGGTTTTTGCAAATACCACAATGTTTTTATCCGGGATTTCCTTGGCCTCGCCATGCAGCGCCAGATCGTAATAGCGCATGAGAAAATTGATCACCTCCCGGGCGTTCAAATAATGGTTTGGATTTTCTTTAAACTGTTCATAAAAAAACTTCGCGGCTGCGTATTCCACAGGGCGGCCTTTCTGGATTTCCGCCGCTGCAAAGGCATCAAATTCTTCCTTTTTGCGCTGCAAAATTTCCGGCGCCTCGGGAAAATACCGCCATGCGGATTCCAAAATTTCCCGGTGCTTTTTTCTTTCCGCCTCTCTTTTTTGTTCCTTCACTACCTCCATATCATCAAATTCATGAATGTAGTCGTAAGTACCAAAACGCTCCAGCACACCTTCCACATACCCTAATTGTTCCTCCCAATCACCTAAATTTCTTACATTAAATTCCAAAGATTTAGGGAGTTTGAGATTGCCGGGTTCCGTAATTAATTTTCTTTTGATTTCATCGATTTGTTTCTGGCGCCCAGTGATGATTCCTTGAATCATTTCAATGGCGGGTTTGACGGCCGCTTGAGCCGGTTTGCCGCTTTCAACACCCTGCATTAAAAGCGGGATCAGGTCCGTGTAAAAGGCGAGGATTCGGTGGAACGCGACTTTTTTCTCCTCTTCGGCAATCAGCTCTTCGGTCGTATTGAAACCGTAAGGCAAATTCAAGATGACTTCAAAAACCTTGATCATCAAAAGTTCTTTTTGACGATCGATGATTTGTTTGGCGGCTTCCTCAGGTGAGAGGCCTCCCACGGCCTGATCCAAATAAATTAATTCTTCCCGATTGATGAGAGCCGGAATTAATTTCTGTGAAACAATTTCACGGATCGAAGAATCCATTTCTTTCTGCTGCTCCAGGATTTGTTCCAGGATGAATTCGCTTTTTTCCCGCCGCATCCTTACTGCCTCGACCGCATCGGCGACAAGGATATCAATGGGCTTTAGTTTTTCCTCGGGATAACTTGAAGAAAGCTGTGATTTGACCTTGGCCCAGATTTGCAGAAGGGCACGAACTTCGTTCTCAACTTTGGCATGGATCTGTTCGTCGGTATCATGCGGCCGGATGATAGAGATGTTAATGCGCCGGGTCTCAGGTTCCCAGATGGCGACTTCTCCTTCGGCCGCGGCCAACATTTCGGGCGAAATACCTTGAATGACTTTATTATCTAGCCGCTCTCCGGCCCCCGCCTCGGCTCTTGCTTCAGAGCGCCTGCTTGCATCCAAGCGTAAGAAATGCTCCGTGACCTCGCGGGCGAAGGCAAGAATTTCACTGTCAAATTGGGGAAGGCCTGACGAGGGATCGAGTTTGCCTTCTCCGCGGCCTACAATTTTTTCGGCGCGGCTGCGAATAATATTGGAATCAAAACTTTTTTCCTGAAAAGCCTCCAGGAATTGCCTGCCTAAGCGTTCCTTTAAAGAAGCGCCCTTAGCCGTCCATAAGCTGCGCGCCTTCTCCACGATTTCAAGCGGAAAGCCCGTTTCTTCAATGGCAAGCTGACGCTGCAAGAAATCTTTTTTCTGCTGCAAGTCTTTGGATGCAGAAAAACTCAAAGCCTTTTCAATCAAGGCCAGCGCCTCTTTGAGCGAAGTCTTTTCTAACCCTTCAGCCTGAAGCAGAACGAAAACAGAGTAATCTTTTTTCATTTGTTCAGACAACGTTGACAAGGTTTCGTTTTCACCGCGTTTTGTTTGAAGTTCCTTAGCCAGCACAAAGAAATTTTCGTAATCCTCTTTCTGAAAAAATTCGCGAAGCCTTACAAGATCTTGATAAAAAGAAAGATCTACGCCGGGTAAAGTTGCCGCCGAGCTAGGAGAAACTCTTTGCACCCAATCGCGCAATTCCTTCAGAGATTTATCTAAGGAAGCGGCGTTTTTAAGATCAAGCGCTTCCAATTTCTCGGACGCAGCCAACGGCGGAATCCCCGCGGCCTGTTCTTTAATGAGAGCATTCATTTTTCCAAGAAGCGAGCTGAGTTCCCCAAGCGTGTCTTCTTGAGCGGGCCGCTCCAAATTCTTGAAGAATTCCTTCCCAAGCTCTTGGATTTCACCCTCCAAATGGGCAACTTCTTTGGCGCGGTAAAGGCGGGATGTGGGCGTAAGAGAAAGATCGGTCTGCCAAGTTCTTTCAACCACGGGAAGTAAGGATTTTCTTAAGACCTCAATGCCGGGATCTTTTTTGTGGGCCTTGGAATCCAACCCGTCAAAGAGGGCGCGCAGCAGTTCAAAATCAAAAAACGCCCGGCTTTCTTCGGGGACTTCATTACGGACCGCTGTAAAACTTTTTTCAAAAGAAAGCCTGTTTAAATCCTTGCGCAAATCATCAAGCCGCGTGATTAAATTTCCCGCGGCGTCTTCTGAGATCAGCCGGGTACCATCATCTTTACGTTCGAAAAGGATTTGAAGCATGGGGCGCAAGAATGCTTTTCCTTCTAACTGAAACTTTTCCATCCATGGCAGAAGTTCTCTTGCTTTCCTTAATTTTGCCGCAATCTCTTGATCCGACTGATCTACTTTTTCGGGTGAAACGCCGAATTTTTCCAGAACTTCTTTGTTCGCGTTTCTTTCTTTCAATAATTGTTCTTCTTGGGCTCGTTGCTTCTGTAAAATTTGTTTTTCCTGGTCCTCCCATTTCGTGACTTGGGCCAAGAGTTTTCGCTCGCGCGACGCAAGCTCTGACGCCGTGGGCAGATTTCGAAGCCAACCGATGCTAAGGCCCAACTTTTTAGTGTCCTGATCCTGCGCGAGAACTTTCTGAGCATAAAAGAATTCAATGGCTTTACTCTCCTTTTCGTTTGATTGAATAAAGCGGGAAAAATACTTCGCTCCTTCTTCGGAGAAAAGGGAATAAAAATCCTGCGCCAGGATCTTTTCTGGAATAATATATTCCCGCAGAAGCGCGGCGATCTTTTTTAACTTCTCTTCCGGCTTCTCATCTGCGGCCAACGCAAAACGTTCGAGTTCGCGCGAATCGTTTACAAAATGGCGATCCAGGAAATCCGCACGCTCGCCGGCCGTCACCTTCTGAAAATCAGGCAGCCTTTCTTTCAAAAGAAAGATCGGAAAGACACGGGCTTCTTTGGGCGCCGGAGCGGACTTCAGAAAAAGGACGAGGTAGGGCGGCTCTCCCGGCCGAGGCGGATGGCGCGTCTCAATCTTTACCACGGAATTGTCCCGATTTGTCAAAAAGAAAACAAAGCGGTCAAGTTCTCTTTCCGGCTGCAATCCCGCTTCACGGGCCGCCAGAAATGGATTCACGTAAAAGGGAAGTTTCCCGCTCACTTCTCTAACTGCGGCATCATCTGAACCGAGAAATAAAAGCTGCAAGGAATAAAAATCCATTATTTTTTCTTGCGCGATTAATTTTTCGCGGAGCTTTTTGCGCATTTCATCCAACTCGAGATCGGCGGGGACTTCAACCGAAGCAGGCCGAAGAAGCCGGTTATACCCAAGCGGAATGCTGAGAATTCGGGCCACGCCCCCCGCAAAAAGGAGGAAAACTGTTTTAGTTTCGGGATTAAGTCCGCGGACGGAAGGATCTGAAACCCTTTTGGCTAAAGCTGCAAGAGTCTCGGGATACAAAGCCGCTGGCTTTTTTATTTCGATAAAGGCTTGCAAGCGGTCGTCATGCCGTTTGTTTCGATGTCTTTCCGCGGCCTCAAGCGCCTCTTTTTCAGCCTCACGCAATTTCACCTGATTTTCCGGAAGGGCCTCGGCGAAAAGCCACCTTGCCTCTTCCAGCAGTTTCTGATCCGTTATTTTTTGATAATTTTCCGCAAGCGCCGCGATCCGGTCGCGGAACTCCGCTGCTCTGGCTTCCGAGCGCACCTCGGAACGCGAACTTGATCTTAAGATTTCCTGAGGAGGCGTCGGAAATCGAAAGCGGTTGTGATAAAAAAGAACAAACGATTTTCTTTCATGTGTTTTTGAATTTGTGTAGACAATGCCGCGCGCATCATCGGCAATCTCGGGAAAACTGACCCAATGCCGGGTGGTCACCCCTTCGAGAGATTCTTTACCCCGCCAGAGAAATACACTTACGGTTTGAGCAATCAAGTTGTACAGATAAGGATCGCGGCCCACGGCTTTGACAGAAATCTCATCCGGCGGCGGAGTAGGAACTTTTGAACTTCCGTTAGCAAGCCAGTAAATATTCCAAAGCGCTTTGATCTTGTCTCCCGAATAGCGCGCCACCTCCGGCACCTCGCCGTAAACGTGACGGTACCCAATCATGGGGACAGGGGCTTTGAATCGAGCTGCCAGCTTGCCATGGGAATAAAGAACGATAGATCCTAACGGGATTTCCGGTCGGTTACCCGTTTCCCTCGTCCACAAAGTTGCGACCCATGCATCCCTTGCACGCCAAGGCGCGGGATCGATGGTCAAAATGGGTTTTTCAATTCCTTTCTCCAATGAAAATTTGACATCGCTTCTGTTTAAGAACCAAAAGTAAACGGCGCTTTCGGAAAAAATTCCGCGGTCAATACCCGTTAAATCTTCTTGAGTAAGCCGCCTCAGTTTTTGGGGAAGGTATTGCTTCTTGAGTCCGTCAATAATTTCTCTCATCACAGGCGAAGTGACTAAAGGAATATTTAAAACCGGCTCTGTAATCATCCGGCGCTGCCGGAAAAAGGGGAAGCTTGCTGCGATAAAAGGCCGTTGGGTTAAACGGCTCTTAACTTCAAATTCAATATCGTAACTTCCCTTTTCTTTCTTTTGAAGAATGGGCGTCACCCTCTCGCCGGCAAATTCCCGCATCACGCTGTAATTGAGCCTCCGGCGGCTGCCGTCTGAAAGATACCGGGTGGCCATAACCACGATCCCGTTTTTTTGCGCAACGCGGGGCGTGAGATGGGTCAGGTCCGAGGGAATTTCTTCGCCTCTTGCCCAATGCATAAGACTCGCAATCAGTTTCAAATCGGTAATGCTAAGGCGCTCATTGTCATAAGAGAAGAAAAAATTCTTCGTGCGCGGTTGGTAGTATTTTAAAATGGCTTCGAGCATGGTTTCATATCCGCTCGTTGCAGGATTTTTGCTCTCATAAATAAGGCGTTGTATATCCTCTTTACGCGAAAGAAGGCGTTCGGCGAGATCTTGCCAGACTTCTTCGGAACTTTCTTTCATCGGCCTGTATATAGAAATGGAAACCATTTCCTGCGGGATGGTTCTCGCAATGGGAAGATTTTTGAATTTCTTTAAATTAAGCCAAACGGTGATTTCGGTGGGGGTATTTTGGCCATCCATCGGACTAACGCGTTTGACAACCCTTAATTTTATTCCCAGGTCGCGGTCGGCAATAAATCTTGAAGTCTGCTCTTCCGCCCGCACCTCGGCGCGGCGGGGATTTCCTTCGGCATCGACAGCGTTTAAGCGATAATGATTTTCAACGTAAAACCGGTAAGGATCCGACGGAAAATGATTCTGGAGCGCCAGTAAGTAGACCGTCTGAGCTTTGACCTGCTGCAAATAATAATTGACGATTCCCTCCTCTTTGCCCTGTCTTAAAAGTTTTTCTCCGTAAAGATTGACGCGGTCGGCATAAATCTCGACAGCTTCTTTGATGCGGTCGGGGTCGTTCCGATTTTTCTTCACGGCAACCGCAAATTCCCGATACCATTCGCCGGGATCGGCAAATCTTAAAGTCCAGGCGCCAGAGGCGCGTTTGTCCAACTGGTCTTGAATCTTTTTTAAACCCCGGCCTTCGGCGGTCCAACCGTAGAAAAGGGATGGGGCAAGGGAAAAAATCCGGTAGAGAAATTTTTTTTCGATGATGCGCTGGGCAAGTTGAGAAATCTCGGAGCGGATTCTCTGGTAGTCTTCCCCAGCCAAGTAGGCGTCGATTAATTGTTTCGTCCGGACATTCGCCCGGCCCTGAATGAAAGGTTCGATTAAATCCTTCAATTCTTTTTCCCAAATAGCAGCCTCTTCCGCCCGCGCTTCAGAACGGGCAAGCGGTTTTTGAGCAAGGATCAGGACGCGGTAAGCCTGGGGAGTATTTTTTTTCTGAAAACTGATCGCTCGATAGGCGGTCTGGACCTGATAGCCCAGCCCTCTCAAAACCGAAAGGTAAGCTTCAATGTCGGATTCGTGCACTTGAGGAAAGTCGGAAAGAAAAGAATATTTCCTCGGAGTCAACTCGGTTTTGATAACAAGCCAGCCTCCCTTCCTGAGCAGGCGGTCGATCTGAAGAATGGCGGCATTGACCGCGTCATGAGTTTGAAAATTTTGTTTGTGGATCCACTGGGTTCCGTTGAAAATGACCACGCCCAAGTTTTGAAGTTTCCCGCCGGATTCGAGCCGAAGAATGTCCCTTTTTTCCATGGATAATTTCCGAAAACTGAGGCCGTCTTCGACGTTAAGATTTTCATTTTGCGGAAAGCTCGTCATCGAATCCACCATGGTCATCTCTCTGGCCAGCCCCGAACGAAGCACGCCAAGGCTCGGACCTGCGTTCCAGCTGGAAGCCAGATCGACTCCCGGCGATCCCTTTAATTCGGGCGAACGGCTCAGGATTTCTCTCCCGATCCATTCATACAAAACCAGATTGCCTTTATCCGCGGAAACTTTTCTAGGAGAAAGTTTGCCCTCATCTGTTTTTGCGGAATAATCTCCGTAGCCAATCTCTCCCATTTTTTTCCAGACTTTTTCCGGTACTTCAAGTGTCTGAGAAAGTGTTGTTTCAACGAGTTTTAATTTTTCTGAGGCGGCGGGAGAAACTTTCGCGTTTCCGGTTTTCCAAAAACGGTAAAGGAGATACCCCAATCCCAGCAAGCCGGTGCTAGCGGCAACGAGATTCAGAATCTCCGGTGCTATTTCTAATCCCGCCCTTACTTCGGCGCGGGATTCTGTTTTAAGGAAAGCTAAATCTTCCTCGCTTACCAAATGGACGGTCCAGTTTTTCCAGGCCTCGTAGCCGGGAATTTCCACACCCGCCGCAATTTTATTTTTCCAAAAATCAATGGCGTAAACGGTGGGAATCGTCAGAACAAGGTCGCCCGGTCTTAGGATGCCTGATCTTAAAGGGGTGCGATAAAATTCCGGATTGCCCTGCTCCGTCCCGTGCTCCGAAGGACCTTTATTGATCCAGATTTTTTTTCCGCCGGCTTCGCCGAATTGGAGCTCGGCTTTGTAATAGTCTTCGCCGTACCAATAAACGCTCACACCAGCCCGTTTTTCTTCGGGGATTGTGTTGAGTAAATTCCTCTTAACGGTCTCCCCTGCTGTTGGGGATCCGCTGTTAGGTGCGTAAGAAGTTGATATCAGATGGTATTCGCGAAGTTCGTCAAAAACATTGTTCTTCAAAGTCGCCAAGAGTTGATCGTCATAATTGCCGGCGCCTGGATAAATGAGCGTTGTGTATTCCTTAGGATTAATACCGGCCTGTTGAAGGACTTCCGGCAGAGAGTTCGTGCGTACTTCAGACCGGCGGCCTTTCTTGATGCCGTATTTTTCGAAATCCTCCGGGTGATTCTGGAGATGGGTGGAAAGGCCTGATGGTGACGCACCTATTTTCTCTGCGGCTTGGGTGATGTTAAGGCCATCCAGTTTATCTTTGCCGAAGGACGCAAGAAGAGCGGGAATATCGGACGGGATTTGGATGCCGTATTTTTCGAAATCCTCCGGGTGATTCTGGAGATGGGTGGAAAGGCCT
>CAYJTB010000025.1:14436-29663 GCA_964372875.1 uncultured bacterium
GATGGTGACGCACCTATTTTCTCTGCGGCTTGGGTGATGTTAAGATCTTTGAGTTTCTCTCTGCCGAAGGATTCAAGAAGGGCGGGAATCTTAGCCAGTCTCCCTCTGCCGCTCCGCACCTCGGCATCCGCCTGGCCGGGCGGGTACGGAGGAGTGCTCGGCCGCGTCCCGGCCGAGCGCACCTCGGCCCTTGCCCCGCTCAGGGCAAGGACGGAGGAGTCCCCGGCCGGCCGGGCCGGGGGCACCTCGGCCCTCGCCTCCGACCGAGGCGGGGACGGAGGAGTCCCCGGCCGCTCAGCCGGGGGCACCTCGGCGCGGCGGGTATTTTTAATTGATTTTTCATCAATTATATTTTGATTATTTATATTGACATCCGATCCGGGGGAGTTTAAAGTGGACGTTAGATAGGAAGGAATCCGACTTTGCTGAACAACCGACAAATCGATTTGGGAGAGCGAGTTCTGGTCAATAGCGCTAATGTGATTTTGGCCACGATGATCTTGGGTCACATGTTGACCCGGGGTTTTAACTTGCGTATATTCGTCGCGGGATGTATGCTCTTTTTCGTTCTTGTCATCCTGGCTTTTTGGATGAGAAAAGGAGATTCCAATCCATGAATGAGACGGGAATTTGGCTGGTTTATGGTACGATACTGGCTGTAGCGATTGGAATTGTCTGGGCTGCAAAGAAACGTCCTCACCAAAAACGCCGGCATTAACCCGATAAAGCCTCTTCTCTGTCGGATCGTAAGCGTAGTAAACTTTTCCCTCCCTTCCCAAAATTTCAATCTGGGAATCTTTTAATCTAAGAGAAAATCCAAAATCCTTGGCGGCTTGGCTGGCATTGATTTCTTCCAAATGGCTTTGATCAAGCGTGACGCCGGAGAGTAAAAGATCGCGCAGTTTTAATTCTCGTGCGAAATCCAGATTGATACCCAGACGTTTCAAAATTGCTGAAGGGATTCCCGTATTGACCAAAGCATCTTCGATGGTTGATTTCCTAAATAGCGCGGGGCGTTTTTCCAAAATAGAATCCAAATAGCCCCGGCGCGAATCCTCTCCTCCGATTTTAGGCGTCACGAGCGCATAAGAGACTCTGCTATTTTTAAAGTATTCGCCTAAGCCCGGGGCGTGAAAACCTCCTGTAATTAACACGACGGGTTTTTGTGAATCCTCGATCTTCTGCGAAATTTTTTCTGCCATGGCCGCTTCACGTTGTTTAGCGCCTTCGTAAAATAGGACGGCCGAGTCAAAGATAGAATCAAGGTTTTCAAACAGGGGGCCGTCATTGCGAGGCAATGAGTTCACAGAGGCCGAAGCAATCCCGTCTTTCGGATTGCTTCGAATGCTGCGCATTCTCGCAATGACGGCGGAAGGTGTCGACAATTTGTCCAATTGGTCAAAATCTTTTGGAGTGAGTTCCAAATCAAAGAGACGTTTTAGAAAACGATAATCTTTCAAAAGCTTAAGAATCTTCTTTGATTTTTCATCGCCGGCCAGCGAAAGTTGAATCTGATTTGAAAGCCGCTCAAGTTCTTCGAAAAGCGTCTCTCCTTCGATTTCATTATGGAAGGCTAAAATTTGCATAAAGATTGCCAGATGAGGAAACTGAGCGAACGAATAATTTTCTGGAAGTGAATCCACGACACGCTCGAGAAGAAAACGCACTTGGGCGTAAGGATAGGGGCTTATTTGTGTTTGACTCGGGTCCGAATGCAGCAGATTTTTTATTTCCTGGAGAAGCGGGTTGGGAAGAAGCCGTGCCATATCAGAGAGAAAACTCTGCTTCTCCTTTTCGATTTCCTTGGCGTCCAATTCGGATTCAATTTTTTGGAGGCGCGCAAGGCGGATCAGATTGGGCCAATCCTTTTGAAAGGCGGGACTTAGCAAACGAACCCCCAAATTTTCTCTTGCTTGTTTTTCTAAGTATTGAAACCAATCCACGACCGAGATACGCTTGGATTCATACGCTTCGAGACGCGCAAGAAAATCCCGCAGAGGTTTCGAAAGGGCCGCGCTTAGGTTTTCGACTTCTTGATTGAACCCGTTTAATTTTTTTGATTCTTTTTCCCGCAGCTTAAATACTTTCCCAAAGGCCCGGTGATTTTTTTTGTAAAGGGAGACCGATTCGACACCGTAGCTTTTGACTTCTTCAGGAGCCTCTAAAAGAAATAACGATGCGCCTGAGGCCTGCCCTTGTTGGGCGCGATATTCCAAGACTTGACGGTTGAGTTTGTTGTCGCGGAAAAAATGATCGAGCCTTGAATCGAGTTCTCCCGCCGCACCTTCAAGAAGGAGTGTGTTGACGCCGTATTGGCGTGTTACATGTTTAAGAATATTTTCGATATTTTTTTGGGCTTCATAATTTCCGTGGGCGGTCTGGATATGAATAACCAACGGGAGATTGTTTTGGCGGAACAGGTTCAATTTTTCGAGTGTTCCAAACTCAGGAGGGATTTGAAAACTGGAAATTTCAGACCCAGGCACTTTCACTTCGCCTGCCCAAACATGAGGCACAGGCAAAAGCACGCTGGTAAAAAGGAATGTACCTGTCACGAAAAGAGCGATAGCTCTAAGTAACAAGTTTTTTAAACTCTTTATTCTCATGGCAAAAAAAATTTCTGTCTTTTTATCCCCTTTTTTTAAAACCTAACGTCTTGAAAACGCTTATGTTAGCTCAAAGTTGGACTGTAAGAAAAGTTACCCTACGCCACGCACTCTGTCAAGGGAACGGCCCTATAGAATCTATCTCCTTATCAAATAAAGGGTTAATGTGACGATATATAAGGCCATGAAACCAGGGTGGGCACGGGCTTTCGTTTACGAAGCAAGTGACCGAGGCTACGCCGAGGCGCTCGTTCCTCTTTTGGATAGCGCACGCAAGGAAATTGTCCTTTCTCTCTATCTCGTTGAACCGGATGAAAAAGCCGGACCCGCGCATCCTGTTAATCAACTCTTTGAGTCGCTTCTTCGGGCGCGCGGGCGAGGAGTCAGCGTCAAGCTCTATCTCAACACCAACTTCCGCTTCCGTCCCAAGACCGAAGTGGGAGCGGGAGATTATTTTAAAAAACTTTTTGATACAGGCTGTGTGGTAACGGCCCTACTTCCGCGCTACAGGCTTCACGACAAACTCATTGTCATCGATGGGCGCTACGTCGTCGAAGGAAGTACGAACTGGAGTGTGGCGGCGCTTGAATCAAACTTTGAATCTGTCTCCATCATTGATTCGCCTGCTCATGCGAAAAAGAAACTGGAGCGGATTGCAAAAAACTGCACGGCCTTGCCGCCCCGTGTGGTGAAAAAATCAGCGGGTCTGGATTTGCCTCTTATCACGGTTCCGGAGACCATAGAATTTCCGTTGGCGCTTTTTGCCAAAGACGCTCTCCCAAAAATGATCCGTGCCTCCGATGAAAGGGCGCTTGACCTTTACCTTCTCCTGTGGGGACAAGCACAGGCCGCGGGAAAACTTACGCTGGAGTGCGATCTTGAAGAACTCGCCAAAGGGCTGGCTTTTCCTTCCGATTGGAAGCGTTCCCAGGTACGGCGTCAAATGATCAAAACCCTGCGAAAACTCTCGGACCGGTACGGTTTTCTTGAAGTTAAATTTTCTTATGCGGAGAATGTGCGGATTGAATTAAAGGATATTCCCGGCGAACGGATCACGGTGCCGGGGTGGATTCTAAGCGCCGGGCACCTTTCTAAAGCATCGGCAGGCGCGGCCTTCTTGGCGTTGGCGCGGGAGGCGTTAAAAAAAGAAGGCGTTGAAATCGATTCGCTCTCCGGGCCCCAGCTTGAAGTGCGCTTCGGCGCCGGAGCTAAAACCCTTTACCGATCTCGTCTCGAACTCGCTAAACGGATTTGAGAAATCGCTTGATTTCGTCGTGCGAGCCAACAAGAAGAAACTCGATGAAATCTTTATTTTTACGAAAGATAACTCTCTCAGAAAGGCCCGCCCTAATTTCCCAAAAAGGCTGTAATAAAGGCTTAAGACCTAGTCCATGAGGAAGCTGCCCGGTTTCAAAAAATGCGACGGCAAGCTTGATAGCTTTTTTGGCTCTTTCTTTACGGTTGGATTCGAGCCCTTTAAGGCTCCGTTCAAAGGAAGGGGCGATATAATACTGCATGAAGGCTAAAGATTTTCGAGATGTTTGAGAAAACTATCCGCTGAATTAAATTTCTTTCCTCCTTTGGCCTTTGCCAATCCCATCATTTTACGTAACTCTTCTTCTGTGTATTCCCCTCCAGCCGGCCGGATCTCCATTCGGGTAAGCCGGACGGTTCCTGATTTTTCATCAAGAACAAATCCCACAAGATCCCTTTCTTGCACGCCTAAGACTTCTCGAATCTCCTTGGGGAGTGTGATCTGTCCCTTGGGGCCCAAAGACGCGGTAATCCAAGTCATGGTTTCCTCCTTTTCTTACTTTCTTAGAGTAAGAATATCCTATTTTCGGAATCCTGTCAATGGGGGCTTACAGGCTTACAGGTCTTGCAGGCTATTTCAAGGGGACTGTCCCGAATGGCGCTTCCTTAAGGGATAAATAAAAAGACCTCCTTATGCCGATGAAAGAATATCGAGTCTACCAGACTCCATCGACAAAGGAGGTCGTATGCGTCATAAGAGTATCGAAAAGAGAAAGAAAAAACTTAACAGGATGCGTGAAGAATTGATTTCCGGTCAACTGAATGCGGTTCGTGAATTGTTGCCCAATGATGTGATTGAGGATCTTTGCCAAGAAGCAGGATATTTTTTTCGCTCCCGCCAGCTTTGTCCTTTGGTCACGATTTTTCACATGATCGGAGCTGCAATCAGTCGTGAACGTTCCCCGGGGGACCGTCCCCAAGCTCGGCTATTTCACAAAGCAGACCAGGCCTTTGAGATACTCCCCTTCGGGGTGATAGATGTTGATGGGGTGGTCCGGCGGATGGGAAGTTTTGGTGAGAATTTGGACATCGCGGCGGGCGTCTTTAGCAGCGGCAAAGATGATTTTTTGAAATAAATCGGGATCGACATAAGACGAGCATGAAGAGGTATAAAGAATTCCTTCAGATTTTATCTTTCTCATTGCCCAAAGGTTGATGTCTTTATAAGCGCGCGAGGCCTGCATCACATGGTCTTTGGATTTGGCAAAGGCGGGCGGGTCAATCACGATAAGATCGAATGCTTCGGAGGTCTCTCTTAAATATTCGAAGGCGTCTTGGTCTTCAAAGCTGTAGGCTTCACCGGAAAATCCATTTTTCTCGAAATTCGCGCGACAAGTGTTGATGGCTCTTTCACTGGTCTCGACACTCACAACGCGAGTCGCCCCGGCGCGCGCGGCATAAATGGAAAATCCTCCGGTGTAAGCAAAAAGATTCAAAACGCGTCTGCCTTTGGACAAGGCCCCCACCAATTTTCGGTTATCCCGCTGATCAAGAAAAAATCCGGTCTTTTGACCCGTATGGATATCCACAATAAAAGAAATTCCGTTTTCTGTAATTTCAACGTAATCGGGCGGGTCGATTCCACGCAGAACGCCCACTCGCCTTTCAAGCCCTTCCCACTCACGAATCTCGGAATCATCTTTTTCATAGATCCCTTTGGGCTCGAGTTTAAGCTCTAAAAGGTCGAGGATCGTCTCCCGCCACTTATCCATTCCTGCGGTTTGAAACTGCACCACCAGATAATCCGCGTAACGATCGACAATAAGACCGGGGAGAAAATCAGCTTCCGAGTGAATGAACCGGTAAGCGTTTGTTTCGCCGCCGATAAAACGATTTCTCAGTTCAATCGCCTGTCTTACTTTTTCCTCAAAAAAGGAACGGTTAACGTCGCCTTCTTCAAAAGACAGCATGCGCACCGCGATTTGTGAGCGGGGGTTGAGGTAGCCGGTTCCCAGGAATTCGTCGCGGGAAGAGTAAACGCGCACCAGATCACCGGTTTTGTAATCTTCATCAATCCGGTCAATGGCACCCGAAAATACCCACGGATGGCGGCCCTGAAGCGGCTTTTCTTTGCCGGATTTTAGGATCAAACGGACGGTTTTCATTTTCCAGAATATTCCTTATGAAGGTTTGATAGGGATTCAAAATCTCCTTGATCGGCCGACCTGAGAGCGGACAGATAGCGCGGCCGAAAGGTTTCTTGGATCACTTTCAGCTGATCAGGCCACTGGATCAAGGAAAATCCCTTTTTATGCAAATAAATATTTACAACCAATCTCGCCCATCGTCCGTTGCCATTTTCGAAAGGGTGAATCCAGGTAAGACGTTGATGAATCTTGGCTGAGACTTCGAGAGGTGATGTATTTTTATCTTCCCGTTGATTAAAATCATGATGAAGACGATGAATTTCCGATCCGATCTTGGCCGGTAACACACCGATACTTTTCTGGGTCTTTCGCTTCTCCCCTGCCCGCGACCAAATGTCACCAAACATATCCTTATGAATTTTACAAAGCGATTCGTGAGTCAGAAGATTGAAATGACCCGACGGATTCATCAGAAGGTACTTGGCAGCCGCCTTCACGTTATTCGTATACTCGGCCTCATCGAGTTCCTTTCTGGTGCGAAGATCCAAAAGCAGTCCGGATAAATCCTCTAGCGGGGTTTGACCCTCCTGGTCAAAATCGTTCAGATTTTTTGCCATAACGCGGACAGATGTTTTTCCAAAATATCCTTTTTAAGCTTTTCAATCTGCTCGTTGACCAGGCTTTGACTTGGCAATTGAAGTTCGATCGCAGTGGAACCTGAGGTGATAGAAACGATTTTCCGGGCGACGTTCTCGCTTTGTTCGTCAAGCATTTTAGAAATGTCGCCGGTAAGAACCAATTGGCCTACAAATTGGCAATTCAACCCCCGTGCTAATTTGTTGATGGTAACCATGGAGAGATTGAAGCGTTTGCCGCTCTCAGTTTCAGCAATAAAACTTTGGCTTAAACCGCTTCTTTGGGCAAGTTGCACTTGCGTCATTCTCAGCTGTTCTCTAATCACTCTTATTTGATCCCCTAGGGATTGCATGGTCTTAAACTCCTGTAGGAATAATATCACTTATGAGTGATAATTCAAGAATTATTTATCCCTTTAATAGTATAGGGGTTAGATTTCACGTGCAGCTGCGCTTGCAAAAACGTAGGGTTTTACTGACGGGGCACGATTCAATGGCTCTTGCCAGTTTCTTTTGCCGGAGCTATTCAATTTTTTCTTCGCGTTTTTGAGTGGGTAAAAATGGGCACTTTTTCATATCTCCGGAAGCGTGCAGGTCAAAATTTTCAGCCGAAGATATTCTTCATCCCTGAGTCCATACGCTCTTCGTTGAATCACTCTGATCTTGTTGTTAAGGCCTTCGACAAATCCCAAAGCAATTTTATTTTCTGGTTTGCAGTAAGCAGCAATCCCGTCCCAATGCCTTTCGATCATTTTCGTGAACTCCTCGTAAGGTTTGAGCCGCTGCCACTTTAAACTTGCCTTCCAGTTCTCAAAGAATCGTCTGGCCCAGCCTTCGGTCTGAAAATCCCACAACTGGCCAAAGGATTCCTTCAAAAGATAGGCGGTACTCAGCCGTTTGTTGGCCCCAAGGAGTTTCTTCAAACTTCTGCGGCCATCCAACGTCAGGTTCTCCCGATGCGAGAGCAACGTATACTTCTGACCTTTGATGAAACTGCGGTCTTTGCCGCAAAGTCTGGAATATTCCTGTTTCCGCACGGTGTCCAAAGCTGTCTGCAAATGCCGAATCACATGGAACTTGTCGTAGAGAATCGCTACCTGCGGAGCATTTTTCTTGGCGGAGTTCTCGAAGGCTTTCCACATGTCCATGACCGCCAGCCTTATGCGGGACGCCTTCCGCGAACCGAGCTCTTGGTAAAACAGATCCATACTTTCTTCGGAGCGGTCTGTGCCACCAAACCAGATCGGCCTCTTGCGCTCCAAATCGCTGACCACAATTCGGTACACGTGTCCTTTCCGAAGTGAAATTTCGTCGATGCCTACGACCTTCGGAGCAGGTTTGCCAGCGCGTCTCATCTGCTCCTGCATGTACTGCTTCTCCAGTCCCTTGACCGTATGCCAATCCAAGCTCTCTTGCCGAGCCACATCCTGAATCGTCATCGACCGGCACCGTTTCCCAACAAAAAAAGCATACCGTTTCGTGCAGGAGGGGTTCTTCGAGAGCCACGCTAACGTCTCCCGTTTCACCTTCCCACACCTCTTGCATGACACGCGCCGGATTTCCAGATCCAGATAAACGCGTTTGCGACCACAGGATAAATCCCGGACTCGCTTGATCGTACGGTCGTAAAAACTTCGGTGTACCCACCCGCAACTTCCGCATGCAGTTTTTTTTGACGCCGTTTAAGTGCCACCACCCGCGCATGTGAATCTCCAAAAACCCCCTCGACTGTTGCTTGGGGACGAAATCCGGGGAATCGATATTCGTCCTGCAATCTTTTGTTTTTTTGCATCCCCAAATCATGCCAAGTTTTTGCCCCATTGCAATCCTTTTCTTTTCCTTATCTATCAGGCCTTCCAGCCTTCCTTAACCAACCTTTTTACCCATTCATTTCCACGATGAGCCTTTCATAACGATAGGATATCTTTTGGGAAGGAGTAAAACTAAAGAAAAACCGAAGTTGAAAATAAAATCTCAAAAGAAAATAACTGCCGCAACCGCCTTATTTTTG
This sequence comes from uncultured bacterium, assembly GCA_964372875.1. Classification (GTDB taxonomy): domain Bacteria; phylum Omnitrophota; class Omnitrophia; order Omnitrophales; family JACQLI01; genus CAYJTB01. The sequence goes on from CAYJTB010000025.1 coordinate 23,090, forward strand.
TTTCTTCTCTCTCTGGTCTCCTTAACCCAGGCCCGGGCTGATGACAGGGATCTTCTTCTGCAAAAGAGCTCTGCGCAAAATCAAAAACCCGTGAGTCTGCCGGCTGCAATCAAACAACAGCCCCCGCCCTTTCAGGTCCGGGCGTTTCAAACCAAAGAGGAAGCCATTGCTGATTTATTCAGATCCCAGAACATTCAACCGGGTGATGTGAATGTGTATGCGATTCAAAAAGCGGCCTCGCCCGCCGCTTCCCAGCCTTAAAGCGGAGCGGTACCATTTCCAAAAGTGCCGGGTTCAGACCTGGGCTAACACTTTATCCACCATAGCATCGTAAGGTTCTTCCAAAGATAAGAATTCACGGTAACTTTTTCGCCTCTCGTCTTCACAGCTGCCCATTGATTCAAAATACAGATTGGGAGTAACAAGAGGATCCGGCAAACCCAAAGCATAATAGCCAGCGCTTGAATAGAGATATTCCCAGGGACGGCTGACCCTACCCGCTTTCACCGGATTTCTTTCGATGTAGCGGCCGCATTGGAGATAATAGCTCTCCTCGGCAATCCGCGGGCTGCGGAATCTTTCCTGGAAAACGTGACCCAAAAATTCATATTTTTTCTTGAAATGGCGCGCGTAAGCCAACTGCATTTGATGCATGAATCGCGGCAAATCTTCCCCCTTCGAAATCCTGACGAGCAAGTGATAGTGGTTTGTCATCAGGCAATAATGGTAAACGGAACACGAGAATTTGTTTTTGGCCCGGGAAAGTTCGTAGAGGAAAACTTGAAAATCATTTCCCTCGCAGAAAAGATCTTTTCGGTTGTTGCCGCGGTTGAAGAGGTGGTAAATCCCCTGGTCGGTGAGTTCTCTTGGTTTTCTAGGCATGCCGATTCCTCCTTATCGAAATTTTGGGAAGGAATCAGGTGTCCTGATTTTTACGCGTCCGCCACAACCCGGGTTTGTTGTAATTTAAAGAGGCGATATTATACCTGAACCCGGCACTTCCGGAAATGGTACTTTCCGCTTCTGAACCCGGCACTTCCGGAAATGGTACTTTCCGCTTTCCGGTACTTTCCGTACTTTCCCTTTCACAGATCGTTTTGGGTGATTATGCAATTTGAATCTTAAACTTGCAATTTGCATAATTTTGAGATAGGCTTTAGCCATGATTCAGAGACATATTAAGAAAAAAATTTTGACCTTTATCCGGCAATACCCCGTGGTGATGCTCACAGGGCCGCGCCAATCGGGCAAAACTACTCTTTGCCGGGAAGCCCTGCCCCGCATGGCTTATATTTCCCTCGAAAACCCGGACACCCGTGAGTTCGCACTTTCAGACCCCCGAGGGTTTCTCGCCCAATATCCGGAAGGACTTGTCATTGATGAAGCCCAGCGCGCACCCGAGCTTTTCTCTTACATCCAAGGCATTGTCGATGAAAAAAAGAAAAAGAAGGGCCTGTTTGTTTTAACAGGCAGTCAAAATTTCCAGCTGCTGGACAAAGTCAATCAATCTCTGGCCGGCCGCACGGCAATTCTCAAGCTTCTTCCGTTTTCGATGGGGGAAATAAAATCGGCAGTGCGAAAAATGAGTCTGGATGATCTCTTACTGAAAGGTTTTTACCCAAGGATTTATGACGAGAAGCTCAGCCCCCATCATGCCCTGAGCTTTTATTTTGAAACTTATGTTGAGCGGGATGTGCGTTCCCTGCTTCATGTGAAAGATCTTTCCAGTTTTCAGAAATTTGTCCGCCTCTGCGCGGGGCGAGTGGGACAGCTTCTGAATTTATCAAGCCTGGGCAACGAAGCCGGTATTTCTCATACGACCGCCCGGGAATGGCTTTCTCTGCTTGAAGCAAGCTATATTGTGTTTTTACTCCCGCCGTATCATAAAAACTATAACAAGCGCATGACCAAAGCACCCAAGCTTTATTTTTACGATGTAGGGTTGGCCTCTTATCTATTAGGCATTGAAAATGTGAAACAAATGCAAAGAGACCCCCTGCGGGGACATCTTTTCGAAAATTTGATTGTTATTGAATTTCTAAAAAACCGCTATGAACGGGCAGAAAACTCTAACCTTTCTTTTTTCCGTGATTCCAATAAAAACGAAGTGGATTTGATCGCCCCCTTGCAGACGGGGCTCTGGGCGGTAGAAATTAAATCATCTCAAACAGTAGCCTCTGATTTTTTCAAAGGGCTCAATTACTTTGAAAATTTGCATCGAGAGGGAGAGATTAAAAAAGCACTCGTTTACGGAGGCGATCAAAGCCAGGTGCGTTCCAACGGCCATGTCGTGGGCTGGAAAGGTTTAAGCGCTTTCCTCAACGACACAAAAGCGAAGAGGTCGTCCTCGAAGTAGTTTTACTTGGTAGAGGCAGCAAGTAAAAATTGCTCCGCGGAATCTTTCCTGGAAAACGTGGCCCAAAGGAATTTGAAAATCAAACTGGCAAACTGGGGACGGGTCCAGAGGGGACAGGTTAGCCTACCGGAAGAAAAAAACGAGGGCGCTCATAGCTAAGGTGTACCAGGCGAAGAGGTGGAATTTTTCCCGCCGGATAATTACCGAAAGAACGGCGATCGAGGCAAAGCCTGATACAGCAGCCGCAATAAAACCCACCCCATACACAGGCCACTGGGATGTTAAGATTGAAAGCCCCTCTTTAAATTCCAAAACCGCGGCACCCAAAATTGCCGGGATCGCCAAAAGGAATGAAAAACGAAATGCCTCTTCGCGTTTCAGGCCCAAAAAAAGTCCTGCAGCAATGGTTACTCCAGAACGAGAAATGCCGGGGACAATCGCTACGCCCTGAAGCGTTCCAATCAAAAGAAAATCCAAGATGCCGGCCTCTTGAACGCTTTTTTTGCCTTCTTGGAAGCGGCGCGTGAGCCACAAAATGACCGTCGTAATCAGAAGCTCATAGCCCAGTGTTTTGATCGAGCCGAACATCGCCTCAAGTTGATGCTTGAATAAAAACCCTATGAGCGCGGTGGGAACGGAGGCCGCGATCACCCCGAACGCCCAGTAAGAAGACGGCGCGGAATCTTTAATTTTGGCAACCGGTTTTCTTTGAAGAAGAAAGAAAAATCCATAGATGGAATCTCTTATGATATGGGCGATGTCGGCGGCGAAATAGACAAACAGGGCAACCAGCGTCCCCAAATGAAGCACGATGTCAAAGAAAAGCATCTTGTCATGCAGCCCTAAAAAATACTGAACAAGAACCAAATGAGCCGAACTAGAAATGGGAAGATATTCTGTTAAACCTTGAACGAGTCCCAGGATAAATGCCTGTCCGAAAGAAATCATAGATATTTCCATGCCTTTCGTTTTTCCAAGGTTTGAACAATGTCCCGGATTTTCTCAGATTCCGAGCGGGATGAGATGAGGAGTGCATCGGGGGTATCAATGACGATCAAATCCTTGACTCCTAAAAGTGAGACCAAACGTTTGCCGGATTTAACAATATTATTTTGGCTGCGGATAAAAAGACTTTCTCCTTGCGAGCGATTTTCCTCCGCATCCTGTTTCCAGAATTCCGAAAGGCTCGGCCAGCCTCCCACGTCTCGCCACTCAAAAGACACTTCCAGACAATGCACGTTCTTCATTTTCTCCATCACCGCGTAATCGATGGAAATGGAGGGTAGTGAATGGTAAATCCTCCGCAAAACTGGCCCTCTCAGAACCGTCCCCAATCGCTGCCACGCGCGATAAAGTGCCGGCATATGTTTCTGGACGGCTGATTTGAAAGCGTCGAGCCGCCAAATAAAAGTTCCGCCGTTCCACAAAAAATTTCCTTTTCTGAGAAATCGCCGGGCTTCGGGAAGACTCGGTTTTTCGCGGAAACGTTTCACCCGTGCGTGGTTGATGCCATTTATTTTTTTCTTTTTCCGGTCAAGCTCCAGATAGCCGTAACCGGTGTGCGGCCGGTCGGGGCGCATCCCTAGGAGCACGGGTTTTTCGTCCACGATTTCAAAAGCGGTTTCAATCGTTTTAAGGTAAAGGGGTTTTGAATGGATCCATTGATCGGCCGGAAGAAAAATCATTTTGGCTTGGGGGTCGCGCGTCTCGATCCGGGAGGCGGCCCAAACACAGCACGGCGCCGTATTCTTTTGGAGGGGCTCCCCTAAAAAATTTTCATGGGGGATGTTGCGCAAAAGCCGCCTCGCCTCCCCTGCCAGCGAATCCTGAATCACAATCACAATTCGCTGGGGTAGAAAAAAAGGCCGAAGACGATTGACCGTTTCTTCAAGAAGGGTGCGGTGATTGATCAGTTTAAGGAAGGGTTTCGGGCGCTTGGCGCGGCTCTCGGGCCAAAACCTCGTCCCCTTCCCTCCCGTCATCACCACCGCCCAATTCATACCTTAATGCTTCATAAGTATTTTTTGATTTTGCTTTCGATGAGGGAGCGGAGCTCGGCGAGGCGTTTTTCGGTATTGGCTTCAAAGCGCATTACAAGGACTGGCTGCGTATTGGAGGCCCGGATAAGACCCCAGCCGTCGGGGAATTCCACGCGCGCGCCGTCAATGTCGATGACCTTATAATCTTTTTTAAGCTCAGCTACAACGGCTTGAACAATTTCAAATTTTTTCTGATCATTCGCCACTTCCAATCTAATTTCCGAAGTAGAAAATGTTTTTGGCAGATCCGCGGTAAGCTCGGAGAAGGGACGGTTTTCTTCATCAAGAATTTCCACGGTGCGGCAGGCGGCATAGATGGCGTCGTCAAAGCCGTACCAGCGGTCGGCAAAAAACATATGGCCGGAGAGTTCTCCTCCCAACACGGCCTTCTCCTCTTTCATCTTAGCTTTAATAAGCGAATGGCCGGTCTTCCATAAAATGGGACGTCCCCCGGCTTTGGCGATTTCCTGATAAAGAACGGGCGAACATTTCACGTCGCCGATCACAGCCGCGCCTTTTTTATTTTTTAAAACCTGGCGCGCATAAAGAACCAAGAGACGATCACTTGCCAAGATTTGGCCCAATTCATCGGCCACGCCCACGCGGTCCGCATCTCCATCAAAAGCGATTCCGAGCTGGGCGCCTGTCTGGCGGACTTTTGTCTGCAGGTCTTTCATATTTTCTGGGATTGAGGGATCCGGATGATGGTCAGGAAAAGTGGGGTCAAGATTGCTGTAGAGCTCAATCACCTCAAGACCCAGATCTTTAAAAAGCTTGGGGGCAATCATGCCTGCCATGCCGTGGCCGGAGTCGACCACAATCTTCCATTTTTTCTTATAATCAAATTGTTTTTTGAATTCGGCTAAGTAGGGAGAAATGACATCCGCTTTCTGATAATCGCCTGATCCTTTAGAAAAATTTTCCGGATGGATTTTCTCGGCAAGCTTTTGAATGTCTGCACCGAAAAAGGGACGGTCTGAGAGTTGAAATTTAAAACCATTGTATTCCGGGGGATTGTGAGAGCCCGTGATACAGACGCCGGCGTCTTGTTTAAAATGGATAATCCCGAAGTAAAGCAAAGGGGTCGGGATAAGACCAAGGTCTAAGGTATCACAGCCGGAAGAACGAAGACCTTCGACCATCGCCGTTACGATTCGTTCCGAACTGGGCCGAAGATCATGGCCTAGAGCAACTTTTCTCTTTCCCTGCATCATGAGAAAACTTCCGAAGGCCTGACCGATGAGCCTGGCCGTGTCATTCGTCAGTTCATCATCCGCAAGCCCGCGAATGTCATATTCCCGAAAAATATGACGAGGCGGCTGTAGTCCTTTATTCACATTTCCTCGTTTTATTATTTGCGCGGGCCGGGACTTGAACCCGGACGTCTTGCGACACATGCCCCTCAAACATGCGCGTCTGCCGTTCCGCCACCCGCGCTGGAAAAGCCTCTATTCTAGTCAGAGCCAGACAGTTTGAAAGCTTTCTTTTTTGTTCAAACCTTACTCATAATCCTTTATTCGTCCCTCGACGCGGTCACTCTGCGGCCTTGCTCGGGATGTTTCGCCGCGCTCATCCAAAATCAGCGCTTGTGGTGAGCAAGCGGGCGGGAGCGCAGCAAACCACGAGCGTGTCGAACCATTCTTCGACTCACTCGCTTCGCTCGTTCGCTCAGGACTTTCGCTTCGGCCCTTTACGAAACTTGCGTTGAGCGAGGCCGAAGGCCGAGTCGAAACGCTGCGGGTCGCGGGCTCGAACCACGATTACCTGATCCAGAGTCAGGTGTGCTGCCGTTAGACAGTGAATTCAGGGCCAACTGATTTTGCGCCTTTCCCCGCAGCATTAAAATTTTTTGTGGGGCTGCCCCAGTGCCGCTTTGAGACGAAAACCGTTCATCAATCGAAGCGCTGGGACTGCTGATAACCGTCCTCGCGTTTAAACCGGCCGTGACAGGATCGGCGCTGCTTCCATCGCATACTGAGCCGAGAACTGGGGGACAAGGATTCGAACCTTGAATACCAGGTCCAGAGCCTGGGGTGTTACCAGTTACACCATCCCCCACCGTAACGAGCTTCTTCAGTTCGCCCCGCTTAAAATTGAGACGCCTGAAAAATAATGTATAGGGCTATGCACGAATGGCGCTTCCTTAAGCGGCCAAGGCATACAAACTTCTCCATTCCTG
>CAYJTB010000026.1:0-29584 GCA_964372875.1 uncultured bacterium
CAAAAACTCTTCGAGCGAATTTCTCATCATGGTGATGAGAAATTCGGGCTAAAAGGGAGGGATTATGAAACAGTTAGAAAAATTTTCGGACTACGCTTATGCCTTGATGCGTATCGTAACGGGTTTTATGTTTTTCTTCCACGGCATCCAGAAAATCTTTGGCGTGTTTTCCGAGTTTCCGCAGCCGATTGCGGGATCCCAAATATGGATCGGCGGGATCATCGAACTTTTGGGCGGTTTCGCTGTGATGGCGGGATTTAAAGCACGTTGGGCGGCTCTCCTCTGCAGCGGTACAATGGCCGTGGCCTATTTTCAGTTTCACTGGAAGTTTCAGTTGGGCCCCAACCTTTTCCCGGGAGTAAACCAGGGCGAGATGGCCGTTCTCTACTGCTTTATTTTTCTCTTCATTGCCTGCCGGGGCGGCGTCCAATGGAGTATCGATAAAGACTAACCCGGTTTTCTCATCGATTTTCTTCTTGATGAGAAAACCGCTTTGGACGTAATAAGTTACGTCCAAAGTTTTGCGCGCTGATTGGACAGCGCGCAAAAGATAAGCCTTTTTTCGAAAAGAGCACAACGTGTTTTCGCAAAAACTCTTCGAGCGGATTTCTCATCACCATGATGAGAAATTCGGGCTAAGCGATAAAGTGCCTATGATTGAGCAAGATTATAATTTCACCTGTCCTGCCTGCGGCGAGGAACTGAGTGTACGCTTAGATTTAACCGGCGGCAGGAAACAGGAATTTGTACAAGATTGCGAAATCTGCTGCCGGCCTTATCAAATCCAGGTCGAGTTTAAAGGTGAAGAAGTGGCTAGCTTTTCCGTTGAGTCTGCCGGTTAACTTAGAAAGGTCAGCTTTGATGAAAATAAAAAAAATCGTTCCAATTTCCTTGTGGATATTAATAGGCGCACTTGTTTTACCCGTCGGCATGTCCCAATCCCAAACCCCTGAAAATTCTACCGCTAAAATAAAATCGCTCATTCAAAAAGGGGACAATCAACTTAAAGAAATCACAGAGGCTAATTCGAGAGAAGCGATTAAGTCCTATGAAGCAGCCCTCAAGATTGATCCCGAAAATTACGAAGCCAACTGGAAGACATCGAAGGCCTACTGTCTGATTTTGGATCTTAAAACAGCCGGCGTCATTGAAGAAAAAGAAGAAAACAAACCTCTCTTGAAGGAATTGGGCGGGAAGGCCGAGTACTATGCCGACAAGGCCTACGCCCAGAATCCTAAAGGACCGGAGGCTTTAAATTGGTACGTCGCAAGCTACGCGTATCACGCATCAAGTATGGGAATTCTTCAGGCAATTTTGAAAGGCGCAGGAGGAAAACTCAAAAGACTTGCTAACGAATTGATCGAGGTCGACCCAGCCGCAGGCGATGCCTTGGCCTACCGGATGCTTGGGCGGCTTTATTTCAGTGCGCCCTTTCCCGTCGGGAACAAAAGTAAAGCCCTTGAGTATTTTGGAAAGGGAGTTGAGACAGCCCCGCAGTCTTTAATGAATCATCACTGGCTGGGTGAGGGTTATCAGGCGAAAGAAAAGAAGGAAGAGGCCCGGAAAGAATTTCAATTTGTTTTGGACGAGCCTCCCAGCGGGAATGAGCAGCATATTTCAGGACTTATTAAAAAAGCGGCCCAGCGCCGCCTCGTATCTTTATGACCGTCAAAAAAATAGGGAAGGGCAAAGCGGATCTTGAAACGGGATTGTGGGTCATTGAAGATAAGCCCGAGCAATTCCGCATGAATCCGCGCCTGGTGGACAGGCGTCCCGACGTCAAAGCCCTGAAGTCCAGGCAATTCGCCTCTGCGCAGCGTCTTGTGAAGCGCGAAGAAATTTTTCAGCAGCGGAAGAATTTAAAAGCCGAGCGCACGAAACTTTTGTCACAAGTCTACGATGAGATTTTGAAAGAAAGTTTTACTTACCCTCTTCCATTAAGAAAAGACAAGGATTATGCCCACCAAGGCGACTGGCGTTACTGCCTTTATCAGGGAATCATTTATGAGTTTGACCGGCCCGGTTATGGGGATGACGAAATGATCCGTCAGATTGAGCGCTTAACTCACGATCCGCTGGAAAAAATAAAAGCCAAAATTTAGATTCTTTAATCCGTAGTTTATGTTTTATAATCCCCCTCATGCAAGCTGTCGCTGTAACCAATCTGCAGGAAGATGAATTAAGACAAAAGGCCGCCCGGATTGCGCGCCAACACAAGGCGTCATGGATCGAACTGGGACAGTATCTTTATACGATTCAAAAGAACAAGATGTTCAAATACTGGGGCTACCTTGAATTTGATCATTACTGTGTTAAGGAGCTCGGCATCAAACCCCTTACCGGCGTGAAGATGCTCCGGTCTTATCAGTATCTTGAACGGGAAGAGCCCAAAGTGATTCGCGCGCATTTTTCTAACGAGGACGGCCCCCAGAAAATTCCCAATTATGAATCCGTAAATATTTTAAGGCTTGCCCGTAACCACAAACAAATTACGCCCAAAGACGTGGAGACTATCCGCGAAGATGTTTTTGAATCCGCCAAAGAGCCTAAGGAAGTCCGCGCGCGTTTAAAGCGTCTTTTATCCGACCGCGAAGTCAAAGACCTTGTCGAAGTGCGCCGGAGCCGCAGGAATACGGCGATCAGACGCCTGGTTTCAGTTTTGGCCCATACCCGCAAAGAACTCGAAAAAGAAAATCTTCTGCCCGCTTATCTCCTCAATCAAATCGACCGGCTCGGCAAAAAACTCGAAGATCAGATTGAAGGCTAAGTGATCGTTACCTCGCTTCTTTTCCTGCTCCAGATTGTTTGGATCGTTTTTCAAACTCTGATCATGATTGTTCTATTGCTTTTATTGATAGGCGCTTGGCGCCTTTTGTCCGGATGGAAGGCGGAGTATCCTGATCCGATTCGGGATATCAAGGCGCTGCGAAAAGGAGATATCCTTTTAACCGGTAAGCAAAGCCTGGGTCACTCACCCTATATTCAACTTGCCAATGTGCTCACCCGCAAGACAAAGCACCGGTTCTGGACCCACGCCGCGATTTATCAAGGAGACGGCAAGGTTTGGGAGGCGCAGCCCTCCGGGATCCAAGAAAGAGACGTGAGCGATTACTTCCAAGGCAACTATTATGTGCGGGCACTCCGGCACCGGTACATCCCTGACGATGAGACCCTCAATAAAGTGGTTCAATTTTGCGCTTCAAAAAAGGGAATGGGTTATGACCTCCGGGGCGCAATCTTTTACGGCTTGTCGATTCTTATTCCTGTCGGGTTCAACTTTATTTTTGATCATCCTGCGATCGATAAATTTTTCCATGTGGAAAACTCTTATTTTTGTTCCGAACTCGTCGTGGACGCTTTTTATGAGGCCGGCTATCCGATTTCACCCTTTAACGGCTGGCGCGTCAAACCGACGGATTTCATCAGTAATCCCGTTCTTTCCGAAGTAGCGGTTCATTGAAAGGGGGTGAGGCAAATGGGAGATAAAAGCAAAGGCAGAAAAGAGAAAAAAAAGCCCAAAAAGCCCAAAAAGTAAGGGTTTTCTAGCCAGGCGTCCGGGGCAAGAGATTGCCCTCGGGGCCGGTTGGAAATTTGAGTTCAAAAAATACGAGTTGACATTGGGGCGATAAAAAGACAATATATGCCCCAGTTATCCGCAAATGAAAATCTCCGAATACCCAGTCGCATCCTTCAGAAATTTTTATCCCTGCTGTTACTCTCTATAACTTCTAAGCTTATAGTGTAAATTTTTATATGAAAGGAGGAAAAAAATATGGAACAAGGAACTGTAAAATGGTTTGATAATACCAAAGGTTATGGTTTTATCTCCCGCGAGAATGGCGGCAAAGATGTATTTGTGCATCATTCTATGATCGAGGGAACCGGCTTTAAGTCCATCGAAGAAGGTCAAAGAGTTCAGTTTGAAGTAACTCAAGGCCAAAAAGGTGACCAAGCCGTAAACGTAGTGAAGATCTAAATGATCTCATGAATAGCGGGGCCTCAAAAACCCCGCTATTTTTATGTCTTAAGATGGCAAACCTTTCCTCAGGACACGCTCAATAAAATGGCACTCATCAGCTTACAAGATATAACACTTGCCTTCGGAGGCCCGCTCATCTTTGACCGCATGACTCTGCAGCTGGAGTCGGGCGAACGTGTGGCACTTCTGGGCCGCAACGGCGCGGGCAAAACCACTTTGATGAAAGTCATGGCGGGCCAACAGAAAGCCGACGCCGGCACGGTGGCCTATCAAAAAGGCATTGGGGTCGCTTACTTGCCGCAGGAAGTGCCGCCTGAGATCACCGGCAATTTGTTTGATCTTGTGCTTTCAGGTCTCGGGGAGCGCGTCAAACTTTTAAGCGATTATCATCACGTCAATCACCGTCTTCAGACCGAATACACGGAACAGCTGATGAACGAACTCAGCCGGTTGCAGTCTGAAATGGACCGTACCGGGGGTTGGGAGACAAGCCGTCAGGTGGAAGAAGTTATCACCCGAATGAAGCTTGATCCGGAAAGTCAGTTCGAACATTTGTCAGGCGGGCAGAAGAAAAGGGCGCTCCTCGCCAAGGCGCTCGTACTCAAACCCGACATTTTGATGTTGGATGAACCCACCAACCATTTGGATATTGAAGCTATCGATTGGCTGGAAAGTTTTTTGAAAAGTTACCCGGGAACCGTTATTTTTGTGACTCATGACCGCATGTTCATGCAGCAACTAGCCACCAAGATTGTGGAACTGGACCGCGGCAAACTTTACAGCTGGGCGTGTGACTACCCGACTTTTTTAGAGCGCAAACAAATGGCCTTAGACGCCGAGGCGAGCGAACGGGCGCAATTTGAAAAAAAATTAGCGCAGGAAGAGATCTGGATCCGTCAGGGCATCAAAGCCCGGCGTGCCCGGAGTAAAGGCCGCGTTACGGCGCTCGAACGGATGAGGGCCGAGAAAAAAGCCGAGCGCCAGGCGATGGGCGTGGTGCGCATGAAAGCTCAAGAGGCCGAACGCTCAGGGCAGAGGGTGGTGAAGGCCGAGCGTTTGGGTTATGCCTACGGCGAAAAATGTTTGTTCAAAAATTTTTCCACCGAGATCATGCGCGGTGACAAAATCGGTGTGATCGGACCCAATGGTTCGGGAAAGACCACGTTACTGCGTATTCTACTGGGGGAACTTGAACCTCAAAAAGGTACCGTGCAAACGGGTACTAATCTTCGGGTTGCTTATTATGACCAGCTCCGGGAACGCCTCGATGAAAACAAAACAGTAATGGAAAACGTCTGTGAGTCCGGTGACACCGTGACGGTCAACGGCCGGCCCCGGCACGGAATAGGCTACCTGCAGGATTTTCTTTTTTCTCCGGAACGTGCGCGTACACCGGCCCGCGTTTTGTCGGGCGGAGAGCGCAACCGGCTTTTTCTTGCGCGGCTTTTTACGAAACCTTCCAATTTGCTCGTGATGGATGAACCCACCAACGATCTGGACATTGAAACCCTGGAACTCTTGGAAGAGTTGCTGGTCGAATATTCCGGCACGCTTCTTTTAGTAAGTCACGACCGCGCCTTTTTAAATAATGTAGTAACGTCCACGATGGTCCTGGAAGGCGGCGGGATGATTGATGAATATCCAGGCGGCTATGATGATTGGTTGGCCCAATCCCGTGCAAAACGCGGGGCCTCAGGTTTACGGGAGAAAATAATCCGGGAGCCTTCAACGCCGAAAAAAGGATCCGCCGCGCCGGCTCTTTCATCCCAGGAAAAACGTGAGCTGGAAGGGCTTGCGGAAAAAATTCAGAAACTCGAAGCCGATCAGGAAAAAATTTACGGCGTTTTGGCAGACCCCGCTTTTTATCAGAAAGATCCCGCAGAAATTTCAAAAACTCAACAGCAGGCCGACGTTCTTGCCCGGGGAATTCAAGAGCTCTACGCACGCTGGGAATATTTAGAAGGACGAAAATAGAAACAGGTTTTTTATTCTTAAGCAGGCGCCGCGCAGTCGTAGCAGTTACCATCCGGACCTTGCGAGCAGCAGCAGAAATTCAGCTTGTCGCCCGGTTTCTTGAATTAAAAGAAATGCCTAAATTTATGTTCTATGCCCCGTGGAAATCGAGCAGGCTTGATTAAGGCTCAAGCCGTTCCATAAGCCAGCCGCCCTTAATAGTTCGATACCTAAATCGATCATTCAAACGGTTCGCGCGGCCCTGCCAGAATTCGAATTCCTCGGGCTTCAAGCGGAATCCCGCCCAGTAAGGCGGCAAAGGGATTTCACGTCCTTTAAATCTTTTTCTCATTTGATCAAATCGTTGATCAAGTTCCTCGCGGTTTTTGAGAATGCCGCTTTGCCGGCTGCACCACGCCGCAATTTGGGCTTTGCGGGGTCTTGAATAAAAATAAATTTCCGCTTCCTCGCGCGAGATTTTTTTTACAGGCCCTCGGATATTCACTTGCCTTTCCATGGCAGGCCAATAAAAACACAAACTCGCACGTGGATTGATTTCAAGTTGTTTTACTTTGCGGCTTCCGGTATTGGAATAAAAAAGAAGCCCGCTCTTATTAAAACCTTTTAAGAGGACACATCGCGTACTCACAAAATTTTTGGCGGAGGTTGCAAGCACCATAATGTTGGCGTTCGGGTCCTTGTGACTTACGGCTTGGCTGAACCAATCCTCAAATTGGTCCCAAGGGCTGGGAGCAAGCTCTTTACGCGAGAGTTTTCCAAAATGATATTCTTTGCGGATTTTTTTGAAGACGGTCTCGAGGTCACGGAATTTTTTGGTGCTCTGCATTGAAGTATAGTACCATTTCTCTTTCACCCTGAAAATGATGCCGAAACGGCTTTTACTCCTTATCTTTTTTTATCTCGTACTGGAAGGCGTTTGCTTCCTGGGACTTTTCTTTCTTCAAAATGTCCGTGGGATTCATTATCAACCTGTCTCGAAAACCCATCTGACCGAGGAGGAGCGCCAAATCGTCAAAAAGCTTGTGGAAGGAAAAAATCAATATTTTGCTCATAGCCCGTCGCTAGGATGGACGATCCAACCCCAAGGTACTTTTGAAATTTATAAAGCCAATTCCCAAGGCATACGCGCCGAAAAAGATTATGAGTCAGCCCCCGTTGCGGGCGTGACTCGTATCGCAGCTTTCGGCGATTCTTTTACGCATTCGGACGAAGTCGCTTTTTCTGACAGTTGGCCGCAGAAATTAAGTTCTCTCAATCCGGATCTTGAGGTTTTAAATTTCGGAGTGAGCGGGTATGGACTCGATCAAGCGTTTCTGCGCTTCGAAAAAGAGGGTAAACAGTTCCATCCGAAAGTTGTTTTGATTTGTTTTTTATCGGAGAATATCGCCAGGAACGTGAATGTCTTCCGCCCTTTTTACGGCGATACCCATTTTCCTTTTGCCAAGCCCCGGTTTCTTCTCACAAAAGAAGAAATTTCTCTACAGCCCAATCCCTTGTCTCGTCTTGAAGATTACACCGAGCTTTTAAAGAATGAAAAAGTCATATTGCGTAAACTCAGCCCCAAAGAAGAAGGGGTCAAGTCTCAACTTAGGAATTTAAATAAAGAAACGGGTAAGTAAGTTTTAAGTTGAGACTTGACCCCCTTTGCTTTGTTGACGTTCGGAATAAATTTTTCCGCAGGCCCCACGAGCGGAGGACGACACCTTGTCCGTTTCGATGATCAATTCTGCATCTTCCCAGATAGGTGGTGTTTCCTAATCTAAACCTTCCTTCATTTGGCAAAACGCCTCTTATGTTCTCTCACCTTTTCAACCGTCGTCCGTAGCGTCCGCCGAAGGAGGAGATTCTGCTATCAAAGCACCTTGTCTGCAGAGAAGAGGCGGGGAGAAGCCACCTTTTGAGTTTCATGAGGCGACGAGGCTGTTGCCTGCAGCGGATGAAGAATTTAATTACAAAAGCGAATTCCAAGCTCCATATACGCATACAAAATCGTTGATTTGGCTGATGTTTTGGAAGACATCATGCTTTGCTTTGCATGGCATACAATTTGCCAAATCTTACACAAACTGGAGAGGGTAGAAAAAAGATTAAGCCATCAAAAAAGGTTGAAATATCAAGGAAAAATTTCCTTTTTTCGCAGTTGCATCTGAAGGCCTAGATCCGCTACAATACCCCCATTCACGCATGCTTACCCAGGAACAAAAATACAAATCAGAACAGGAGATTTTCATGAGTGACAACGGAACAATTTATGGCTCTAACGTATTCAACCTAAAGACCATGAAGGAAAGGCTGCCCAAGGAAACCTACAAAGCCCTCCTTACTACGGTTGAAAACGGGTCGTCCTTAACTTTAGAAGTCGCCAATGTCGTGGCCAATGTGATGAAAGATTGGGCTATCGAAAAGGGTGCCACCCATTATACCCACTGGTTTCAACCTCTTACCGGCCAGACCGCTGAAAAACATGATGCCTTTATTTCTCCCATGCCGAACGGTGATGTCGTCATGGAATTTTCAGGAAAGCAATTAATCCAGGGTGAGCCCGACGCTTCTTCTTTTCCTAGCGGCGGATTGCGTTCGACTTATGAGGCGCGCGGCTACACGGCTTGGGATTGTACCTCGCCGGCCTTTTTAAAAACAGACGACGCCGGGAACGCAACGCTTTGTATCCCGACCGCGTTTTGTTCCTATGGAGGAGAAGCCCTCGATAAGAAAACTCCGCTTCTGCGTTCTATGGCCGCGATCTCCAAACAAGCGGTTCGTGTTTTAAAGGTGCTCGGAAATACAACACCCAAGCGAGTCTCTTCAACCGTGGGACCGGAACAGGAATATTTTCTGATCGATAAAAGATATTTCGACAAGCGCCTTGATTTGATCGTTTCGGGCAGAACGCTTTTTGGTGCACCCGCCCCCAAAGGCCAAGAGCTGGAAGATCAATATTTTGGCTCGATCAAGGACCGGGTTTCCAGGTTCATGAAAGATTTGGACACCGAACTTTGGAAAATGGGTGTGAGTGCCAAGACCAAACACAATGAAGTGGCGCCCTCACAGTTTGAAATGGCACCTATTTTTTCAACCACCAACGTCGCGACTGACCACAATCAACTCGTGATGGATACGCTGCGCAAAGTGGCGCTGCGTCATGACCTGGTTTGCCTTCTCCATGAAAAGCCTTATGCAGGCGTGAATGGTTCCGGCAAACACAATAACTGGTCACTGGCCACAGACGACGGTGCGAATTTGCTGGAGCCCGGCCATTCACCTCACGACAATGAACAATTCCTTCTCTTCTTGAGTGCGGTGCTCATGGCGGTGGATAAGCACGCTGACAAGCTTCGCGCAGGTGCCGCCAATCCCGGCAATGATCTTAGGCTCGGAGCCAATGAGGCCCCGCCCGCCATCATCTCCATTTTTATGGGAGAAGAGTTGACGCAGATTTTGGAAAATCTCGGCAAGAGCAAAAAAGCCTCCTCTAAGGGTGAGCACTTTTTGACCATCGGCGTGGATTCGCTGCCGGCTCTTCCCAAAGACAATACGGACCGCAACCGTACGTCTCCTTTTGCCTTCACCGGCAACAAGTTCGAATTCCGCATGGTAGCTTCTTCGGCTTCAATTTCGGGGCCGAATGTGGTGCTCAATACCGTGGTTGCTGAAGCGCTGGATGAAATTGCGACGCGGCTTGAAAAAGCTAAGAACATCAATAAAGAAGCGGCCGCCATCATTAAAGAGGCCGTCAACAACCATGGCCGGGTTATTTTTAACGGCAACAACTATTCCGAAGATTGGATAAAGGAGGCCAAGAAACGAGGGCTTCCCAATATCCGCTCCACCGTAGAAGCTTTGCAATATATGGCGAATGCAGACGCCGTGCGGCTCTTCACGAAGTATAAGGTTCTGAACAAAGAAGAGCTTCATTCCCGTTACGAGATTTACCTCGAGCAGTATGCGAAGCATATCAATATCGAAGCCTTGTGCTCGATTGATATGGTGAAAAAGCTGTATATCCCGGCTGTGATCGGTTACACGGCGGAACTTGCCCAGACGGTGAATAGACTCAAGACCGCCGGCGCAATAGCCAAAGTACAAAAAGAACTACTCGACAAGATTTCAGAATTGCTCGAGTCTGCCAATAAGAAACTCCACACATTGGAAACCGCTACAAAAAAAGCTCAAGGGATTTCCGATGCCCACGAGCGTGCTGAAACTTACCGTGACAAAGTCTTTGTTGCGATGAACGATCTGCGCTCCGACATCGATGCGCTTGAGACCATGGTGCCTGCTTCCATATGGCCGGTACCAACTTATGCGGAGATGCTCTTTAAGCTTTAAGGATCCGTACGAAGTGAAAATGCGGGTGGCTTTGGTCTCCCGCTTTTTTGCTTTTATAGGTTGCTTTATTTTGCTAGTTTGCGCCGTCCTGTAATCGTTCATCTTTTTCTCATTGTTGTTCAAGATCAATCAAAGAAAGGATTGAATATGAAAAAGAAAATTGTCCGCAATGCAGTGCTTGGCTTTGCCGTTGCAAGCCTTGTGTTCTCAACCAATCCCTCAGCATGGGCTAAACATGGAAGTAAAGGTGAAGGTCATGGAGGGGCTCATCAAGGTACGCCTCCCGGATGGGAACATGGCAAAAAGACAGGGTGGCATGGCGGTGACAAGCCTCCGGGACTTGTGAAAAAAGAGGGAGAACAAGGGAGACACCACCCTAAGAAGCATCACCATGATGAAAAGGAAGAAAAGCAAAAAGAAAAAGAATCGTAAACTAACCTCTAGTACTCATCATCCTGAGCCGCCTTCGGCAGCTCAGGATGACGCTGCCTAGCCGGAGCTGGTGCTAGGTAATTTCTCGTTCTCCTGTTACAATCCCCGCTTCCAATGAATCAGAAGAGAAGAAAAAACGTACGAAATATAGCGATTGTGGCGCACGTCGACCACGGTAAAACCACGCTTGTGGACGCGCTCTTAAAACAAAGCGGGGCGTATGAATTTAAAGAAGGCGAGGCCACGGTGATGGATTCCAATCCGCTCGAAAAAGAGCGGGGGATTACCATCTTTTCCAAGAACGCGTCTTTCTTCTATAAGGATATGCTCTTTAATGTCGTCGATACACCCGGGCACGCCGATTTTGGCAGCGAAGTGGAACGCATTCTAAAAATGGTCGACGGCGTTCTATTATTGGTAGACGCCTTTGACGGGCCCATGCCTCAAACCAAATTTGTCCTGCGCAAATCCCTCGAACTTCATCTCAAGCCCATTCTTGTGGTGAATAAGATTGACCGGCCCAACGCAAGGCCGCATGAAGTGGTGGACATGACCTTTGATCTTTTCTGTGAATTAAACGCCACGGATGAACAGCTCGATTTTCCCATCGTTTACGCCTCGGGCAAAGAAGGCTGGGCGACGCTCGAGCCTGAAGAAAAAACCACGGACATGAAACCCCTTCTGGATACGATCATCCACCGCGTGCTTCCGCCCGTGGCCGATCCCGATCAACCTTTCCAAATGCTGGTCACGATGCTGGATTATGATTCTTATGTCGGAAGGATCGCCGTCGGACGTATTTCCCATGGAAAAATCAAAGTAGGAGATCCCTTAGTCGTGGTAAAACGCGACGGAAGTTTCGAGCGCGGAAAAGTTACAAAAATTCTTCTCTACCGGGGACTTAAACGATTAGAGGTCGAATCCGCTGAAGCAGGTGATATCGCCTCCATCGCGGGCTTTGAAGAAGTCCGGGTCGCCGATACCCTGACACATCCGGATAAACCCGAGGCAGTCTCTGCCGTCAAAATTGACGAGCCCACCATTTCCATGAATTTCGCGCATAGCTCAAGCCCCCTTGCCGGAAAAGATGGCGGTCGGTTTCTTACCTCGCGCCACATCCGCGAAAGACTGATGCACGAGGCGATGATGAATGTGGGGATCCGGGTCGAAGAAGCGGAAGGGGAAGATCGTTTCAAGGTTTCAGGGCGCGGCGAGCTCCATCTTTCTATCCTCATCGAAACCATGCGGCGCGAAGGCTATGAGCTGGAAGTCTCCCGTCCGGAAGTGATTATTAAGGAAGTCGACGGTGAGAAACTAGAACCCGTAGAAGAAGTCGTTATCGAAGTAGACCCGGGCTATCAGGGGGCGGTGATCGAGGCCCTTGGCACCCGCAAGGCTGAAATGAAAAATATGATCACCAGCGCCGTCGGAACGATCCGTATGGAATTTTTAATTCCCTCGCGTGGACTCCTTGGGTTTCGCAATGAACTTTTAATGATCACTCGCGGCACAGGAATCATGTATCAGAATTTTTATGATTATCAAAAATATAAAGGCGAGATCCCCCGCCGCCAAAAAGGCGTTCTGATTTCTCAAAGCTTCGGCCGCGCGGTCGCGTACGCCCTCTGGAATCTCCAAGAGCGCGGCGAAATTTTTGTGAAACCGGGCAATGAACTCTACGAAGGAATGATCATCGGTGTCAATAATAAAGGCCCGGATTTGGTGGTGAATTCAATTAAAGAAAAGAAACTTACGAACATGCGGGCCGCCGGATCGGATGAAGCCATCCAACTGACTCCTCCGCGCGAGATGACCTTAGAGTTTTCGCTGGAATTTATAGAAGCCGATGAGCTTGTCGAAATCACGCCTAAAAATATCCGCCTCCGGAAACGCTACCTCACAGAAAACGACCGCAAGACCAAAGGCCGCGCTCTCCGTTCGTCATCCTAGAAGGGTCATTCTGAGGGCGGAGGCTATGGCCGCCCGCCAGAGGCGGGTCCGCCTTTGGCGGAAAGAATCTCAGATCCTTCGCCGCCTCGCTCCTCAGGATGACAGGTCAGACAACTGTATGAAGTGGTAGGCACCCATGGCAGACCGTCGTCTTGCCTTATAAAATTTTAATGATACTATCTAAGAGGTGATCAATAACTTCCTTTTGATGGGGCTTGGGTTAGCGTTGGCCGGTTGGATTTGGGTTCAGTTCGTGGAGCCCAACTGGTTTCGTCTGACGCATAAGACCTTACAAATTAATAAATCCCTTCCTAAATCCCTCACGATCCTCCATATTTCAGACCCCCATTTTGCCCAGGAAAGGATATGGCTCAACCGTTTTTTTGACCGGCTTGCGCGTCATGAGGTGGATTTTGTTTTTGCGACCGGGGATTTAATTGATAGCACAAACGGCATGAAGCCCTGCATTGCCAATTTAAAAAAATTAAAATCGAAATACGGGATTTTTATTGTGTTAGGCAACCATGATTACCGAATTTACCCGCCCTTTGAAAAGCTTCTTGATATCCTAACGGGAAAAGATTTCACCAAACCGCGGAAGGATATTGAGGATTTCAAACAAGCCTTGAGGCAAGCTGGTTTTCATCTGCTTTTGAACGAAAATATTTCCATTGATCTCGGGGACGGCAAGACAGCCTGTATTGTGGGCATGGATGATCCGGAAACAGGCCGTGCGAATTTTGATAAAGCCTTTAGCGGTGTTAAAAATGAAACGCTTCGTTTCGCGCTCACACATTCTCCGGCGACCTTTCCTGCACTCACACAACGGAATGTGGATGTTGCATTTGCGGGTCATACCCACGGTGGACAAATCCGTTTTCCTTTTATTGGACCGATTCCTTTGGCTTATCGTATCTCTCCGATTATTGATTCAACGGACCGTTACGGTTTTGTGGGTCTGGTGTCTAGAGGGCTCGGCGCCCAACCCGTGGGACGCCAGCGGCTTTTTTGCCGGCCGGAGGCAATGTTGGTGTATCTGGAAGGAAAAAAATCATGAATAAGTTAAGCCAAACGGTCTATTTCACAATCCACGGCCATTTCTATCAGCCGCCGCGGGAAAATCCTTGGACAGGAAGAATTTCTCTCCAGCCCGACGCTGCTCCTTTTCACGATTGGAATGATCGCATTCTTATTCAGTGTTATCAGCCCAACGCCATGGCCCGGATCGTGGACGCAAAAGGCCGCATCGTCGAAATCGTAAACAATTTTCATCTGCTTAGTTTCAACATCGGTCCGACACTTTTTGAGTGGCTGGAACGTAATGCCCCGGTGGTTTATCACCGGATCATTGAAGGGGACCGGCAAAGTGCCTTGGAAAGATCCGGCCATGGCAACGCGATCGCGCAAGTATATAACCATATGATTCTTCCCTTGGCGCGCGAGGAAGAACAGCGCACTCAAATCCGCTGGGCGATTTATGAATTTCAAAAACGCTTTGGCCGTGATCCGGAAGGCATGTGGCTTCCTGAGACCGCGGCGAATCCCAGGACCTTGGAAATTTTGATGGAGGAAGGAATCCGTTTTACCATTTTGGCCCCCACACAGGCCGACAAAATTTGCAGAATCGGAACACAAAATTGGGAAACCCTTCATGAGGGATCGCTGGATACAACCCGCGCCTATCGCCAGTTTCATTCGAAGGATCAAAACCGGTGGATCGACCTTATCTTTTTTGACAAGCCGCTTTCCACCGAAATTAGTTTCGGCGATTTTTTATTTGAATCAAAAAAATTAATGGAAAAACTTCACACCGTCCCCCGGCCCGACCGGCATCACCCCGAAATCATCCCCATTGCCTGCGACGGCGAGACCTTCGGCCATCACAAAGCCTTCGGCGAGCGGGTGATCGCTTTTGTTCTTCATGAAGAGGCGGAGCGGCAGGGTTTCAAAAGGACCAATTTTGCCGAGTACCTGGAAAAATTTCCGCCGCAGTTTGAAGTGAAGATTAAAGAAGGCGAGGGGACAAGCTGGAGCTGTTCCCATGGCGTGGGGCGGTGGAAGACGGGTTGCGGGTGTAACACCGGGGCGGGGCAAGGTTGGAACCAAAAATGGCGTGAGCCGCTTCGCCAAGGCGTAATTTTCTTAGAGCAAAAATTAGCCGAGCTTTATGAAAAACAGTCCGGAGAGCTCTTTCAAAATCCAAGCCGCGCGCGCGATGCCTACATTGAACTCATCTTGGACCGCTCGGGCGCGGCCCGTAAAAAGTTTTTTGAAAAACAGGCAAAGCACCATCTTTCAAGCGAAGAAGAAATTAAGGCCATCAAGCTCCTTGAAATGGAAAGGTTTGCGATGCTTACAGAAACAAGCTGCGGCTGGTTTTTCAACGATATCTCAGGCATTGAGACCATTCAAATTCTCCGTTACGCAGCACGGGCCTTGGAACTCGCCAGAGAGTTTGGTGCCACGGATCTCGAAGGTCAATTTGCGGGCTATCTGCGTCAGGCTAAAAGTAACCGCAGCGACTTCGGAGACGGCGAAAAAATTTGGAATATGTGGGTAAAGCCTTCCAAAGTTACGGGTGAAAAAATAGTCAGCCATTTTGCCTTTCGTAAATTTTTTGAACTCCCCATCTCTCAAGAGGATTTTTACAGTTATCAAATTGAAGAAGGCAGGGTGGACCAGGAAAAAGCGGGTGATATGACTTTTTTGATGGGAAGGGTCATCTTAACAGGTAAAGTTATTCCCCAGTCGCAGCCCTTTCTTTACGCCATTTTTCAAAAAGGCCTGTCGGAACTTTATTGTTTTGTCAAAAAAGAAACCGATGCCGATGAATTTCACCGGCTGAACACCGCACCGCTCGCCCATTTGCGGGAAGAGAACGCCCAAGTGCTGGCCGAGCATTTGGAAGAATCTTTCCAGTGTAAGCCGATTACTCTGAAAGATCTTTTTCCCGAAGAAAGGGACCAAATCCTTCGTTTGTTTTCCCGCGAGATGCGCCAGGATTATTACAAAACCGCAGAAAGTTTTTATGAAGAAAATAAATCGTGGGCGCATCTTTTCCAGCAGGCAGGGCGTCCTCTGCCGGAAGAATTCCGTTCCCTCATCGAATGGATGATGGGAGAAAAATTAATCGATGGGGTGAAGAAATTGGAGACCGGGACAGATTACGAGGAAGTGGTGAAAGGGGCAAAGGCCGTGATCGAGGAAGGCCGGTCCGGGGGATTTTTGGTAAAGACAGAACCTGCCGCCCAATATTTATCTCTTAGGCTCAACGACTGGATTGAAAGATTATTCAAAGGGGCGGACATCAAATCGATCGACCAGATTGAAAAGCTCCTGGCCTTCGCCCGGGAGCTTCAAATCGAATTGCAAGATCGTATTGCCCAGGAGCTTTTTTTCATTTTCACCCAAAAGAAACTGTGCGGGTGGATCGAAGGGTACAAAAAGGAACCGGGCGCCCAGTCACAGCTTTCTTTAATTCAGGCCTCGTTGAAACTCGGTGACCACCTGGGTTTCAATATGGAACGGTACGAAAACCTCTTAAGACAAAAAGCAGAAGTTCGATAAACTTACCTTAATCTGTTAAAATTTACCCCTTAGGCCGGCGTAGCTCAGATGGTAGAGCAGAGGACTCATAAGCCTCGCGCCGGGGGTTCGATTCCCTCCGCCGGCAAAATAATCTTTTGCTAATGCACGTCTCTCTATGAAACTTTTATCTCACATCGAAGAAACGATTAAAAAATACAAGATGCTCAAGCCGGGCGAGCCTCTTCTTGTGGCTTGCTCAGGCGGTGCGGATTCGGTGGTTCTTTTTCATCTTCTCCGCGAACTGCGCTCGGAGTGGGGAATCAAACTGACTGTCATCCACTTCGATCATAACCTTCGGGCCCAAAGCGCCGGCGATTTCAAATTTGTTCAATCCTTGGCTAAGCGATTCAAAATTCCAATCTATCACGACGAACGCAAAGGTGATTTTTTAGGAAACGGCCTTTCGCCTGAGGAGGCGGCCCGAAAAATCCGTTACGAATTTTTTGAAAAGGCCGCAAAAAAAACGGGAATCAAAAAAATCGCCTTGGGTCATCAGCAAAATGATCAAGCGGAAACGCTGCTCATGCGTCTCGTCCAAGGAACAGGCCTCCGGGGCCTTCAAGGCATTCGGCCGGTGATTAAAGAAAAGGGGATCACCTATATTCGCCCTCTCCTCTCCACAAATCGTAAAGAGATTAGGACTTACCTTAAAGAGCATTCCTATGCTTACCGCGAAGATGCCACGAATCGTTCAAAGCGCTTCTTGAGAAATCAGATTCGTCATGACCTCTTGCCATTCTTGGAAAAAAAATTTAATCCCCAGATTCGGACGGCACTTTGCCGGCTGGCCGAAACCATTTATCAGGAATCCGCAGGGATGGATGAGTGGGTCCGCGAGCAAGGAAAGGCTTTTTTGAAAACGCGGAAAAAAGATACCTTTTGGCTGGAGCGCGAAAATTTCCTCCGGCTGCCTTCCCCGCTCCAATTTCGACTCCTTGACCAATTTTTGCACGATTTAGACTCCCGAAGCGGCCTTGATTTCAAATCTTGGTCGCGAATCGAAGAGGGATTTCGAAAGGCCCGCTTCAGGATCACCCTTCCCAGGAATGTGGACCTTCATCTCAGCAAAAAAAAG
This sequence comes from uncultured bacterium, assembly GCA_964372875.1. GTDB lineage: Bacteria > Omnitrophota > Omnitrophia > Omnitrophales > JACQLI01 > CAYJTB01. The sequence goes on from CAYJTB010000026.1 coordinate 17,328, forward strand.
CTTTTTATAAAGAAAAACCTCCCTTATGGACCTTATGGACATGGTTTGCGATTAGGAAGTAAAAAGTGATACAATGTTTAACTTCCAGCACCGGAACGATGCTAAGCCTAGGAAAGGATTAAAGTTAGAAAATTAAAATGAAAGAAATCAACGCAGCACCTCAGGCGGCCAAGAAAACACCTTCTGATCCGAATCGGAAGCGGATGATTATTATGTTCTTGATCCCCCTTGTCTTTTTTGTTGTCCTCCAGCTTTTTGTGCTGCCTTCCTTTGAGTTCAAGCGGCTGTCTTATAGCGAATTTTACGATCTCTTGGAAAGAAACGTAACCTCCAGGGAAATTGCCTCGGCCGAGCTTGTGGAAAACACCATTCGGGGGAAATTAAAATCCGGTTCTTATTTTCAGGTCAATATTCCTTTGAATGACCCTGAACTTATTCCGATCCTGCGCCGCAATGTTCCTGAATTTATTGTCAGCTCCGCGCAGTCTTTTTGGAAAAATCTACTTTACTCCGTTCTCCCGGTTCTCCTTTTGATTAGCTTCTTTTGGTTTTTTGTCTACCGGGGGGTTCAGCAGGGAGGCGGCAAGATTTTTTCCTTCGGGAAATCCCGCGCAAAGCTTTTGAATCCGGGAAAAGACAGGATGACCTTTAAAGATGTTGCGGGCGTTGACGAGGCCAAAGAAGAGTTGCAGGAAATCATCGAATTTTTAAAAGACCCGAACCGGTTTCAGCGTTTGGGCGGACGCATCCCCAAAGGCGTGCTTTTGGTGGGACCTCCCGGATCGGGTAAAACCCTGATGGCAAAAGCCGTTGCGGGAGAAGCCAATGTTCCTTTTTATACGATCAGCGGCTCGGATTTCGTAGAGATGTTTGTGGGAGTCGGCGCAGCCCGCGTGCGGGATCTTTTTGAACAGGCCAAACGGGCGGCAAAATCAAGCGGCAAAGGCGCCATTATTTTTTTGGATGAAATTGATGCCGTGGGCCGTCAGCGCTTTGCCGGAATCGGCGGCGGTCATGATGAGCGCGAACAAACCCTCAATGCGCTTCTGGTGGAGATGGATGGATTTGATACCCATGCCGGAGTCATTCTGATCGGCGCAACCAACCGTCCCGATGTTCTGGATCCTGCACTTCTTCGACCCGGCCGATTCGACCGGACTGTTGTGATCGACCGGCCTGATGTGAGAGGCCGCGAGGAAATTCTTAAAATTCATTCGGCCAATGTGCGAGTTGGAACGAATGTGGAGCTTTCAAAACTTGCGCGCCAAACCCCGGGGTTTTCGGGTGCGGATCTAGCCAATCTGGTTAATGAAGGGGCGCTTCTTGCAGCACGCCGGGAAAAAGACTCGGTCGGCCAAGAAGAGCTTGAAGAATCCATTGAACGCGTCATGGCAGGGCCTGAGAGGAAGAGCCGCCTTATTTCGAAACACGAGAAAGAAATCGTAGCGGTCCATGAATCAGGGCACGCCCTTTTAACCTTGCTTGTCACCGGAAGCACCGATCATTTGCATAAGGTTTCTATTATTCCTCGCGGACATGCCGCGCTGGGTTACACGCTTCATATGCCGGTCGAAGACCGCTACCTCACCACCGAAAAAGAGCTCCGGGAAAAAATCATCGTTCTTCTCGGCGGCCGGGTGGCTGAAGAACTCGTTTTTAAAGAAATCACCACGGGTGCCCAAAATGATTTGGAAATTGCGACCAATTACGCCCAGAGAATGGTTTGCGAATACGGAATGTCAAAAAAACTCGGCCATCTTACCTTTGGAAAAAAAGACCGTGATATTTTTTTAGGCCGTGACCTCTTGCGTGAAAAAGATTATTCGGAAAGTACCGCCATTTCCATTGATGAAGAAGTCCGTAAGATTGTGGATGATTGCCACATCCGGGCGACCGACCTTCTGCGGATTCACTTAGATAAACTCAGAAAATTGGCGGATAGGCTGCTTGAAAAAGAAGTCCTGGAAGCCGAAGAAGTCAAAAACTTAGTGGGGCTCAACGGCAAAGTCGAACTATGATTTGGCGATTCGGTTCTCGTCAAATGACTTTTGAGAAAATCAGGATCATGGGGATTTTAAATGTCACCCCGGATTCTTTTTCAGACGGCGGAAAATTTCTTTCCGTGGACAAGGCGGTTCACAAAGCCTGCGAGATGGAACAAGCCGGCGCCGATATCATTGATATCGGCGGAGAATCCACCCGGCCGGGCTCCCCGGGCGTCTCCCTTACGCAAGAACTTGACCGCATCCTTCCCGTCATTCGGGAAATCCGAAATCATTCACAAATTCCCATCTCGGTCGATACCACCAAACCCGAAGCTGCGCGCCTGGCGATCAAGGAAGGTGCTGATATGATTAATGATGTCGACGGCTTGAATGCCAGTCCGGAAATGACAGAGGTCGTTATAGAATTTGGCGCGGGGCTTATTTTAATGCACCGGCGCGGTACGCCCGGGACCATGCAGACCTTAACCCAGTATAAAGATCTCGTGGAAGATGTTTTCGAAGAACTGGACCAGAGTCTTCAAAAGGTACACGAACAAGGTGTTGACACGGACCAAATTGTTTTAGATCCGGGAATTGGTTTTTCAAAAACTGCGGAACAAAATTTAGAACTCATCGCAAGACTCGCCCGGTTTCAGGCATGGGGGAGACCCGTTTTGGCGGGCCCTTCTAGAAAATCTTTTATCGGAAATCTCACGGGAAAAAATGCGGAAAATAGAGATTGGGGGAGTGCGGCAGCGGTTGCGCTTTGTGTCGCCAACGGAGCCCAAATCGTCCGTGTTCATGAAGTCGAAGGCATGCGCGATGCGGTCAAGGTGGCAGAGGCAGTTGCTCGTTTAAGTTTAAGAGGTGAGGCCCATGTCAGGTCATAGTAAATGGTCGAGTATCAAACATAAAAAAGCGGCGGCAGATTCCAAACGGGGAAAGCTTTTTACCAAGCTGATCCGGGAAATCAGCGTGGCTGCCCGGACAAGCGGCGGTGACCCTGAAACGAACCCGCGCCTGCGTACGGCCATCAATACTGCTAAGGCGGCCAACATGCCATCCGATAATATAGACCGAGCCGTTAAGAAGGGCACAGGCGAGATGGAAGGCGTTACTTATGAGGAAGTGCACTATGAAGGTTATGGGCCTCACGGCGTGGCGGTCTATTGTTTATGCCTGACGGACAATAAAAACCGGACCGCCTCCGAGATCCGGAATATTTTTACCAAGAAACAAGGCTCCATGGGAGGCGCAGGTTCCGTCGCGTGGATCTTCGAAAAGAAAGGTTTGATTGTGGTTGCCGAGTCCCAAACGAATGAGGAAAAATTAATGGAAGTCGCTTTGCAGGCCGGCGCGGAAGATTTATCTTCCAGCGGCGGAAAATTTGAAATCATCACCAATCCTTCCAGTTTTGAAGCTGTCAAACAAAGTTTGGAAAAGGCAAAGATCCAATCCGAATCCGCCGAACTTACTTATCTTCCTAAAAACCAAGTGCCGCTTACGCCCGATAAAGCCCGCGTCGTCCTGGCGCTTGTGGAGGCCCTCGAAGATCATGACGACGTTCAGAATGTGTACGCCAACTTTGAAATCCCTGACGAAGTCATGAAGGAATTGGTGTAAGCTTTTCATGCGAGTTCTTGGGATCGACCCGGGGACCCGTCGAATGGGTATGGCGGTGCTGGATGTCAAAGCCAAAGGTTACACAGCCGTGGCCTACAAAGTGATGCACGTTACAAAAAACGCTACCTTGCCCCAACGCTTAAAAGAAATTTACCATGCCATCCTCCAATTTATCGAAACTCACAATCCCGACGTCCTATCTCTCGAAAATATTTTTTTTGATAAAAATGTTCCCTCGATGATCAAAATCGGAGAGGCTCGGGCCTGCGCCATGTTAGCCGCTGCCCAAAAAGATATTCCGGTTGCCGAATATCCACCTGCCCGGATCAAACAGGCCATTTCTGGAAACGGCCAGGCCAGTAAAATTCAGATGCAGCAGATGATGCGAAGCATCCTGGGTTTAAAAACGCTTCCCCCCGAAGATGCGGCCGATGCCTTGGCCGTGGCGATGTGTCATGTGCAGGCAAACCAGAGCGAACGGTTTTACGAGCGAGTCCAGCAAACGCAGCAACAAGAAAAAAATGTACGAATTCCTGTCGGGTAAGATCGTAAAAAAAGAGCCTATGCGGCTCGTGGTAGACGTTAATGGAATCGGGTATGAACTCTTAATTCCGTTATCGACTTTCCATTTTCTGGGAAAGCCGGGAGACTCCCTCCGCGTGTTGACTCATTTTCTTGTCCGCGAAGACCATCAGCAGCTTTTCGGTTTTTTATCGGAAGAAGAACGGACCCTTTTCCGGCTCTTACTTTCTGTCACAGGGATCGGACCCAAACTTTCGCTTTCGATTCTTTCAGGGATGGGGATTTCTGAATTCCGCAAAGCAGTCGTAGACGGCTCCATCCTGTCACTCACTTCTATTTCAGGAGTCGGCCGTAAAACGGCGGAAAGGCTGATCATTGAACTTCGTGAAAAAGTCCTTTTGCTGGAGAGAAAGTCCGAGCCGGGGGGGGCGGCACCCACTTTGAAAGACGAACGCTTATTGGAGGACTCGACCCAGGCCCTGGTCTCTTTAGGTTACCGTGTGCCCGAAGCCAAACGGGCACTGCAAAAAGTTTTGGCTGAAAAAAACGCAGGCGCGTTATCGGTAGAAGATTTGATCCGCGCTTCCCTCAAATACATCTAAACTCATGCTAAAAAAAATAAAACAATTTTTCAGGCAAAGAACGAAGCTTGCCAACACACGTCGGTTCAAACGTTTCAGGGCCGATTTTCTCGTGAAATATCAGGTCGATCCCAAAGGCGGGGCCAAGATCACCAATGCGCGCGATGTGGGAGCGGGTGGGATCAAGTTCTGGTCAGAGGAAAAAATCCCGGAAAGTTCCCTTTTGAATGTGAGCATTTATATGCCGCCTTTGAAGAGAGTCGTAGAAGGAGTGGTCTGCGTGTTGCGTGTAAGAAAAGTAAAAAAGACATTCCTTTATTCCATTGCGGTGAGTTTTCTCGACCTTAAGCAGGAAGATAGAGAGGAAATCAACCGGTTTGCAGAAGGGCTTTCTAAGGAAAAGGGTGCCCAGTTTTTACTTGATCACGCAGACATTGTCGTTCGTAGGTCCTAAAGAATTTATGACGGAAAAAGAAACCGAACGTATTATTTCTCAGGAATTAAAAGTCGAAGATGTTGAGTTTGACACGGCGCTTCGTCCCACCGCGTTTGATGACTTCATCGGTCAGGCCAAACTCAAAGAAAACCTAAAAATTTTTATTGAGGCCGCTAAGAGACGGAAGGAACCGCTCGATCACACTCTGCTTTTCGGCCCTCCGGGACTCGGTAAAACGACGCTTGCCCACATCATTGCCCGCGAGATGGGAACCAATATCAAAACAACTTCCGGCCCGGTGTTGGCAAGGCCGGGGGATTTGGCCGGCATCCTGACCAATTTAATGGAAGGAGAAGTTTTATTTGTGGATGAGATCCACCGGATCTCACCGGTGGTAGAGGAGTATCTTTACCCGGCCATGGAAGACTTTTTGATCGATATCATGATTGATAAAGGTCCGAGTGCCCGCTCGGTCCGGATCAGTATTCCTCATTTCACACTGATTGGGGCCACCACACGAAGCGGTCTTCTTACTTCGCCGTTACGCTCACGTTTTGGAATTGTGGAAAGACTCAATTATTACACCGATGCCGATCTTGCCCTGGTGGCACGACGCTCCGCTAAAATTTTAAAAGTTGAAACCGATAGCACGGGCTGCTCCGAGATTGCGGGCCGCTCGCGCGGCACACCTCGCGTTGCCAACCGTCTGCTCCGAAGAGTCCGCGATTTTGCCCAGGTAAAGGCCAACGGAAAAATCACGCGTGAGGTGGCGATTCAAGCCTTGGAGATGTTGGAAGTGGATCAAGGCGGCCTTGATTTAATGGATAAGAGAATTTTAAATTACATCACACGCGAATGCGGCGGCGGTCCGGTCGGAATCAATACCCTTGCCGTGGGAGTAGGGGAAGAGTCTGAAACCATCGAAGAAATTTACGAGCCCTACTTGATTCAAAAAGGATTTCTCAAACGGACCGCCTCAGGCCGCGTGGCTACACGCTGGGCCTATAAACATCTCGGAATCCCTGTTCCTGCTGACTCCAAACAGCCCGAACTTTTGTAAGCCTTGCCCGCCCACGATCTTCTTGTTTGGTTAGGAACCGCGGTCGTTGCCTTTCTTTCATCCACCCTCTCAGGGATCGCCGGTTTTGGCGGTGCGCTCATTTTTCTTCCTTTCCTCATCGCAATGTACGGTGTCCGCGCTTCAATTCCGATTCTCACGGTCTCTGTCCTCATGGGAAACGCCTCGCGGGTTTATTTCAACCGCAGAGAGCTTGATCTTAAACTCGTCGCGTGGTTTTCTGCCGGCTCGCTTCCTTTTGCTTTGATCGGATCTTTCGTTTACGCGGCGCTGCCCACTTTTTGGATTAAAAAGGGAATCGGAATTTTTCTGATCGCCGCAGTTCTCATCAAAAAACTCCACAAGGATTTTCAGTTAAAAAAACCTTGGGTCTTTCTTCCGTTAGGTGCGGTGACGGGTTTTCTCTCGGCCTTGATGGGAGGGGTGGGGCCGGTTTCCAGCCCTTTTTTTCTGGCCTATGGACTTACCAAAGAGGCCTTTGTGGGGACCGAGGCTTTGTGCGCGGTAGGAATGCATTTGGTGAAATCGATTGTCTACAACCGGCTCAATGTTTTGAATCAAAAAGAACTTTTAGCGGGCTTGAGCTTTGGAGTCGTAATGAGTTTCGGCTCCTATGTGGCCAAGAAGGTCTTGGAAAGAATCTCTCGGGATACTTTTCTGACTCTGGTAGAGCTGATGCTCGTAGGAATCGGCATTTACTTGCTGGTCCAAAAGTAAAGGCCGCTTCGGGACTTCTTCCACCCTCACCTTGATGAGACCCGCTTTAAGCGGGGCCATTTTTCCAAACGCCGTTTTAGTAAGGTCAATCAACCGGCCCAGCCTTTTGGACGGCCCCCTGTCGTTGACGCGGCAGACGATCGATTTTCCATTCTTCACATACGTGATGCGCAAAATTGTCCCGAAAGGATAACTCCACGAAGCGCAGGTCATTTGGGAGTCGTCAAAGACCTCGCCGTTGGCGGTATGAATGTTAATTCCAGGATCGGACTCGCTGTACCAGGAAGCGATCCCGAAAGATTGTTCAGAGAAGGCGGAAGAGGAGAAAAGGCTTTGGGAAACAATGAAAAAAAGAAAAATAAACTTACCCATTCTTTGCATGATCACGGAATCCTTTAATTCCGGCAGCCGAGCCACCGAGAAGAGCGTTCAGCGTTAAGCGTCCGGCGTTCAGAAGTTTGACTTGCCTTTTTCCTGAACGCTCTACGCTGTCCGCTAACCGCTGTCCTTACGGTCTCTAGCTTTGCCTGGCCGCCGTTTTTCACGGCGAACAGACCCGACAACCCTCAAAGTAGTGAACCACTGCTTTGAGGGCAGGCAGGCGTCCCACCCTTACGCTCGCCTCCGCCAAACAACGCGGCGGATGCGCCATGTCTTGTGGCGCAAAACATCAAGCGAGTCCGCCAACGCAAGTTGGCGGAAGTGGTTTGCCTTTCTCCCAAGGTTAGCATGTCAACACAGACTTTACAAAAAACAGGTCGAAAATTGTTGCCAAGAGCAGAGAATTCTTGGAAAGCGGCGTAAAATCAATATAATGAAGACGTTAGATTCAAAGTGAAAGGAGAGGACCTATGAATGAATTAGCAAAGACGCTGGTATTTTTCGGCATCATGCTGATCATTGCCGGAATTTTACTGAGTATCTTTGGCAAGGTCCCGGGCCTGGGAAAGCTCCCGGGGGACATTTATCTCCGTAAAGGCTCCTTTACCTTTTATTTTCCTCTCACCACGTGTCTTTTGCTTAGCTTGGTGTTAACGCTTGTCCTAACCATTTTCGGAAAAAAATAATGTTCCATTCTTTTATTTTTCTTTGGCGCCCCATTTTAGAGATTGTTTTTATTTGGCTTCTTATTTATTCCTTGATCCGGTTTTTTCAAGGAACGCGTGCCCTGCAGGTCTTGATGGGTCTGGTGATCCTTGCCATCATTTTCAATATTGCCAAAGTTCTCGAATTGAATACCATTAACTGGGTTCTTACCAAACTCTTCGCGGTGGGTGTGGTGGCCTTCTTAATTATCTTTCAGCCGGAGCTTCGCCGCGGGCTTGCCAGGATCGGGCAGAATACGATCTTTGGACCTTTCCTCAAAAAAGGCGGAACAATCGATGAAGTGGTGCAGGCCTGTGAACATTTGTCGCGGTCCAAAGTCGGGGCCTTGATCGCTATCGAACGCGAAATCGGGCTGAATAATTACATCGAAAGTGGATTGGTGCTGGACGCCCGGGTAAGCGCCGAGCTTCTGATCACACTTTTTTCTCCCAATACGCCGACGCATGACGGGGGAGTCATTATCCAAGGCCAGCGGGTTGCCTCCTCAGGCTCGCTTTTTCCTCTCAGCCAAAATCCCCAACTCTCGCGTGCTCTCGGCACACGCCACCGCGCGGCTGTTGGAATCACAGAAGAAAACGATGCCGTGACGGTCGTGGTATCAGAGGAAACAGGGTCTGTCTCCGTTTCTGTTTATGGAAAATTAACACGCGATCTGGACAGTGAAGCGCTCAGGCGCGTCCTTACCAATCTTTTCCGCCCCCCTGAAAAAGCAAAGGGTTGGAATCAGATTTGGCAGCTCGAACTCAAAAATTTCATGGCGGCCGCGGGAAAACGAACCAAGAGCAATCCCTCCTAATTTGCCTATGAAAGATTGGTTTATAAAAAACTGGACCGCAAAATTAGTTTCTTTGATCCTCGCGGTCGGCCTTTGGTATTACGCAGTGGGCGAAGAAGGCATCGAAGTGACCCGCACAATTCCTGTCGAAATCAAACTCGAAAATGAAAAAATGAGCATTGTGGGAAAACCGACTCGGCTTGTGGTAGCAACACTCCAGGCACCGCGCTCACTTCTTTCCAATCTGGCCAACGAAGAACTCAAGGCGGAACACGTCATCCGGAAAGTGGAAACTGCGGGAGATTATAGTTTTCGTGTGGAGCCGCAAGAAATCCGCCTGCCTTCAGAAAAAATCCGCGTGATCCGGATTGATCCCGACACGATTCAGGTCAAAGTCGACGAGATCATCGTAAAAAAATTTGAGATCGAACCCGTGTTTCTGGGCGAGCCCGCGTTTGGTTACCGGGTCGATACTGCAAAGGTACAGCTGGATCCCCGCGCTGCCTTAGCGGAAGGCCCAAAGAGTGAATTGGAAAAAGTCGACAAGATCAGGACGCAGCCCATTGACACCGTGGGGCGCGTGCGGTCGTTTCGTAAAACTGTCCGTTTGACGGAAATTCCAGGTTTTAAAATTGTCAGTGAACCCTTGATCGATGCCTATGTGCCCATTGAAGAATCTTGGGGTGAAAAAGTTTTTTCCAATATTCCCATTCGAGTACTGGGGACGTCGAACTCCCAAGAAAAGGTTTTGATCGAACCCGCCCAATTTGATCTGTTACTGCGCGGAGCTCCTAAAAGTTTAGAATCTTTAAAGGTGCCGGAGATTCTTACCTGTGTTGAAGTTTCGGGTCTGGCAGAAGGCCCGCATGAAATCACACCCCGGGTGATCTTGCCGGACGGCATCACCTTGAAAGAAACACCCGCGCCCGTCAAAGTAACCATCCAACGAAAGGCCTAGTCTTTCCTCCTTTTATGATCCGGTTGGGTGTGAACATCGATCATGTGGCAACGCTTCGCGAGGCGCGCAAAGGTGAAGTCCCTGATACCATTGAAGCCGTCCGGGAGGCCGTTAAAGGCGGGGCGGATGGGATCACTGTTCATTTGCGCGAAGACCGCCGCCACATTCAAGATCACGATGTGATACGTCTAAAAAAAATTCTCACCAAGCCCCTTAACCTTGAAATGTCGATTGCCTCCTCCATCGTAAAATTTGCATTGAAGGTTCGTCCCACAAAGGTTTGTTTGGTCCCTGAAAAAAGACAAGAGCTCACCACCGAAGGCGGGCTTAATGCCATAGAAAAAAGAAAAATTTTGGACCGGATTGTTCCAAGGCTCCAAGCCCAAGGAATCGAAGTCAGTCTTTTTATTGATCCTGAAATTTCCCAAGTCCGGGAAGCCGAAGGGGTAGGTGCGGATACGGTTGAGCTTCATACCGGCACCTACGCGAATGCAAAAGAGGCGAAGAAAAAAAAGGAACTCGAGCGGCTGCGCAAAGCGGCCGTTGAAGGCCACCGTTTAGGACTGAAAATCAACGTCGGTCATGGACTTGATTACAATAATGTTTCGGCGGTAGTCAAACTCCCCTTTATTGAAGAGGCCAATATCGGCCATTCCATCGTTGCCCATTCTATTTTCGTGGGAATGAGACAAGCCGTCCGAGAAATGAAACGAACAATCAATCGTGCGTGATCCAAAGATTGAGAAACAGATCCGGAAGATTTGGCGGCGCCGGCCGCGGCGGGCCAACAAAGGTGATTTTGGAAAAATTTCTATTTTAGCGGGCTCCGTCGGATACACAGGAGCGGCCGCGCTCACGAGTTTTGCCGCACTTCGTGCCGGGGCGGGGCTTGTGACACTCGGTTGTCCGGATAAGGTTTATCCTATTTTGGCCCGGCGGTATCCCGAAGTGATGGTGCATCCTTTCCCCTCTACTTCCCGCGGCACGTTATCTGAAAAAGGTTATTCTCAAATCCTCGGATTTTTAAAAACCCAGGATGTCGGCGCGCTTGGTCCCGGACTCGGCAGGCATCCCAGTACTCAAAAATTGGTAAGAAGGCTCTTGTCCGAAACTCCTCTTCCTTGGGTGGTGGATGCGGACGGGATGAATGCGTTCGAAAAACAGCCCGGACTTTTGAAACGCTGCAAATCCCAGATGATCCTAACGCCTCATCCCGGCGAATTCGTACGAGTTTTCAAAACGAAACTGCCGAAAACCAATGCAGAGCGCAAAAAATATGCACTCCAGGCCGCAGCCCTCTCTAAAAAAATTATCGTTTTGAAAGGATACCGGAGTGTGATCGCAAGTCCTGACGGAAAGATTGCAGTCAATCCCACGGGCAATCCCGGGATGGCGACCGGTGGAACGGGCGATGTCTTGACCGGCATCATCGCGGCCTTGTTGGGACAAGGGATGAGCGCTTTTGATGCGGCCCGTTTTGGCGTGTACCTTCATGGTCTTGCAGGAGATCTTGCCGCCAAAAAACTTGGAGAGGTCTCTTTAGTGGCGGGCGACATCATCGATTTACTTCCGCAAGCGATTCAAAAGGTATGCGGTTGAAACAAGCCGCCAAAAATCTTTTACTCTTTTTTGTAAGCGGCTTTTTTGTTTCCTTTTAATCGAAGGTCTTTCCAGCACCAACTTTTCCTTTTTGCTTTTGTTTTAGATGATTTTGGAAGGATGCAAATGAAACGCTTATACGGTGTGTACGATAAACCGGTCCTTCAATTAAAAGGATTTTCGTTTCCTGGGAAGGGATGCGCAGCGCCTTATTTTTCAGGTCATTATTCGGAAAAAGGCAATCAGGCCGTAGCCCGTCTTATTTATAACCGGCTGAAGCAGGCCCGAAGGCCTCAAAATTATTCGCATAAACCGCTAAGGCGGGTTCACCCATAATTTGGTAAAATACACAACCTCGCTGGCGTCCTAACCCTCTGCGAGGGCTGCTTCGCCGAGGACGGCGGGCTTCCGTGATTCGGCTGGCAATATGTGTAGCCGCAATCCTGGTTATTGTAATTTGATGGTTTCGCTGGCGTAGCTCAGTTGGTAGAGCAGCTGTTTTGTAATCACGCCAGAAACTTTTTTCGGGTTTCATTTTTTTTCGTATCTCTTCGTATCAATTCCTCGGATTTTGCCCCTCCACGGACGCTATTTGGACACTAGCCCGAATTTCTCATCATTTTGATGAGAAATTCGCTCGGAGAGTTTTTGCGAAAACACACTGTGCTCTTTTCGCAAAAAGGCTTATCTTTTGCGCGCTGTCCAATCAACGCGCAAAATTTTGGACGTAACTTATTACGTCCAAAGCGGTTTTCTCATCAAGAAAAAAATCGATGAGAAAACCGGGCTAGAACAGATACCGTCACTTTTTATGCATTATCTTGAGCATTCCATTATGGGGAGTAAATTTAAAGAACCCTTATTTTGCAGGCCTTC
>CAYJTB010000027.1:0-26367 GCA_964372875.1 uncultured bacterium
CCTTTTTGAACCTTTCGAGAGAGTTTAATGTCAAAGGACCCTTTCTTACCTTCCGTCTTATGGTGTACTATAGCCGCTGGCAACTGAGACTCTAAATGCACGACCCGTTAAAAAAGAAAAGCGTGATCGAACGCTTTTTACTACCCAATCCCGAATGGCAAGAAGGTTACCGCGTTTTCAATAAGAGTTTTGGTCATCCTTTAGGTTGGCTCTACCTTATTGAAGATAATCGTCCTAACCGGCTGATCCGTCTCGACCGCAAAGGTAACTGCTCTTTTTTTGCCGGTTCCAAATCCAACCAATCAAGCTGTGCCGGGTTCCTCGAAAAATATTTTGCCCAACTCGCCGAGAAAGAAGGCGAGACAGATGCGGATCCCAATTTGTACAAATGCGCCTACGGAAGAATAGGAAGCATTTTTCCTTTAAAGCATTTGGGCCGGCTCAAAGGTTTTTTGGTCCTGTGCGCCCTTACTTTGAGGGATCAACAAGTCCGCCCGCTCATTCCTCTTTTTAATCATTTTCTTCAAAGCCAAGTTGAACTCGCTTATAAAAGTTACGAACTGGATAATTTCTATGAGACGGTGCACCCGCGGGCTCTCGCACTTTCTACAATGCATTCCGTCCACCGGGTGATTACTGCATCGCTTCGGCTCAATGAACTCCTTCCCCGAATCGGAAGACTCTGCGCCCAAGTTTTAAAAGCAAGAGGATGTTCCATCCTTCTGATGGATCCGGAGAGAAAATATCTCCTTCCTTATTTTTCTTTTGGCGATACCTCAGGGATCCGGAGAAAACACCGTCTCCATGTAGGCCGCGGCATGGAAGGGCGGGTGGCTGAGGAGGGCGTGCCGCATTACGATCGCCGCTGTATCGCGGTACCCTTTATCGAAGAAGACGTGGTGGGGGTGATCAGCCTTTGGAACAAGGTGGACAATCAATCCTTTACTCCCATGGATCTTGAAATTTTAAAATCCCTTTCCGAGCAGGCGGTAGTGGCAATCCGAAACGCGCAGCTTTTTGAAGAAACAGAAAAACTCACACTCGGCAGCATTCAGACGATTAACGAACTCTTGGAGCTTCATTATGGCCGCGACATGGGGCCGCTTCCTATCTTTGGAAAGATCGTGATGGAGATGGGCAAAGATTTGAATCTTAATAGTCATGAACTTACCAACCTGGAGCGGGCAACGCTGCTTTTAGATACGGGGACCCTGACCTTTCCTGAAAAGGTGTGGGACAAGAAGGCTAAATTGACTAAAAAAGAATTAGACCAAATCAAGCGTATCCCCATGCGGGGTGCGGCGCTTTTGAAGTCGATCAGCTCCCTTAAGCCGGTGATCCCCATCGTCCTGCATCACCGGGAACGTTACGACGGAAAGGGTTACCCGCGGGGGCTCAAAGGGGAAGAAATCCCTATTGGCGCAAGGATCGTAGCTGTGGTAGATTCTTTCCTCGCCATGATTTCCCACCGCCTTTACAAGCGCCGTTTTACGGTCGAAGAGGCCTTCAAAGAAGTGCGTGAGAATACGGGGACTCAGTTTGATCCTAAGGTGGTGGAGAGTTTTCTCAAAGTCATTCGCCGAAAAGAAATTTATGATTTTGTCATTCAAATTGCGAGCGAGTCACCCAAGCTCGCTCAATCTATTTCGTCAGGAGGTTCCCGTGGATCAACCTATCAAGGAAGTCCGAGTAAGAGTTGAGGCGCCGCCTAGTGACCCGCTTCCCCCGGATATTCAGGGTCCGGCCGAAGAGCTAGGAAAAGTTTTTTATGCCCTTATGGCCCTTACGATCGTTCTCTCCGGCATAAGCCTGTTCTTGTCCTTCAGGGCTTAATCCAAGACATCTTTGGATTTCATTTCTAACCGAAGCCTATGAATTTCCATTGGAAGCAATGGGTGTTTGCTCTTTCTTGGGGTCTCATCCTGATCGTTTTGCTGAATACCGGCACCGGCCTTTGGGCGCTCAAACGTCTTGAGAAAAAGGCAGGAACGCCCATCGCAGGATCTTTCCGGCCGCATTTTTTCAAACCCGCTTTTACCTTAAAAGATGCCAAACTCTCCTGGCAAGACCGTTTTGAGGTGCTTTCGGGCACGGTCAAGGTCCAATACGATCCGCTTTCGGTAGTGGCGGGGAGGAGATTTCGGATCCAAGTGGAGGGCTCCAACATGAAAGTCCATTTCTTAAAGGGGCCGGCCTTTGCCATGGCGCATCCCACGGACGTGAAGATCGATTATGTTGCCGCTGATTTTGCATTGACCGACAAAAAGAACCCCGAGATTTTCGCCCTCAACATCAATTCGCCGGAAATTGAGTTTCATTTTTCAGAAAAAGACAAAAATGAGGTTAAGACCGGGGGACTCTTAACCGAAAATTAAAGAGGTAGTTCGGAGGCAGCTTGAAGTTATCTGATCTTGTAAAAAATTTAGTATTTCAGGAAAAAATGAATTGGGAACCCATGCTTGAGATTTCAGGAATTTGCTCGGATTCACGCCGCGTCAAAAAAGGAAATCTTTTCGTCGCTTGCCCCGGACCCACAACGGGCGGCCACCTCTTCATTCAAGAAGCCATTGAAAGGCAGGCCGCTGTGATTGTTTCAGAAAAAGTCCCGGATGTTTCTACCCCAAGTCAACTCCCATGGCTGCGCACAGACGATTCCCGCCAGGCGCTGTCCAATCTATTGAATGAGTTTTATGGGTTTCCTTCCCAGCATCTCGATCTTGTGGGAATCACCGGAACCAACGGCAAGACAACCATCGCTTACCTTTTAAGTCATCTTCTTAATACAAAAATCCCAGCCGGATATATAGGAACGCTCGGCGCCCAAAATTCAAAGTGGGCGAGACCTCTTAACAATACGACGCCCGGTTCAGAAGAACTTTTTTCTTTGTTGGAACGAATGCGTCAAGAAAACATTCGCGCAGTGGCACTTGAGGTTTCTTCCCACGCGCTCGATCAAAAGCGGGTGAACGGACTTCAATTCAAATTGGCTGTTTTTACCCAGCTCACCGCCGAGCATCTTGATTATCATAAAACCCTCGAAAATTATTTTCAAGCCAAGCGCCTTCTTTTTAATTTAGACCCGCGTCCGGAACTCATGCTGATCAATCGTGACTCGCCTTACGGCCGGCGCCTTTTGGGCGAGCATCCCGGAGCAAAAAGTTTTAGTTTGGAAGAGCAGGCGGATTACAGAGCTCAAGACATTGAAGCAACGTTAGAAGGAAGTGAATTTATTTTTGAAGGCCCCCGGGGCAAAGTAACGTTTAAAATGCAGCTTCCGATGAGACACAATGTAGAAAACGCCGTAGCGGTATTGGCGAGTCTTGATCTTCTAGGTTTCAACCCCGCGGATTTCAGGCAAGCCTTGGAAGCATTTACCGGAGTTCCGGGGAGACTGGAAAAAATCGAAGGAAACGGTTTCAGTGTGTTTGTGGATTATGCCCACACCCCGGATGCCTTCGAAAATATTTTGTCCGAGGCAAAGCGGCTCAAGCCCAAGCGGATCTTGACCCTTTTTGGCTGCGGCGGCGACCGGGATCCTTATAAAAGGCCTGAAATGACCCGGATTGCTTATCATTATTCTGATTTAGTCATTCTCACTTCTGACAACCCCCGCACTGAAGACCCGCGAGAGATTATCCGCCAAATGCGCCAAGGTTTGCCGGCAGGGCCCGCGCCCAATGTCCTGGAGGTTTTAGACCGCAGCGAGGCCATTGATCAGCTTCTAAGTTTGGCGGAGCCTGGGGATGTGGTCCTGGTCTTGGGCAAGGGGCATGAGGATTATCAAATCCTGGGAAAAGAAAAAAGACATTTCGACGACCGCGAAATCATTCAGAGTTTTTTGAGAAGGAGGGCGCGTGTTAGGCTCTGATTGGAATTTCGAAACCGTCGCTAAACTTTTGAAAAGCGAAATAGTTCTGCCGGATCCTCTGCAAAAATGGTCGGGCGTTTCCATCGATACCCGAAGCCTTACAGCCGATCAAGCTTTCTTCGCCCTCCGCGGCAAGGACGGTGACGGCCACGATCATCTCTGGGATGCCTTTCGTAAAGGTGCGAACGGCGCCGTGATCCGTAAAGATTTCCTCCGCGAGACCCGGGAAAAACTTTTTAGAGAGCGCGCCCTTTTCCGCAATTTGATTCCTGTCCAAGATCCGGAGGAGGCGCTTGGGTCTCTTTCCGGTCATTACCGGAGCTGTTTCTCTGCCGTGGGCGTGGGCGTCACCGGAAGCGTTGGGAAGACCGGCACCAAAGAATTTCTTTCTTTTTTACTCGGTCAAAAATATCCGATACTTTCTTCCAAGGGAAATTTTAACAATCATCTCGGCCTTCCTCTGATTCTTTTTCAATTGCAGGCGGAACAACAATATTGTGTAGCGGAAATGGGTGCCAGCGCCAAAGGAGAGATCAGGAAACTCAGCGCCCTTTTAAAACCGCAGGTGGGTGTGATCACAGGGATCTCGCCGGCCCATTTGGAGGGTTTTGGATCGCTGGAAGGAATCTATGAAGCGAAGCTTGAACTCGCAGATGCTTTGATGAGGACCAAAGGAACCTTGGTGCTGCCGGACGGGGATCCTGTTTTGATCGAACGGGGAAGAAAGCGTAAAGTTCCCATTTTATTGTTTGGAAAAAATAAAGGTTCTGATTTTTGTTTGACCGGTTGCAAAGTCCAAGACGGATGGGTGCGTTTTGAAGTCAATGGGCGATGGGAATTTCGTTTCCCAGGCCACGCTACGTTTCAAGCAGATAACGCCCTGGCGGCTATTGCCGCCTGCTTTGCCTGCGGCGTTTCGATTTCTGATCTGCCTTCGGTTTGGAAAGATGTTCAGCTTTCTCACGGCAGGTTCGAAGTCCTTTCTCCCAGAGAAGGCGTAACTTTTGTGAATGATTGTTACAATGCCAGTCCCTATTCTTTCGAACGCTCCTTAGAAGCTTTTAAGAAATTGGAAGGGGGGGTGAGGAAGATCTTGGTTCTTGGAGACATGTTGGAGCTGGGCCTTGAATCCGCGGCGCATCACCGGGAATTAGGCCAGAAGATTCAAAAAATAAATTTTCAGGCGCTGCTTTCTTATGGAGATTGGATTAGAGAAAGTATTGCGCTTTGCGAGGAGACCGGAAATCCGCCTCTTGTTCTTCATTTTGAAGATAAAAAAATGCTCGCGCATTTTCTTGGAAATTTTTTACGTTCCGGTGATCAAGTTCTTTTCAAGGCCTCTCGAGGAATGAAACTAGAAGAAGTCATTGATGCCTTGTCACAACCTGTGGGAGACAAGGCTTACGAAAAATTGCCTTCGCAGTAGGTAAGAAATTTGCTTTATCACCTTCTTTATCCCCTCAAAGAGTTCCACCCATTTTTTAATATCTTCCGCTACATTACATTCCGTGCCGCCGGTGCCAGCGTTACCGCTTTTATTCTGTGTCTGATCCTTGGGCCCGCCGTGATCCGCACGCTAAGAAACATGCAGGCCCTGGTTCATACCCAGAGAGAACACGCCGAGGCAATCCACGCCTTTTACGCCCACAAAAAACAAGTCCCTACGATGGGCGGAATTTTGATTGTGGTTAGCCTTGTCATGACCATGTTTTTTTGGGGGAATTGGTCCGTATCTTCCATCTGGATATCGATGGGGACGCTTCTTTGGTTCGGCGCGGTTGGATTTTTAGATGATTGGATCAAACTCAAAAGTAAAAGTTCCCGCGGTCTGTCTTCCTTTACTAAATTCTCAGGGCAACTGGTGGCAGGCATTGCCTTGGGGCTCTGGCTTTACACCAATCCCAATTTCGACAAGATGCTTTACTTTCCTTTTTTCAAAACCGCCTCGCTTTATTTAGGTGCGGGATTTATTCCATTTGTGGTCCTCGTACTGGTGGGGACTTCCAATGCTTTAAATCTTACAGATGGTTTGGACGGCCTTGCGATCGGATGTCTCCTTTTTGTGGCGGGTGCCTTTGCGGTGATTTGTTATGTCTCGGGGCGTGTTGACTATTCGGATTACCTTCAAATGACCTATGTCCCTGGAGCGGGTGAATTGACCGTTTTTTGTGCGGCTTTGGTTGGCGCAAGTGCCGGATTTCTATGGTATAACTCCTATCCTGCTGAGGTGATGATGGGGGACACAGGTTCTTTGTCGCTGGGCGGGGCGTTAGGGGTGACCGCGATCCTAACGCGAAAGGAACTTGTTCTTATCATTGTCGGCGGCGTTTTCGTATGGGAGGCATTGTCTGTCATTCTCCAGGTCGTGAGTTTTAAACTTTTTAAACGGAGAATTTTTTTGATGTCACCTTTTCATCATCATTTGCAACTTAAAGGCTGGGCGGAATCCAAAGTCACGATCAGGCTTTGGATCGTGGCTTTTATTTTGGCTTTGGCGGGTTTGAGCACGCTTAAATTAAGATGATCACAAAAAAGAAAGTCGCAGTCTTAGGGTTGGGCGAGACGGGGCTGGCAAGCGCCTTGTTTTTAAAAAAGCTGGGCTATAGCGTATTCGCCTCCGACAGTTCATCCGCAGAACTTGTAAAACAAAGGGCCGAGACACTCCAGGAAAATAAAATTCCTTTTGAACTCGGCGGTCACAACTTAGAAAAAATAGGTGCCTGCGATTGGGTCGTGATCTCGCCGGGCATCTCACCCTCATCTGAACTTTATCCTCATCTACAAAAAAAACAGATCGCTATCGTAAGCGAAGTGGAAGTCGCGTCTTGGTTTTCTCCGGGAGTTGTGATTGCTGTCACAGGCACCAGCGGAAAAAGTACCGTGACCACGCTTCTTTCACGGATCTTTCAGGCGAATGGAATTCCAAGCGTTGCGTGCGGGAATCTCGGCAATCCCTGGATCGGCGAACTCCAAAGGCTTACGTCCGAAACTCAGATTGTGCTGGAGCTTAGCTCCTTTCAACTTTTTCATACACAGTCCCTGCGGCCCAAAATAGGAATTCTTCTCAATCTTGGGATGAATCATTTGGATTGGCATCCCACCATGGAGGATTATATCTTTGCCAAGTTAAGGATTTTTCAAAATCAGGGGGCGGGAGATTTTGCACTGATACGCCGGCAGGATCAGAAAAACTTTTTCCCCCATTTTAATTTCAAGGGGCAAGTGAAATATTGGGGAGAACAACCAAACTCTAATGAAGATCTGCTTTTCGAGATCACGCGTCTTAAGGGACTTGATCCCAAGAAGACGCGGGAAGTGATTGACCGCTTTGAAGGCCTGGAGCATCGGCTGGAAAAAATCGCCGAAATTGACGGCATAAAATTTTACAACGATTCAAAATGTACCACCCTGGAAGCTCTGGTCTGGGGCCTTGAGAAATTTGCGGACCAAAGGGTCATTCTTTTGGCCGGAGGGCATGCGAAGGGTGCAGATTTTCGGTCAGTCCGTGAAAATTTGAATAAGAAGGTAAAACGGGCAGTGGTGTTTGGAGAGGCCGCCACTTTACTGAGAGACAGCTGGGTTGACGCCGCGCCTGTCTTACGAGCCAAGGGTCTCAGAGAGGCGTTTCGGGAAGCGCTTAAAATCGCCTCCGCCGGGGACGTGATTTTGCTTTCACCCGCCTGCGCAAGCTTTGATCAATTTGCCAACTATAAAGAAAGAGGCAAGGCCTTTAAGGAATTGGTGAGCGAGCTCAAAGGCTCCGCAGTTGGTCTTCATTAATGTCCAGGGAAGCCAAATTTTTTTTCATCGCGGTTTATGCGCTGGTGAGCCTTGGCATTGTAATGACCTATAGCGCAAGCGCGGTTTATGCCAACGAGATATTTAAAAGCCCCACCTATTTTCTAAAGCGCCATCTTCTTTATACGGTTGTGGGAACGCTTGTCCTTTTTTTTGTCGCCGGGGTAGATCCCTACCTTTGGCGGGGGCATGCGCGCGAGCTCCTTATCTTTTCACTCATTCTTCTTGTCATTGTTTTGTTTCCCATTGTAGGTCATGAGGCGGGAGGTGCTCGCCGGTGGATTCGTATCGGTCCAGTGAATTTTCAGCCTGTCGAGATTTCCAAAGTTGCGGTTTGTCTTTATTTATCCGATTACCTCTCTCGCAGGGTCCGCGGAATCCAAAGAGGGGAATTTACCGTGCTTCTTCCGCCGCTTCTTGTCCTTGTCGCAACCTGCGGATTGATCTTGCTCGAACCTGACTTGGGATCTTCGGTTTTTATTTTTCTCGTGGCGGCCGTTCTTTTTTTCTTGGCGGGGATACAGCTTCGTTACGTTTTCTTTGCCAGCCTTTCTTTTATTCCTGCCGTCGCCTTTCTTATTATTCGGGCACCTTATCGTTTGAGCCGTGTGACCGCTTATTTAAATCCTTGGAGCGATCCGCAAGGAAGCGGGTTTCAGATCATCCAATCGATTTTGGCCTTCGGGATGGGAGGCATCCACGGAGTCGGATTGGGAGAAAGCACGCAAAAACTTTTTTATCTCCCGCAAAGTTATAACGATTTTATTTTTTCCATCATCGGCGAGGAAATGGGTTTGATCGGCACGTTGGGTGTCATCATCCTTTATGGGGTTATTCTTTGGTCAGGTTTAAAAATTGCTTCCAAAGCCCGGGGCAATTACGAAAAACTTTTTGTCATCTCTTTGGTCCTTTTGATTGTTCTCCAGGCGGCCATCAATATGCTGGTTGCCACCGGTCTCATTCCGACCAAAGGCCTTCCTTTGCCTTTTGTCAGTTATGGGGGAAGTTCGCTGGTGTTTAATTTATTAGGGGCAGGACTCCTCCTGGCAATGGACCGGGCCATTCAAAGCGGACGGACCTCTGGTAATCATTAATGAAAGCCGCGATTTTTACAGGGCCCACGGGAGGGCACTTCTTTCCGGCCTTGGCCTTTTGTGAGGCGCTTAAGAATTTAAAACCCGACACCCAAATTTTGTTGGTGACGAGCCTGCGTGCCTACGACCTCGTGGAGAAGGCCAAGGAGAGGGTGGAGGCGGATTTCGAGTACCTGTCTGATTTTCCATTACCCCGAGCGAACCGAGCAGATTTCCTTATCCGAATCGTGCCTTTTTTGATAAACTTGGGCCAGTCATTTTCAAAAACAAAGCAAATTCTAAATCAGTTTAAACCGGATATCACTGTGGGCTTCGGAAGCTATATTTCATTTCCTGGACTTTGGATCAGCCGTCAAATAAACATTCCCACCCTCGTCCACGAACAAAACTGGAAAATGGGAAAAGCCAACCGCAGGCTTGCCCGGAAGGCCACCCGAGTTGCTTTGAGTTTTGATCCGGGCAAAGACAGCCTTCCTCAAAAATTCCAAGTGACCGGTTTGCCGCTGCGGGAGTCACTCGTTCGATCAGCGCAAGAGAAAAAGAGAAGGGAACCTGCCGTTTTCCCTGACCATCAGTTTCGGATTTTGATTGTGGGAGGATCCCAGGGCGCACATTCACTCAATCAACTGTGGATGGGCGCACTGGAGCGTTTTTCCCATGAAGAAAAATCGAAATTAGCCGTAATTCATATCACGGGAAGAATGGATTTCGAATCCGTGAAAACAATGTACTTATCCAAGCAGATCAACGCGTTAGTTATTCCGTTTCACGAACACATGGAAGAAGTTTATCCCGAAGCCGATCTCGCTGTCACGCGCGCAGGTGCGGGTACACTTTTTGAGTTAGCAGCCTTTGGTCTTCCCGCCGTGGTGGTTCCTTATCCGCACGCCGAAGCTCACCAGGAACACAACGCCCGGTATTTTAAAAAAGCCGGTGCGATCCGCGTGATTCATCAAAATGACTCTCCCTCTTTGCTCAAAGACGCTGTTTCAGAACTTATGAATTCAAAAGATTTAAGGGATCACATGTCTCAATCCCTCCGCCGCTTATCCGTTTCCGATGCCGGCAGCCGGCTCGCAAAACTTTGTGCCGAAATGACAATCTCAAAAGAGGCGTGCACCGCATGAAGGCGATAAGAAAATCCGTCCTTGATCCCTCGCGGCGAGTTTATCTGGCAGGAATCGGGGGGGTGGGGATGAGCGGGCTTGCAAAACTTTTTCATCACCGGGGATTTTCTGTGACGGGCTCTGACCGTGTAGAGAGCCGGTCGGTGCGCGAGCTAAAGAATTTGGGAATTCCGGTTCATTTGGGCCAAGACGAAAATTTTTTTACGGGCCGTGATCTTTTTGTTTATTCCTCCGCCATCAAACCCGATCATCCTGAAATGCTTTGGGCGAGGGAAAAAAATCTTCCTATCATTCACCGGGCCGAGGCGCTTGCCTCCTTTTTCAATGAATCCGAAACTTCCATTGCGGTCACGGGAACTCACGGCAAGACCACTACCTCTTCGATGATTTCTTATGTTCTTTCCGAAGCGGGTAGACACCCCACATGCTTGGTGGGGGGAGACATCGCCAATGTAGGAACCAACGCCATTTTGGGCGGTAACGAATTTTTTGTTTCCGAAGTGGACGAAAGCGACGGATCACAGGTTTGTTTTACTCCCCATTACGCTGTGTTGACGAATCTGGAAGAAGATCACATGGATCATTATTCGGACCTGGAAAATTTAAAGCGTGCGATGAGAGAATTTATTTCCAATATGTACAACCCGGGCCTTGTGGTTTATTCGGTGGAAGACCCCGTGCTTCGCGAGCTGGTCCCGGCGAGCGGTAAACCTTATGTGAGTTTTGGCTGGTCCTCTAAGGCGGATGTTTATGCCGAGCGGGTGCGCCTCGAAGGTTTTCATTCGGAATTCGATCTTTTCCACGGCGGTTTCTATCAAGGCCGTGTTTTACTTTCCATCCCCGGGGCTCACAATATCTTGAATGCCATGGGGGCCATTGCGGTCCTTCTTGAATTGGGTCTTGATTTTGATGAGATCACAGAAGCGCTCTTTCGTTTTCGCGGTGCCAGGAGGCGGCTCGAGGTAAAACTCGATGCAAACGAAATGATCGTCATCGATGATTATGCCCATCACCCTGCAGAAGTGAGCGCGTCGCTCAGAGCCTTAACCAATTTAGGCAAGCGGCTTACTGTGGTCTTTCAACCTCACCGTTTTTCCCGGACCCAGCACTTGAGCCGGGAATTCGGCAAGGCCTTCAAAGAAGCCGATGAACTTATTTTGACCGAAATTTATGGAGCCGGAGAAAAAAATCCGGATCATATCACCAGCGCGGTGATTTATGATGCGGTGCGTGCCGAAAATCACCCTGCTGTGAAAATGATTTCTAAATCCAATGTGATTGATTACCTTTTAACGGGCGAGTTTCCTAAAAGAGATGGCGTGATTGCCTTCTTGGGTGCCGGTGATATCGGAGAAGTGGCGGATGAATTTTCTCGTCGTGTAAGAAGTCAGGCGTTATGAAACAAGGAACCATTCCCCGTAAGGACGTTGCGCTTTCCCGGTTTTCTACTTTTCAAATCGGCGGCGATGCAAAATTTTTTGCGGAGCCGAAAAATTTAGAAGGGCTTAAGTCTTTATTGGAATTTGCCAAATCCGAAGAAGTTCCTGTGATCGGGATCGGAAAAGGATCCAATGTTCTTTTCCCCGATGAGGGATTCCCGGGGCTTGTTATTACGTTTATTCATTACGAACCCACGCATATCATTTTCGATATCGAAAGAACTACGGTCACCGTTTCCGCCGGGGTGAATCTTTACCGGCTGGCCTTGGCGGCACGCGATGCGGGTTTTGGTGGGACAGAATTTTTAAGTCACATCCCAGGCACCGTGGGCGGCGCCTTGATGATGAATGCGGGTTTTAGCCGCGTCCCGGGAAAGAGAATGGAGATCGGAAACCTTGCTGAAGAAATCACCACACTGACTCCTGACGGAGTCATCTGTCATTTAGGCCGTGAGGAAATTAGTTTCCATTACCGCAAAAGCGGTCTCGAAGGTTACATCCTTTTGGAAGCGCGCTTGAGACTCCATCGGGCAAAACCCGAAGACATTCAAACCGAGATTGAGGCCTGTTTTGAATACCGTAACACGGTTCAGGATCTTCGCTACCCAAGCGCCGGATCGATTTTTAAAAATCCCGGTGCAAACCAGGATTCGGCGGGGCAGTTGATTGACCAGGCAGGCCTGAGAGGCCGCCGGATCGGGAATGCGATGATCTCAGACCGCCACGCGAATTTTATTGTCAATCTGGGCGGCGCCAAAGCAAGTCATGTGATTGAATTAATCCAATTAGCACAGGAGAAGGTGTTCGAGAAATTTGAAGTGAGGCTTGAACCCGAAGTCCGCATCATTCGAGTTGAGGAATTGGTGAGCGGTCCGGGTTAACACGTCGTGCCCCTCGTTTTTCCGAAGTAGATCATGCAAAAATTGAAAATTGCCGGCTTGAGAATAGGTGTATTTGCCGGCGGGGTGTCTTCCGAACGGGAAGTCTCACTGCGTTCCGGACGGGCGGTTTTAGAGGCCCTGTCCCGCAGCGGGATAACCGCCGTCTCCATCGATCCGACTAACCCGCTCAAGACAAAAAAAGAGCTCCAAAAGATCGATCTGGCCTTTCTGGCACTCCACGGGAAGGGCGGGGAGGACGGAACCATCCAAAAAACACTGGAGAAGACAAACATCCCTTACGTAGGCTCGGATGCCAAGGGGAGCTGGCTTGCCTTTAATAAAGTGGAAGCCAAGAGAATTTTCGAGCGTTCCAAGATCCCAACGCCCCTCTGGACAACGGTCACCAAGAAGAATTGGCGGAAGCTTGAAACCTTTCCCGTGCCCTTTTTTGTCAAACCCGTTGCCGACGGATCGAGCATTGGTGTGTTTCTTGTTGAAGATTTTAAGCAGTCTGTCGAAAAATTAAAGCAAGGTTTGAGTGAGCATGGAGCGCTTTTAGTGGAGAAAAGAATCCAAGGAAGGGAATTTACGGTGGGAATATTAGGCAAGAAACCGCTTCCGGTCGTGGAATTAAGACCGAAGAAAAAATTTTACGATTATGAAGCCAAATACACCTCGGGAATGACGGAATATTTAGTGCCTGCACCCATTCCGGAATCGTGGAGAAGGCGTTTCCAGCGTTGCGCGCTGGATGTCCATGAAGCCTTGGGGCTTCGCGATTTTTCCCGCGTAGATTTGGTAACGGATAGGGAAGGGGAGCCTTTTGTCTTGGAGGCCAACACGATCCCAGGGTTTACAGAGCTCAGTCTTTTACCTAAGGCCGCCCGGGAGGCGGGGATATCCTTTGAAGCGCTTTGTTTAAAATTAATTGAAATGGCTTGGAAGAGAGGCGGGTCCAATGGCAAAGCGTAAGCGAAAAAAATCCGCACCCTTATTATGGAAAGCGGCGAAGGGGTCTTTGCGTCTCCTTTCTTTAGGGTTCATTAAATCCATTCCCGTCCTTCTTTTTGCCGGTATCGGTTTTGGGATTTTCTGGAGCATCCGCCAAAATCTTTACGCGGATTCAGGGTTTCTCATTCAAAACGTGAAAATTATCCCGGAGGGAAGTTTGTCCCAGGAAAGGGTCCGCGAACTGGAGCGGCTTTTTCTTAATGAAAATCTTTTTCATGTTTCAGCGAAACGAGTGGCCGAGGCGGTAGAAAGCGATCCTAAGATCCGTAACGCCCGCGTCGTTCGTGAATTTCCAAAAACCTTGCGAATTGAAATCAGAGACCGCAACCCCTTCGCCCAAGTCCAGTTGGAAAATGGCGATTACTATACGCTTGCGGAAGACGGCATCCTCCTCACCCGTGACGCCGGCCGGAATAAAAATCTTTTACTCATAGAAATCTTAGATGAAACCGATCAAAAACTAAAATTAGGTTCCAAGATGGATCGGGCGGGTTTTGGTCAATTGATGGGTCTGGCAAAGGTTTATCCTCACCAACCTTTGGCTAAGACCGAGGCCCTCGAGCGGTTGCGTTTGGATCATTTGGGTAATGTCAGTCTTCTTCTCGAAGGCGGTCCGGAACTCCGGTTTGGGAGAGAGCCGATGAAGAAACTACAGACCCTTGCCTCTCTTAATCTTTTGTTAAAAAGTTCGGACCGGGGAAAGATTATTTATATTGAACTCCAATATCACGATTTGATCGTGAAGAAAAAAGAGAAATGACAAACCACGGACA
This sequence comes from uncultured bacterium, assembly GCA_964372875.1. GTDB lineage: Bacteria > Omnitrophota > Omnitrophia > Omnitrophales > JACQLI01 > CAYJTB01. The sequence goes on from CAYJTB010000027.1 coordinate 13,992, forward strand.
AAATAATCGCGTTTTAATTCTTTATATCGGGACCAGGCGTCTGGCGGCCATTGTGGCGGAGGCGCCGGGAGATCCGCCGCGCGTCCTTCGCTTTGCCCAAGTCCAGCATGCCGAGGGTTTCACAGCCGGCGAAGTCACGCAATTTGATAAGGCCTTACTCTCCGTTCAAGAAATTTTGAAGCGGCTCGAGATGGGGGACGACCTTTATGAAATTCCGGCTTATGCTCTTCTTTCTAACTCGCATTTAAAAATGAGCCGGTTTACCAGTTCAATTTATTACCAGGGCTATCCTCGTGCTGTCACGCCTTTGGAAGTGCGTCACGTGATTGATCAAACACGAAGCGTCGCGCCTCTTCCCTTGGAAGATTGGGTCTTGCAGCTCGTACCCGAATCGTTTTGGGTGAATGATTTAAAGGGTGTCGAAAATCCCGTCGGATTGGAGGCCCAGCGGCTTGCCGTGACGTTACAAATATTTACCTCAAATTACGGATCTTTTCGGAATATTTCCCGTCTCGTTGACAGCCTCGAACTCAATATCCAAGGTTATTATCCAAAAACCGTGGTCCTGCCCGCAGGTGTCTTGAACCCTGCTGAAAAAGCAGGCGAGACTTTCATCTTAGATATCTCGGACGAGGTCACGCACCTTATTTTGACGCGTGAGGAAAAAATCGTTCAGACCAAGAGCCTCAATTTTGGCAGCAGATATTTAACCAACCGGATTGCGGAGAATTGGAAGCTGGGATTAAAAGATGCGGAGGTTCTGAAGGAAAGATTCGGCTCGCTCGAAGAGAAAGTGGAATTTGGTGAAGAATTAATACCCCTCGTGGAGCGAAACGGCCTTCATAATCATCAGCTCAAACGCTCTGAATTTCACCGTGAATTTTTGGGTTACGGCGGGGAATTTTTCTCGCGTCTTCAAGAAGAAATGTCCATGTTCCTCGCCCAAGAAAAAATTTCCTTCCCGCATTTTGTGGTGACAGGCGGCGGGGTTCGCCTTGACGGGTTGCTTGATTTTCTAAGCCGAAAACTCGAAGCGCCGGTAAGACTGGGTACGCCAAGGTCGACGGAAGGCGCGGCCGAATTGTCGATGGATCCGGGATGGTCAGGAGTGGTGGGGCTTTTACGCTGGCTGCAAACGAATAAAACTGTCAAATTCTCCGCGCTGGGCAAAGAAAATCTCCTTGGACGTACCTTGGTGCAAGTCAAAGACTGGCTCGCCGCTTATTTCTGATCCTCTAGTCTTCTCTAAGTACAAATGACAAAATTCGATATCAATAGAAATTCGTCTTGACAAATTTAGAGGATAGTCTAAACTTATTTCCATGATTTCAAGGCTCCTTTCCCCGGTGGTCTTTTCTCCCCACTGGGGAAGACAGATGCGTTTTATCGCGGGCCCCCGTCAGGGCGGAAAAACCACGCTGGCAAAAGAATTCCTCAGGCGGCAGAAAGACGAAGCCCTCTATTACAATTGGGACGAGCGGGAACTTCGAACAAAGTTTCATCAGGGAGACGCTTTCCTCAAAGAAGATCTTGTGAAAGCGGGAGGACGCAGGCGGCATTGGGTTTGTTACGACGAAATTCACAAGATGCCGCAATGGAAAAACATCCTCAAGGCCGACTTCGATGCCCACGAGGATCGAGCGCGATTTGTCGTCACGGGAAGCGCACGATTGGATCTTTTCCGAAGGGCGGGCGATAGCCTTGCGGGCCGGTATTTCTTATTTCATCTTTTTCCTTTTAATCTTTTTGAGTTGACCCGAAAAGCTGCCGAAGCTCTTAAATTTCATTCTTTGGCCCGGACCTTTGTCGAAGATCGAATGGCCCGCTCGCACAAGGAAGATCAAGCGCGTTTTGAAACCCTCTTTCGTTTTGGGGGATTTCCGGAACCCTTCCTTAAAGCGAGTGCACGCTTCCTTCAAATTTGGCATCGGGGATATATGGATCGACTCATCCGGGAGGACCTCCGGGATCTGACTCGGATTGGTGAACTGGAAAATGTGGCCTCTCTGGTGACACTTCTTCCTGAGCGGGTGGGGAGCCCTCTTTCCATCAATTCCCTGCGGGGCGATCTTGCGGTCAGCCATGAAACTGTGCAAAATTATCTTCAAGCGCTCAAGCTGTGTTATTTCGTTTTTGAGATTTCCGTTCACACGCAAAAAATCAATCGTTCTCTAAGGAAAGAGAAAAAAGTTTATTTTCACGATTGGTCTTTTGTCACGGGCGAGGCTAAGCGATTTGAAAATTATGTCGCGGCCGAACTCTTGAGTTGGGTTTCTTTGTGGAGTGACTCAGGAATCGGAGAATTTTCACTGCGCTACGTTCGCACGCGGGAGGGCAAGGAATGCGATTTTTTAATCCTGCGGGGGAGCCAACCCTGGCTTTTGATCGAAGCCAAACTCCAGCCTCAACCCCTACCCCGTCACTTCCGCCGATTTGCCGAAAGTCTGGGAAAAATTCCCGTCGTTCAAGTGGTACGGGAAAAAGGTATTGCAAGACTTGGGGCACAAAACGATTTCTATCTTTCCGCCTCCCGCTTTTTCAGCGCATAATCGAATCCCGCCCTTCCTTTCGGCAAAACATTTCTCACAAACTTATAGCAAAAACCAGCTTTTCATCCGCTGCCCTTGAAAATCCGAAAAGGGGGAGGTATCTTTCAATGCATGGAGCAAAAAACCGTTTGCTTTAGAGGCGGGGGTATCATAACCATATTTACGGCTCTCTTCTTAGCACTGTCCTTTCATCAACCGGAAGCCGCTCCAAAGCTTGCAGATACATCAAAGACAACCCAAAGATACGAAAAGTAAGCGCCAAAATACCCATTGACTCGAAAAAAATAAGCGGTTTCTGCCGCCGGCATCATATCCAAAGGCCGGCACTCTTCGGCTCCGTCCTCCGCGAAGATTTTCGGCCTGATAGTGATGTGGATGTCTTGGTGGAATTTGAGCCAGGTTATACCCCTGATTTTATTCGACTGTAACAGATAGAAGAGGAACTCTCTGCCTTCATGGGGGAGCACTGTCCTGATTTGGTAACGCCGGTTTTTTTTGAATCGCCGCATTCGTAACCGAGTGTTAACAGAAGCTGAGGTGCAGTATGCAAAAAGATGATTTGGTTTATGTGGGGCATATACCTCAGCGTTGAGGGATAATCGAAGCTCTCGGCAGCAGAGTCCTCTTTAAAGATCGCATTCCGTTCTGTTCAGTTTTCCGGTATAATTCCCCGCCATGGTGACTGCCGTGAAACGCCTTCCTCTACACGACTTGCACGTCAAAACAGGGGCCCATCTCGGAGCTTTCGGAGAATGGGAAGTCCCTCTTTATTTCACCTCCATCCTTGACGAGCATGACGCCGTGCGTAACCGCGCCGGCATTTTTGATATTTCCCACATGGGCGAGTTTTTTGTGAGAGGAAAAGATGCACGGGCCCTTCTCGACCAAATCCTGCCCCGTAAAATGTCTCGGCTTGAAAACGGTAAGGCGCTTTATGCCCCCCTCCTCAATGAAGAGGGAGGGATTGTGGATGATTTGATTGTCTACCAAATCAATCCTGAAAATTTCCTTCTGATCGTCAACGCGGCCAATATCGAAAAAGATTTTGCTTGGATTAAGTCTCATGTCATTCCCGGCGTGGAATTAGAAAATGCCAGCGACGAGAAATTTCTTTTTGCCCTCCAGGGACCCAAGAGCCTTGAGATTGCAGAAACCCTTTTTGGTCAAAAGCTGGGAGACCTTCGTTATTATCATTTCCTTACTTTGCAAACCCAGTGGGGCGAACTTTTTCTGTCCCGTACCGGCTATACCGGCGAAGACGGATTTGAAATCATGGCGGATACCGCCAAGGCGGAGCCGGTCTGGAAAGCGATCTTTGAAGCAGGGAAAAAATTTAATTTGAAACCGATTGGTTTTGGCGCCCGGGACACACTTCGCCTGGAGGCGGGGATGGCCCTTTATGGTCAGGACATGGATGATTCCACTTCTGCAGTGGAGGCGGCTTTAGAATGGGCGGTGGATTTTGATAAAACAAATTTTACCGGCCGCGCTAGAAACGCAAATGAAAAAGAAAAAGGCGCGTCAAAACGGCTGGTGGGTTTAGAAATGACGGAACGGGGTATTCCGCGCCATGGATGCGCGATTCAAAAACAGGGCCGTGCCTTGGGACAAGTCACCAGTGGAACTTTTTCACCCTCGCTTAAAAAAGATATCGCCTTAGGCTATGTCCCGACCGAAGAATCTCAAATTGGAAATCAAATTGAAGTGGTGATCAGAAATCAAGATGTGAAGGCCAAAGTTACCCGCTTTCCTTTTTATAAACGTCCGACTAAAAAGAATTAAGATAGAGGAATGGAATTTCCCAGCGAACTTCGTTACACACAAACCCACGAATGGGCCCGGCGCACCGGAAACAAAATCAAAATAGGAATCACGGAATACGCGCAGCACGAGATCTCTGACGTGGTTTTTGCGGAGCTTCCCAAAATCGGTACCCAAACCACCAAGGGAAAAGCCGTGGCCGTGGTGGAATCCGTGAAGGCCGCGTTTGATATCTATGCCCCCATGTCGGGAAAAGTGGTGGCGGTCAATCAAGCGCTCGAGTCCGAACCCGAACTTGTCAATAAAGAACCCTATGACCAAGGCTGGCTTTTTGAAATCGAAATGACGAATCCCCAAGAGTGGGAAGAATTATTGAAATCAGAGGATTATAGAAATCAATGCATTACCACCCATTAACCGGTGACGATCGCCGTGAGATGCTGGAAGCCATCGGCGTAAATTCTTTCGATGATTTATTAACGGGAATTCCTGAGAAACTTCGCGTCAAAGATCTCTCGATCTCAGAAGCAACCAGTGAACTTGAACTCAGGAGAGAGCTCGAGAAAATCGGCTCCGCCAATCAAAGCACCAGCTCCACGCTTTCGTTTTTAGGCGGCGGAAGTTACGAACATTTTATTCCTGCGGCACTTCCGCAGTTAATGGGAAGAAACGAGTTTTACACGGCTTACACGCCTTATCAGCCGGAGGCCTCGCAGGGCACGCTTCAAGTCATCTTTGAATACCAAAGCCTCATTGCGGAACTCACGGGAATGGATGTCTCCAATGCGTCGCATTACGACGGGGGAACCAGTTTGGCGGAGGCCGGACTTTTGGCGCTGCGTCATACCGGAAGAAGAAAAATTCTTGTGGCCCGGTCGGTGCATCTCCATTACCGCCAAGTTCTTCAAACGTATCTGGAGGCCGCCGATTTTACTTTGGAGGAATTTGGATTTGAAGAAGACGGGCGTTTTCATAGAAAAGAATTTGAAAATTTAATCGATGAGGAAATCGGCGGAGTGATTTTTCAAACGCCTAATTTTTTTGGCGTGGTTGAAGACCTCACGCACGTCGCGGATTTACTCCATTCCAAAGGCGCTCTTTTTATTGTCTCGTCCAACCCTTTAAGCCTTGGCGTTCTCCGTTCTCCGGGGGAATGGGGTGCGGATTTGTCGGTGGGCGAAGGCCAGGTCCTGGGTCTTCCCCTGGGCTTTGGCGGACCCTACCTGGGCTATTTTGCTGCCACCAAGGAGCTTTTAAGAAAAATCCCGGGTCGTTTGGCCGGTATGACGATGGACCGAGAGGGAAAGCGGGCGTTTGTCCTGACGCTTCAAGCCCGCGAGCAGCATATCCGGCGTGAACGCGCGTCTTCTAATATTTGTACGAACCAAGGTCTTTGCGCATTGGGCGCGTGCATTTATCTGACCCTTTTAGGTAAGGCGGGCGTGAGGGAAGTGGGCGAGCTCAACGTAGACCGGGCCAACTATCTTCGTGAGCAAATCGCCAAGATCCCCGGATTTCGAGTGAATCAAACCGCAACCATCTTCAATGAATTTCTGGTTTATTCCGGCAAACCTTTCTCAAAGATTTCGGAAAAACTTCTCGGGCAAAGAATCCTGCCGGGAATTAATGTTTCGAGCTTTTATCCAGAACTTAAAAACGCCTTTTTGGTTTGCGCCACCGAGACAAAGACCCAAGAGGATCTGGACCGTTTTGTGAAGGAGCTTTCCCAATGTTAATCGATGCAGAATCCAAACTCAGTTTCGAAAAAAGCAGAAGCGGCCGCAAAGGCGCCCAACTCCCTCAAACACGGCTTTCAAAAAAATCTTCAAGCTTAGTCCCAAGTTCCTTGGCCAGACAAAAGCCCGCGGCTTTGCCGGAACTGAGCGAACCCGAAGTGGTCCGCCATTTCGTGAATCTCTCTAAGAAAAATTTTTCAATCGATACCCATTTTTATCCCTTGGGAAGCTGTTCCATGAAATACAATCCCAAAGTGAATGAATGGGCGGCGGCGCTGCCTTCCTTTGCCTGCGTTCATCCTCTCCAACCTGAAGATTCGATCCAAGGATGGCTTAAAATCTTTTATGAACTGGAGCAGGATTTAAAAGCGATCACAGGAATGGACCGGTTCACACTCCAGCCAGCCGCAGGTGCCCAAGGCGAATTATGCGGAATGATGATGGTGAGGGCCTATCATGCCTCGCGCGGCGAACTGCACCGCAGAAAAGTCCTTGTTCCTGATTCAAGCCATGGCACCAATCCGGCAACCGCGGCGCTTTTGGGTTATCAAGTGGTTGAAATCAAATCCAATGCGAGAGGCCGGGTGGATCTTGAGGCCTTGCGCAATGCCTTAGGACCTGACACCGCATGTCTGATGCTCACCAACCCCAACACACTCGGCCTTTTTGAAGAAGACATTCTGAAGATTCGTGAAATGGTTCATCAAGTCGGCGGACTTCTTTATTATGACGGCGCAAATTTCAATGCACTCTTGGGAGTGGCACGTCCCGGAGATATGGGCTTTGACATCGTTCATCTTAATTTGCATAAAACCTTTTCAACACCTCACGGCGGAGGCGGGCCGGGATCAGGTCCTGTGGGAGTAAAAGAAAAACTCATTCCTTTTCTTCCGGTTCCCTTGGTGGAGAAAAAAGGAGAGACTTATTCTTTTGATAACAATCGTCCCCAGTCCATTGGCCGTCTAAAACTTTTTCACGGCCAGGCCGGAATGATTCTACGCGCCTATGTTTACATTAGGACTCTCGGCAGGGCAGGCCTCAAGCAAGTCAGTGAAGATGCAATTTTAAACGCCAACTATCTCAAAGAGCGGCTTAAAGGTGTTTTCCCTCTGGCTGTTGATGAACCTTGCATGCACGAATTTGTTTTATCTGCGAAAACGGAAAAAGACAAAGGCATCCATGCCTCAGACATCGGAAAGCGTCTTCTTGATTTTGGTTTTCATGCACCCACCGTGCATTTTCCACTGGTGGTTCCTGACGCTTTGATGATTGAGCCCACGGAAACAGAAAGCAAAGAAACGCTCGACCGGTTCATCGATACCATGAACCAAATCAGCCGTGAAATTGAAAAGGACCCAGAAATTATAAAGGCGGCGCCGCACACCCTTCCCATTCGGCGTCCCGACGAGGTATTGGCGGCCCGAAAACCGATTCTCACTTATCAGGATTTCGTCCGGGAAAATTCAAACTCTGAGCAAGAATCCTCAGATTGCTGCGTTAAGCATGCCTCGTAGCCTTTGGCAGCTTGTCGAATCAACGCCTTCCGGAATTACGGATCAAATGGATCTGGACCGCCAGCTCTTTGATGTCTTCATTGGAGACCCCGCCGAGATCCCCGTTCTTAGAATTTATCAGGTAAAAGAACCCTCCATCACTATCGGCCGATCTTTTCATCAGGCAGGAATTGAAGCACTGCAGCATGAACGCATTCCCGCGTGTACAAGACCCACAGGAGGCGGGCTTGTCCGCCATGGCCGTGATCTGATCTATTCGGTGATTGCCAGAAAAGATACTTATCCCGCGTTTCATCAAGTCCGGACCAGCTATCTGTCCTTTCATGAAGCGATCCAGCAGGCCTTCAAAGGATTAGGTTATGAAACCGATCTTTTTCGCTGTGATGATCCGCAGGCTAAAAAAAATACCAAGGGCTCAACTTCCATCGATGAATGTTTCCAAAAGCCTGTCCCCACGGATCTCAGATGGAAAGGCGAAAAAATCGCCGGGGGAGCGCAGTGGCGAAAGCGGGAAGGATTTTTGCATCAAGGTTCAATTCAGCCGGTCGCAGGCCTGCCTTTTGAGGAATTAAAATCTGCACTCATTCATGCCTTTCAAGAAAAATTTCAAATCGAATGGAGCGAGGCGGTAATGGTGGTTGACGAATACAAGCCGCCGGGATATAAAAGAGCCCTATGAAGAAGCACTTTTTGTCTTCTTGGGAAGATGTGGCACCTGCCTTCCGGGATCAAATCGTAATGCTTTTACTCAATTATGACGGCGCGCTGGCCCCAACCCCGGCCAAGAACGGTCCCGGCAAACTTTCTCAATCGACAAAGAAAATACTTAAAACTCTTACCTCCTTAGAAGGTGTCAAGACCGGCGTGGTGAGTAGCCGGCCATTGGCTGAGCTCAAAAGATTAGTCGGAGTTTCGAAGCTTATCTATGCGGCGAGTCAGGGTTTTGAACTGGAAGACCCTGCCGGGCGATTGATCCATCCGCATTCAGAGAACGCCAAAAAACTCACGAAAAAAGTTTGGGAGCGGCTTAAACAGACATTGAAGCCTTTTACGGGTGTTTCAGTGGACAATAAAATTTTTATGTTGAATGTCAGGTACCGTCAGCTCTCAAAAGAAAAAATCAACCAAGCCCGGGCTGTTTTTTTCAAAACCGTTCGTCCTTATTTAAGTTCTTCTAAAGTGATCGTGAAGGAAGGAAAAGATGCGTGGGAGGTGAGGCCTGTAGCCCGGTGGAACAAGGGAACAACCTTGGTATGGCTCTACGGCAAAGTGCTGGCCCAAACCGCAGAAAGGGTGCTGCCCATCTATTTTGGCGAGGATCATTCGGACGAAGATGCCTATTACTCCATCCGGCCGGTAGGTATGGGAGTGGAGGTAGGAAACAATCTCGATGAAACAAGTACCGCAAAGTACTATCTTCGCTCGGCCTCGGAAGTCCAGGTTTTCTTAAGGCGTTTGATTTCTTTAAAGCAATCTCAGGCCAAAACTGCTCAAAAAATTAAATCTCCCCGTCTTGACGAGTCGCTTGTCCCCAGCACATAACCTAAGTCTTTGCATAAAACTTCCCGGCTTTCACCTCTCCTGAATGTCATGAAAGAAATGGATCAAATGCTCCGTAAGATCGAAGAGATTGTGTCCAAAGACCCCGGTTATAAATTTGAGGCCTATAGCTTCATGATGGCAGGACTTCATTTTACGGTCTCCCGGCTGCCCAAGGCGCGTCACGTCTCGGGCAGGGAGCTCTGTGAAGGCCTGCGGGATTATGCTTTGGATCAATTCGGCCCTCTGGCCCGCACGGTCCTTGAATACTGGGGGATCCACAAGACCCGGGACTTCGGAAAGATTGTATTCAATTTGATAGATGCCGAACTCTTAAGAAAGACGGAAGACGATACTCTCAAAGACTTCGAGGGCGTTTATGATTTCAAGAAAGCGTTTCAATACGAGATCAAAGAAGAACCCTGACCGGCTTTTGCATGGAAGACATTCTTCATAATCTTAACCCTGCCCAAAAAGAGGCCGTCACTTGGCCCGTGGACAAACCGCTTTTGGTCCTGGCCGGAGCGGGAAGCGGCAAGACGCGCATCCTTACCCGGCGAATCGCCTACATCGTGTCCCAAGGTATCCCTGCTTTCAATTTACTCGGAGTCACTTTTACCAATAAAGCGGCGGAGGAGATGCGCCGGCGTGTCAATACACTCGTGCGCCAAGAAGTCTGGGTCAGTACGTTTCATTCCACATGTTTGCGGATCCTGCGTGAAGACATCGCGGCATTGGATTTCCCCAAAAATTTTGTCATCTACGATGAACAGGATCAGCTGGTCTTGATCAAAGAGTGCCTCAAAGAAATGAATATCCCGGACCGGAAGGTCCATCCCAAAGGGGTGCGGGAACTCATTCAACGCTCCAAAGATTATCTTTTAAGCCCTTATCAATTCTTAGAAAAAACCACCGATCCTTATGAGGAGATCGCGGGACAAGTCTACGCCAAGTACGAAAAAAAGCTGGCGCGCCTGGGCGGGCTTGATTTCGGGGATCTCATTTTTAAAACCGTTTTTCTTTTTGACCGCCATCCCAAAATCCTGGACGCCTGGCAGAACAGGCTGCGCTACATCCTGATCGATGAATATCAAGACACCAATCATGCCCAGTACCGTTTGGTGAAACAGCTTTCCTCCAAATACAAACAAGTGACCGTGGTGGGTGATCCGGATCAATCGATCTACGGCTGGCGCGGTGCGGATATCAGAAACATCCTTAACTTTGAACAAGACTATGCCGCAACGGGTGTGATTAAGATGGAACAAAATTATCGCTCCACGACTACCATCCTTGACGCCGCCAACGCGCTCATCCAGCACAACGAATACCGTAAGCCCAAACTCCTCTGGGGAGAAAAAGGCCGCGGGGATCCCATTGTCCTTTTTGAAGCCGGCGATGAAAAGGAAGAAGCTGAGTTTGTGGTGAGAGAAATCCTTGAGCAGCAAAAGGCCGGAAAGACATTGGCGGACATGGCGGTCTTTTACCGGGTCCATGCCCAGTCACGCGTTTTTGAAGATGTCCTCCGAAAGAAAAAGATCCCTTATAAAATCGTAGGCGGCGTCCGGTTTTACGACCGTAAAGAAATCAAAGACTTGATGGCCTACTTGCGCGCGACCGCAATCCCTAAGGATGATGTGGGTTTGAAGCGGATCGTCAACGTTCCTTCACGCGGCATCGGCAAAAAGGCGTTGGAACTTTTAGGAGATTTTGCCCGTGAAAAAAATCTTGGGTTTGATGAAGCGCTGCGCCGCGCCAAAGAAGCGGGGGAGATCGGCCCCAAGGCTCTCCGGGCCATTAATCAATTTGTGGCCATGATGGAGGATTTTCGAAAACTCGTTTCCAAGGTCTCTATCCGTCAGCTTCTCCAGAAAGTTGTGGAAAGAACGGAATACGTCAAAGTCTTAGAGGATGAACGAACCGTAGAGGCCCAGGCCCGGATTGAGAACATCGAAGAATTTTTCAGTGTGGTGGATGATTTTGAAGAGCACGAGCACCGGGGCGATCTTTTAGGTTTTATCGAATCTCTTTGCCTGATGACCGATCTCGATACCTGGGAGGCGGGGTCCAACTATTTGACACTCATGACGCTTCACTGCGCCAAGGGCCTTGAGTTCCCCCTTGTCTTTATGGTGGGTATGGAAAATGGAATCTTTCCTAACGTGAATGCTTATGATGAGGATATCGACGAAGAACTGGAAGAAGAAAGAAGGCTTTGTTACGTGGGGATTACGCGTTCACAAGAAAAATTATTTATGACGTATGCGACTTCCAGGCGCATCTACGGCAAGCTCATGCAGAATCTCCCGTCTCGCTTTCTTATGGAAATTCCCACCGAGCTTCTGGATTCCCGAAGCGGCTTTGGTTATAGGGCAGTTGAAGAGGAATTCAAATCTCCCGAAGTGGAGATCGATTACGATTTCTCAGACGACAACTGACGAAAATTCTCCTCTTTTTTCATTGTTATTGAATACCAATTTTTATATAATTTAATCACAAGTTAACCATCAGGGTTGTAGGCTGACCGCCTTTGGCGGTCTGTCCCGCCGAAAAGTCGGAAGAAACGATTTACCCTTCAAATCCATAGGAGGGTAAATTGTGAAAAAACGAACTGCTCGTTCCATTATTCCTATAGAAACAATCGAACATAGAATATTTCTGATTCGTGGCCATAAGGTAATGTTGAGCACTCACTTAGCAGAACTTTATGGAGTTGAGCCAAGGGCGCTCATTCAAGCCATTAAAAGAAATCTCGCAAGTTTCCCTTCGGATTTCATGTTCCAACTGAGTTCTAATGAGTTTGAAAACTTGAAATCACAAATTGTGATTTCAAGTTGGGGCGGAATACGAGCCGCTCCTTATGCTTTTACGGAGCAGGGAGTCGCCATGCTGTCCAGTGTTCTTCGTAGTAAGAGGGCTGTTCAAGTGAACATTGAAATCATGCGGGCTTTCGTAAGGCTTCGGAGAATTCTTTCTTCTCACGCAGATTTAACCCGTAAACTCGAAGCGCTGGAAAAGAAATACGATTCCCAATTTAAGGTCGTCTTCGATGCGATTAGGGAATTGATGACTCCTATAGAGCCTAAGCGTGGCAAAATAGGTTTTCTTAACGAAGATTAACCGTATTCCTAAAACCACATGATTTTGGTAGAATGTTGGGCAATGTCCAGCAATCTCACACGCCCCAGCCCGCCGCTTGACGGTTACACCACACTGCGCGGCCAGGTCCGCGAAACACTCCTTTTAGGCCAGGAGAGGATCGAACAGGAGAAAGTAA
>CAYJTB010000028.1:0-25931 GCA_964372875.1 uncultured bacterium
CCGTTGGAAAAATGAAACATCACCGCGGCAAGCCCGATGATATAAAACCAAAAAACCCACGGGATGCGCATCAGCTCCTGCATCCTCGCGTAACTGACTTCGGTTCCGTACAAGGCGTTGACGACACGGGTGTGATAGACGTGATACCCGATGTAAGCAAAAGCGATGAGCCCGGTCCAGCGCTGCAGAATATAGAGAAAATTTTTAGGATACGGGTAGGAAGACAGATTGGTCTTTCCCGTGGCCGTGACGTAAAGGCCGTACAAGGCATGATAGAGAATCGGAAGCGCGATAAAAGTAACTTCTATAAAAATTACAAAAGGAAGGCTTTGTAAAAATGCGATTTGCCGGTTGTAGACCTCGGGACCTTTTAAGATAAAGGAATTCGAGATCATGTGCTCGATCAAAAAAGCGCCGATGGGCACCATTCCTGAAAGCGAGTGCAGCCGCCTCAACCAAAAATGAACAGACGTGGTCATCCCACCACCTGCAAAAGATCGTCCAAGCGAAGATCCTTCAAAAAAACATACGCAGGTGGTGGGGTCATGGCCTCCTATTAAATCAAACTGTTTCCTTCCTGTCATCTAGGAAAATATTCCGCCTTGGAGTAGAATACTCCTCATTCCAAGAAAAGAATGCCTACAAAGCCGCCTCAAAATAATTTAGCGCCGCACGCTGAACGCCTGCGCCACGTGTGCCACGCTCTCTTTTTCTTCCTTTTCGCTCTCGCGTTTTCTCTTTCAAGTTTTGCAGCGACGGGAACGTCAACTCTTCCCGACGTCAAAACCTACGACCAACTGGTTCACGCTATTCGCCAGGCCCGCACCGCGAGCCGGCACCGGATTGAACAGGCTGTAGAACAAGAAAAAGTACGCAAGGCCTGGGAAATCGGAAAATTGATCGACGAGCACGTCCTTCAACACAAGGAGCGCGCGGATTACGGAAAGCAGGTGCTTGCCCGGCTGGCCAAAGATCTCGGGACCAGTCAGACAGAACTCAGTTTTATGCTTCAATTTGCCCGGGCTTATCCAATTTATTCGGCGTCGAATAAATTGACGTGGTCGCATTATCGTGAACTTCTCTCGATTGAAGATCCCAAAGAACGAAAGAGAATTGAGGAAGAAGCGGTTAAAGGAAATTGGAGACACAAACGGCTGCGTGAAGAAATCCGTAAACAACAGGCGGCAAAGAAATCACCGGGAGAGCCGGCTGGAGTTCCCCCCGAAGCAAGGCTTTGGGCACAGCCCGGCCAAGTGAGCACCTATCGCATCGTCAAAGCAATCGCGGGCGAGTACAAGGGCAGGCTTGTCCTTGATCTTGGCTTTTCTAACTATTACAAGCCGGGAAAAAAATTGAAATTTCAAGACCGTGATATTGTCACTGTGGAAAAAGGGAAGTTGAAGAAAATTAAAGCGGGCGGAGAGACCCTCTTCACTTACAAGGCCGAGGTCTTTCAAGTCATCGATGGCGATACTTTTTATACCGTCATTAGTCTGGGGTTTGGTTTTAACACCGTTCAAAAACTCCGCCTGCGCGGCTTGGACGCCCCTGAGATCGAAAGTGCCGAAGGCAAAGAAGCCAGCGAATTTGTTGCCAAGGCCTTCGCCCAAGCCAGCAACCGTGTCCTCATCAAAACTGTGAAGTCCGACAAGTACGACCGCTACCTCGCTGACGTCTGGGTCGGCGAGACCTACCTGAATCAGGAGTTGATCGATAAAGGCTTGGCGGTGAGGGTGACGGAGTAAATCCGAACCCCCCTCACGGACAGCGAAGCAGGACCTCTGGCCCTACGTTCAGTAAAAGTAATACATTTTATATTTGACTTACTTTTTATTTATGGTATACTTTTAATGAAAAGGGGGAAATAGGGATGAGAGAGATAATGGAAGAATCGGTCATCACAAGGAAAGGCCAGATGGTCATTCCCTCCCGCCTTCGAAAGAAGGTTGGCATTAAGGAGGGGACCAAGGTTTTCCTGGAGGAAAAAAACGGGGACATCATTGTCCACCCGGCCACGTCCGAATTCTATGAGCGGACCCTCGGCATCTTGAAGGGTGGAGGGTTGACCAAGGGACTCGAAGAATCACGCCGGAAGGAAAAAGAGCACGAGGACCGGAAAATTGAAAGGCGTTAAAGTCTTAGACAGCTGGGCCATTCTGGCGTACTTCGAGGGTGAAAAGGCCGGAGCCAAAGTGGTCGAGATTTTCAAAGAGGCCGCAGAAGCGCAAAAAAAAATTCTCATCTCTGTCATCCATTGGGGTGAAGTGCTTTACATCATCGAATCCCGATACGGAGAAGCAAAGCGGAATGAAGTAGAGCGCCTGATGAATCAGATGCATCTGGAGGTGATTGACGTTGATAAAGACCTCACTCGCGAAGCCGCCCACCTGAAAGCCAACGCCAAACTTTCCTATGCCGATGCCTTCGCCGCCGCTTTGGCTAAATCCCGAAAGGCCGTTTTGGTAACCGGTGACCGGGAATTTAAATCACTCGAACCCGATCTCAAAATTTTTTGGTTGAAATGACAATGGAAAACAAGGAAAGAATCCAAGAACAAGTGCCAATCATCCAAGCCGCCCACCTAAATGATAGAGAACTATTAGGTAAACTCGAACCCTTGCACTTCAAATGACTTCTGAATCCTCTCAATTGAATGCCACCCAGTAAACGATAAATAAAAAGGGGTAATACATGTCAACCGTCATACACTCGGTTTTATTTATAGTTGGCTCGGCGGTGCTTTGTTACTCACTTTTTCGTGGCTTCATTTGGGCTTCGTTCTTGCCGGGATTTCCTTCCGCTGGCGGACTCGTTGCTGCGTATTTTTGGATTAGACAAGATATATGGCGAAGCGACGCCCGCGCTAAGAATTCAGAAGACGTTAGCCGTAGGGCAGATAGTCGAATCGCATTCCTATTACTTTTTCTGATCGCAATAGCTCAAGGGTATTCATCTTACAAGTCAGGCCAAGTAGGAGAGGGAAATTTTTTTGTAGGTATGATTCTAATTGGCGTTCCTATGGGTCATTGGACAGCTCCTTTCGTGGATAGGGCATTTAGTTGGGTAATTCGTACGACAACAGGGGCCACTATAGGGTTAGGGCGCGAGCGAAATACCGGGTTCAAATGAGACCT
Source organism: uncultured bacterium (assembly GCA_964372875.1). Lineage (GTDB taxonomy): Bacteria > Omnitrophota > Omnitrophia > Omnitrophales > JACQLI01 > CAYJTB01. The sequence goes on from CAYJTB010000028.1 coordinate 3,135, forward strand.
GACACCTGCCTCTACCTGTCCCTGCCCGCTGGCAGGCGGGGGTAGACAGGTGCCGGCAGGCAGACTTCCGGAAATGGTACCGGAAAAGTTTTCACGGGGGTGCATCAATCATGAAATCCATTTGCCAGATAAAAGTTTTCCGACGTAAGGCCCAGGCCGAGGCGGCGGTGGCCCTGCTGGAAGTCTCGGGCATTAAAGCAGCGATCTCACCCGAGGATTTGGGGCGAGGGGACATCAGCTACGGCGGAAAAGGTGTGCCGCTTTTCGTTTACCGCAAAGATTCCCAGAAGGCGTCTGGAGTGCTTGAACGGGCCGCGCTTTTTGCGGCCAAAGCTCTCAAAACCATCCAGCTGCCGCCCGAAGAAGGAACGCTTGAATTCCTGGACATGCTGATTCATGATTGCCGCCAGTATTTGATGATCGTAATCGGCGAATTGAAAAGCATTGAAGAAGAAGGCGAGCTTGAGCTGGACGAACCCACCAACGACATTGAAAAAATCACCATTCGCCTGAAGCGCCTCAAAAGCCAGTGCGCGCGAATGACCGGCCGCAAACCCCTCGATTGGCAAAGGTAGAAAAATCAGGGGGCAGTCCCGAATGGCGCTTCCTTAAGATAAAAATAAGAAAAAACCTCCTGATGTCGATGAAGAAATTTGGGAAACAAAACCAACATCGACAGAGGAGGTTTTCCGTGAACAATAAAGATATCGAATGGCGGAAGCAAAAACTTGAGGACAAACGATTGGAATTAGAGTCTGGTCAACTGAATGCGCTGAGAGAACTACTGCCAGATCAAGTCATTAGAGAAATTTGCGAGGAAAGTAAATATTATTTTCGATCTCGATTGTTAAGTCCCTTGGTTACGATTTTCCATATGATTGGAGCTGCAATCAGTCGTGAAGGAAGCTTTCAAAGTTCGTGGCATTTGAATGCTCAGACGGGACAATCTGGATCTCTTGCGAAAGCCCGAAAGCGCCTGCCGCTGAACGTATGGGAAGGCATTGATCACTGGATGTTGGAGCAAATTGAGAAAGAAACCGCTGAAGATAAGCGGCGGGGACAGCGAGAAGAAGGAGAGAAGGGGTCAAGTCTCAACTTAGGAATTTAAATAAAGAAACGGGTAAGTAAGTTTTAAGTTGAGACTTGACCCCCTTTGTGTTTTGACCCCCTTTGTGTTGACCCCCTTTGTGCTGAGCGAAGAAAAGCGCGTTGTCATTCATTTTGAGGCGCGCTTCAGCTTGGTTCATCCGAATCCAAAAATCCCGCTTTTTCCAAAAGTTCTTGAGACCACGCCTGAGTCGGAATGGCTAATGACTCTAATTCTAACTTGTTTTTTTCCATTTGAAGAAGCCATAAAGCTAACTGGATTTGAAGCATCACCAAATGCCCCTGAAAGTCCGAAGGCGCGTCGGAAGCAGTCCACTCAATAAAACATTCGCTTTCTTGAACCAAGCTCTTCAAAAGATCGACATTTTTTCCACGCTGAGAAAAAGAGGAGATTCGCCCAAGGTTGGCCGCCAAGGCAGCTACTCGTTTAGGAAATGGGTCTTGAAGATAGCGCTGGCGAATTGCTTCACGGTTTATCATTAAGATTTCTTTTCTTCCATAAGAGCCCGGACAATTTCTTCCACTTGCGCTTTGATATTGGAATTCTGTATTGCCATGGTACGATTATTTGCACGTGGGCGAATATTAATCAATGCTTCGAACTCGAGGCTTTTTAACTTAGGATCCCAATTGGCTCCCCAAATATCTTCTTGTCGACTACCTTCTTCAATGAGCAAAGCCTCACAATCAGCATGCATCACTCCTCCGCCAGCAAGAACCTTTCGACAAATATCGACCGCAACTTTGATGTACGTTTCCAAAAACTTCAACATCTCTTGGATTTCTTCTTGGGTTGCTTGCTTTCGAATGACAAGTACGGACATTAGCTTTTAAGAAGCTGGCGAAGGACGTAAGGAAGAATTCCGCCGTGCTGATAATACGCCAACTCAACCGGCGTGTCGATCCGGCAAAACACGGCGAATTTCTTTTCGCCTGATTTTGACTGAACATTCACTGTAAGATGAGACCCCGGCTTGAGGTCTTTAGCGATGCCTTCGACAGAAAAAATTTCTTCGCCGGTCAACCCCAGCGTCTCGGCGGTCTGGCCTTTTTCAAATTCAAGCGGCAGAATTCCCATCCCAATAAGATTGGAGCGGTGAATCCGTTCAAAGCTTTCCGCGATTGCGGCTTTGACACCCAGAAGCGCCGGACCTTTGGCCGCCCAATCCCGGGAGGAGCCCGCTCCGTATTCTTTGCCTGCCAACACCATCAAAGGAACGCCTTCTTTTTGATACTTCATCGCCGCATCAAAAATTCTCATGATCTTCCCCTCACCCTTACCCTTTCCCCCTTGGGGGAGAGGGATGGGTGAGGGGATAAAATATCGTGTCCAGTCTCCTTCGGTCCCCGGCGCGAGCAAATTTTTGAGCCGGATATTGGCAAAGGTTCCTCGTATCATGACCTCATGATTACCGCGCCTTGCCCCATACGAATTAAAATCTTTGGGCCCAACGCCGTGCTCGATCAAATATTTTCCTGCGGGGCTGTCTTTAGGAATGGAACCGGCCGGTGAAATATGATCGGTGGTCACAAAATCTCCAACTCTTACCAGCACACGTGCGTTTTGAATGTCCCGAAGCGGCAGCGGCTCTTTTGGAAAATTTTCAAAGTAAGGAGGATTTTTAATGTACGTGGATTTGGGGTCCCAGACAAAAGTATCTCCGCCCGAGACTTTCATGGCGCGCCAATTTTCATCGCCTTCAAACACATGGGCGTATTGAGATTGAAACATCCCGGCATTCACAGAGCGCATGGCCTCCTGAATTTCTTTTTGAGTGGGCCAGATATCGCGAAGAAATACGGGTTTTCCTGAAGTGTCATTTCCCAAAGGTTCGTGATACAAATCAATATCCGCAGTTCCGGCCAAGGCATAGGCCACGACCAAAGGAGGAGACATGAGATAATTAGCCCGCACGAGGGGATTAATTCTTCCTTCAAAGTTTCTGTTGCCGGAAAGTACCGCGACAACCACTAAATCTTTATCCAATACAGCCCTTCCTATAGGTTCGGGGAGAGGGCCGGAGTTTCCAATGCAGGTGGTGCAGCCAAATCCCACGAGATGAAACCGGAGTTTTTCCAAAGGTTCTTGAAGTTTTGAAGCACGCAAATATTCCATGACCACTTTGGAGCCGGGAGCCAAACTGGTCTTGACCCAAGGTTTTACCTCGAGACCGCGTTCGACAGCTTTTTTTGCCAAAATTCCTGCACCGATCATGACGGTCGGATTGGAGGTATTGGTACAACTTGTAATCGCAGCGATGACTACGGAACCGTGACGCAGCTGGAATTCTTCTTCTTCAGTTTTTACGGCTACTGCGGTGCAAAGATCTCCGAGGGTTTCTCCATGCATTAATTCTTCCTGGAGCGGCGCTGCGTTTCCTCCCTCACCGAACCAACGATGGACTCTTTTGGGATCAAGAGGAGGCATTTTGTCTTTAACCATGGCAAAAAGCGCTTCGCGAAAAGCCCTTTTCGATTGTCTCAAGGAAACCCGGTCTTGCGGGCGCTTGGGTCCGGCGAGTGAGGGTTCTATGGTTCCAAGATCAAGCTCAAGCATGTCAGAAAAATCGGGGTCCGGTGTCTCTTTGGTACGGAAAAGTTTTTGTTCTTTGCAGTAAGCATCGACCCGGGAGATGATATCTTCACCGCGGCCCGTGAGGCGAAGATAATTCAAAGTCTCTTGATCCACAGGAAAAAATCCAACGGTTGCGCCGTATTCAGGCGCCATATTGGCAATGGTGGCGCGATCGGGAAGAGAAAGTGAGTCCAAACCTTTTCCAAAAAACTCCACAAATTTTTCTACCACACCTTTTTTGCGAAGCATTTGAGTGACGGTAAGCACCACATCGGTCGCCGTAGCGCCTTCGGGGAGAGCGCCTTTCAATCTAAAACCTACGACTTCGGGAATTTTTAAAGAGATCGGCTGGCCCAACATCGCAGCCTCTGCTTCAATACCGCCCACTCCCCAACCGAGCACTCCTAAACCATTGATCATGGTGGTGTGAGAATCCGTTCCGACCAAAGTGTCGGGGTAGATACAGTCATCCTGAGGCGAAGCCGAAGGATCTCTGAGATGCTCGCGGCTTCGCGGCTTTGCCGCACTCAAAGACGTGTGCCGCACTCGCAGACGTGTCGCTTCGCTCAGCATGACAGGATTAGATTGCTTCGTCCGGCCTTCGGCCGTCCTCGCAATGACAACATTCGCTAAATATTCCAGGTTCACTTGATGGACGATTCCTGTCCCGGGAGGAACCACACGGAAATTATTAAATGCCGATTGGCCCCAGCGCAGGAATTGATACCTCTCGAAATTGCGGTCAAATTCGATCTTTGTATTTTCGCGAAAAGCATCCGGCGTTCCGAAGTGATCTACGATCACGGAGTGATCAATCACAAGATCCGCGGGGCCTAGGGGATTAATTTTTTTGGGATCGGCTCCCAATTTTTTCATCGCATCCCGCATGGCGGCAAGATCCACCACCGTAGGGACGCCTGTAAAATCTTGCAAAACGACGCGGGCAGGCGTGAAGGCGATTTCTTTGTCGGATTTTTTCCCTGGGTCCCAAGCGGTGAGCGCTTCAATGTCTTGGCGTTTTACATTGCGGCCGTCTTCAGTGCGGAGAAGATTTTCAAGAAGAATACGAATCGAAAAGGGAAGCCGGTCGAGTTGAATCAATCCTGCTCGTTCTAGGGCGCCCAGTCGAAAAATTGTGTAACTTTGAGTGCCCACCATGAGGCCGGTGCGGGCTTGGAAACTATCGGTCATAGACTCAATTTAGAAATGTTCTCCCGGACATGCTCTGCGGAAGTTTGAAGGGCCTTTTTTTCAGCGGGTGTGAGGTCAAGTTCCACAATTTCTTTGACGCCGTTTCGGTCAAACCGGGCAGGGACACCGCAGTAGGTGTCTTTGATTCCGTATTGGCCGGTGCAATAAACGCAGGAAGGAATGACTTCACCTTTTTCTTTTAAAATATTTTCCACCATTCGAGCCACACAAGAACTCGGTGCATAAAAGGCGCTGCCGGTTTTTAAATATTTTACAATCTCGGCGCCGCCGTCACGAGTTCTTTGGTTAAGCGCCTCTATTTTCTCGGGCTTCAAAAGCTGGGTAATCGGTTTTCCTTTTACTTTGGTCTGTTCGGGGACCGGAACCATTTCATCGCCGTGACCGCCCAAGACCATGGCCTCTACTTCCCGGGGAAGACAGCCAAGCTCTTCCGAAATAAAATAAGCGTAACGGGCGGAATCGAGCGCGCCGGCCATTCCAAAAACACGCCGGGTGTCAAATCCCGATTTTTTCCACGCGAGGTGCACCATCACATCCAAGGGATTCGTGACGACAAGAATGAGTGCCTTGGGAGAATACTTCGCAACTTCGGTAACAATCACACTGACAATGCCGGCGTTTTGATGCAGAAGATCATCGCGGCTCATGCCCGGCTTTCGGGCGAGGCCTGCCGTGATCACAATCAAATCAGAATCTTTGGTGTCGGTATAATTGTTGGTCGCGGTAATTTTGGTTTCGAAACCCTCGATCGGAGCGGACTCCATCATATCAAGGGCTTTACCTTGGGAAAGACCTTCGACAATATCGGCAAGGATAACGTCGGCGAGATTTTTTTCGACGATTCGCTGGGCCGTGGTAGCGCCCACAAAACCCGCGCCTACGACGGTGACTCTGGGACGATTCATAGGAGATAGGTAATAAGAGAGGGCGTCATCCTGAGGCCACGAAGTGGCCGAAGGATCTCATGCGCATACTTCCTCATACAAATCCTTCCGCTCGGGATTTTTTGATTCGATTAAAGCAATCTTTTTTTTCCGAATCCACCCTTTGATCTGTTTCTCTCTTGTAATAGCCTCGATAATTTCGTCGATTGCTTCGAAATAAACTAATTTGCTGACGTTATATTTTTTTTGTGAATCCTTCGACAGGTTTCTGTTTATGTTCATAGACTCGTTTTGACAGATCGCTTGTAACACCTGTGTACAAAACGGTGTTCCATTTATTAGTCATGAGGTAAACATAGCCTTTTCTTTCCACATTCAATATTCAAAGCTTTGAGATCCTTCGGGCCTTCGGCCCTCAGGATGACGGACGAAGGTTTCTGTCTCCTATACGCTAATGCGTTTCTTTTTCATTTGTTCAATAATTGCGTCGCCCATTTCACACGTGCCGACCGAAGCGGGATCGTCTTTTTTATCTTTCAGATCATACGTAACGCTCCGGCCTTCGCGAATGACGGCGGCCACTGCATTTTCCAAATGATTGGCGGCTTCTTCTTCGCCCAAATGACGAAGCATCAATACCCCAGAAAGAATTAAGGCGGTGGGGTTTGCTTTATTGAGACCTTTATATTTTGGGGCAGAACCGTGAACGGCTTCGAAAAGAGAATATTGGTCGCCAAGATTTGCACCAGGCGCTACGCCCAAGCCGCCAACCAAGCCTGCGCAAAGATCAGAGATAATATCTCCGTAAAGGTTTGGAAGGACGAGGACGTCGAATTGCTCCGGGTTTTGCACCAGCTGCATTGAAAGGTTATCCACAATCCGATCGTTGAATTCGATGGAGGGGTATTTTTTTGCCACTTCGCGCGCGACTTCCAGAAAAAGGCCGTCGGAGAATTTCATGATGTTGGCTTTGTGGACCGCGGTTATTTTTTTACGTCCGTATTTTTTTGCATATTCAAAAGCGAAACGCACAATCCGCTCCGTTCCGAAAACAGAAATGGGTTTGATGCTGATCCCTGAGTCTTCACGGATTTTTGTCTTGGAAAGCCTTGTGATGGTTTCAATGATTTCTTTGGCCTCGGGCGTACCCTTTTGGAATTCTATCCCTGCGTAAAGGTCTTCGGTATTTTCCCGGACAATGACCAAATTAATGTTTTGATAACGCGACCGAACGCCTTCATAGGATTTTGCGGGCCGGAGGCAGGCATATAAATCGAGTTCTTTTCTGAGGGCAACGTTGACCGAACGAAAACCCGTGCCGACGGGGGTGGTAATGGGAGATTTAATGGCGGCATCGCTTTTACGGACAGCTTCCAGGACGCGGGCAGGAAGCGGGGTGCCCTCTTTTTCCATCACGTCGATTCCCGCAGGCTGGATATCCCAGGAAATAGGAATCCCTGTTGCATCAATCACTTTTTTGGTGACTTCCGCAAGCTCAGGTCCAATGCCATCGCCGGGGATTAAAGTGATACGGTAGGCCATTTGAATTTTTATGTTATAATTTGCGGCTTATAGATTCAGTGAAAATCCTTTAACGTTTTTTGATTTACAGACTTAAGGATATTAACAGAAAATACCGGCCTATTCAATGGAAAGAGCAAAGGTCCAATCCGCACTCTTAAGCGCGCTTGAAAAGGCCGGAGCAATCCTCAAAAGCTCCGTCTTTGAGCGACGGATCGTGGCCACGAAAGGAGAGTTGAGCCTTGTCACGGAAACGGACCGCCGTTCTGAAGAATTAATCGTAAAAACGATCTTGTCCCAGTTTCCTGATCACGCCCTTTTGACCGAGGAGTCCCCCGCTCGCGGCGATTCTGATTACCGGTGGATCATTGATCCTCTGGATGGGACCACCAACTTCGCGCACACTTATCCGGTGGCTTGTGTTTCGATCGCCTTTGAAGATCACGGGGTCATTACCTTTGGCGGGGTCTTTGATCCTTTTCGAAACGAACTTTTTTATGCGGAAAAAGGTCGGGGCGCCACGCTCAACGATCTCCCGATTGTGGTTTCTCAAAATCCGGTCTTGGCGGAATCGCTCCTTGGCACCGGGTTTCCCTATGACCGGCGCGAGCGCCCGGATGAATATCTGAGACTCTTCAAAGATTTCATGATGAAGGTCCACGGCATCCGGAGAACAGGCGCTGCGGCTATTGATCTTTCTTATGTCGCGTGCGGACGTCTGGACGGCTTTTGGGAACTCAAGCTCAGAAGCTGGGACGCGGCGGCTGCTTTTCTAATCATTGAAGAGGCGGGAGGAAAGGTCAGCGAATTTCTCGGCCAGCCGATCAATTTATCGGACCGGAAAAATGACCTGATTCCGCAGACCGTGGCATCCAACGGTTTCATTCATGAAGAAATGCTGCAAGTCTTGAAACCTTATACCTCAATGGGTCAATGACCGCGAAGCGAAAAAAGAAAAAACCAAGCCTTCCTAAACCCCGTCATGTCTGGAAAATCAAACCCGGGACCCGCGTCAAACCTTCAGAAAAAATTTACCGGCGGCCGGACGAAAAAAAGAAAAAATCAACTTGGATGGATGCGCTTGATTGGTTCGGGGATAAGTAGAACCCAAGAGAACCAGTGACTCAACTTTCAAGCGGTACAGTCTTCGGGGGTAAGTCCACTTACGATTCTATCGACCATCCTTTTAACCCTCATGAAAAAGTTTTCGAAGCCTACGCCCAAAACAACACATCCTCGGCCTATAGAATTTTTTGGTGCTACGGACCCCAAAAAAAGCAGATAACGATTATTGCCATTACGCCCCATCCTTAAAAAAGGTGGGGCGGAGAAATCCCTTATTTGGGATAAAATACTTATCGTATGTATCAGGAAAAAGTCTTTCGCCAAACCCCCTTTTGCGGGATGAGCTTTATCTTCTTATCCGGGAAATGGATTTAGACGAGCGAAGCGGGATGCTCCGTTACGCTAACCTCGCTCATTGAAGTGGTTCTCGCGGGCAAGAAATTCGTACGGGTAGTCAAAGTAGTGTGAGCCGCCCACTTCAGGAAGGTCGTTATGTCCCCCGCCCAAAACTGCGTAAAATTCTTTAGGTGAAGGCGCCAACACGTAAAGCCGCTCCCCCATACTTTTGAGACAGATTTCGTCTTGGTCTCCGTGGAGAATAAAAACCGGCGATTTGGCCGCTCGGATTGCTTCTTCATTGTTCATCTGAAAATCTTTTAAAGCGAAATCGGGAACCCAGGCGTAATGTTTTCTTGCCAGTTCAATCAACGTGGTAAAAGGAGCCTCCAAGATAAGGCCTGCATATTTTTCTTCGGCTGCGAACAGGGAAGCGGGATAGGAACCGATCGATTCTCCGTAGAGAACAATTTTTCCGGAAACAAGTTCTTTATTTTCTTTAAGCCAGCGCAGCGCGGCCCGGCCGTCTTCAATCAGATCGGTTCCTTTTTCAATCTTCCCCTCACTTTTTCCGTAACCCCGGTAATCTACCAGAAAAACAGAAATGCCGCGCCCGAGCCAACCCTTCGCTTTATGAAGACGCCCAGAGATATTGCCCGCATTACCATGAAAAAAAAGGAGCGTTGCCTTGGGGGATTCGGCTTTGAAGAACCAACCGTGAAGTTTGAGGTTATCCGCCGTAACAAAGAAAACATTTTCGGCCTCAAGACCGAAGTCTCCCGGAAGGGGCTGAAAATTTTTCTCGGGAAAAAATAAAAATGAAGTGACCATAAGAGACCTATTATAATATCATTCCATGCCGTTTCAGCTAGACCCTTTTCAACAGGAATCGATCCAATGGATTGAAAAAGAACACTCGGTCCTGGTCTCCGCCCCCACGGGTGCGGGAAAAACCGTGATCGCAGAATATGCCATTGAAAAGGCGCTTAGCCGGGGTGAATCCGTAATTTATACCGCTCCCATCAAAGCGCTCAGCAATCAAAAGTACCGGGATTTCCGGGCCCGTTACGGCGAACAGGTGGGCATTCTCACCGGCGATGTTTCAATCAATGCTGATGCGCCCATCTTGGTTATGACCACGGAAATTTACCGCAATTCCCTTTTTTCCACCACACATCTTGGCGGATCCGCCGCGCTTTCTGGCGGAGAAGATTTGGACCGGATCCGAAAAATCGGGTGGGTTATTTTTGATGAGGTCCATTACCTGGATGATCCGGAACGCGGAACGGTTTGGGAAGAGGCACTTCTTTTTACTCCCCCGGAAATCCGAATCCTTGCCTTAAGTGCCACCGTCCCCAATATCAGCGAACTTGCCGAGTGGATTCGTTCCATTCATGACCGGTCCATCGTCCCACAGGGACTATCCCGATCCTCGAAAGGAATTTCAATGGAGGGGATTGCCGTGGTCGAAGAATCGAAACGCCCGGTGCCTTTGGATTTCTTATTTCAATGTCAGGGAAGAATTTTTGAGGATATGCAGCGGCTCAGGCGAGAAGGTTATTTTAACCGGGACAGCTGGCGGCTTTCCGGGCGCGATAGAAGACGAGGCCTCCGGCCCATGAAGGCCAAGCCCAATCGGTTGGATCATCTGCTTCGTCACCTCATCGAAAAAAACAGGCTGCCTTCTATTTATTTTGTCTTTGGAAGGAGGCGGGCCGAGTTTCTTGCCTGGGAGGCTGTTGAATTTAATTTTCTTAATGAAAGTGAACGAAAAAAAATTCTCGAACTCTACGACAATCTTTTGATGCGTTACGATCTCGTCCAAGAAAAATCCGCCCAAGACATGCGGCCTCTTATTGAACTTGGCATTGCCTTTCACCACGCGGGCATGTTTCCCACTTTAAAGGAAGTGATCGAACAGCTTTTTACAAGCCGGTTCATCAAAATGATTTTTACCACCGAGACTTTTGCGCTCGGGATTAACATGCCGGCCCGGAGCGTTATCTTTGATGAGCTTGAAAAATTCTACGGCACACGTTTTAAAAATTTGAAGACCCGCGATTTTTATCAAATGGCAGGGCGTGCCGGGCGGCGCGGAATGGATGAGCGCGGGTTTGTCTACACACGTATTCACCCCCAAGACATCCCTTTTTCAGAAGTCGAGCGGATTATTTATGGAAAGACCGAGCCCATCTCCAGCCAGTTCAATGCGACGTATGCCACGCTTTTAAATCTCTACCGCGATTTCGGGCAAGATCTCATGAGCATTTATCCCAAAACTTTTCATCACTACCAATCTTCCCGCAAAAAACGCGAGGAAGGCTTTGGGCTCATCGAAAGAAAAGTGTCGCTTTTGCAGGAGATGGAATATTTAAGTAAAGACGGTCTAACCTTAAAAGGTGAATTCGCGGCCTCGCTTTTTGGCTACGAACTCCTCCTTTCTGAGATGCAGGCCTCAGGGGTTCTTGAAACGCTGGATGAATTCGCACTTTGCATTCTCCTTTCCGGCCTCGTATTTGAACCGAGAAAAGGCGACCATCTGCCTGCTCTTACCCGTCAACACGAGAAGCTTTTGAAAATGGCGGAACACACGGCGGACATGATTCACCGCAAAGAATCCAAATATAAAATTTTTCCTTACACGAAGCTGCCGCATTTTCATTTGGCTGCCGCCATTGAGGCCTGGGCACGCGGGGCCACTTTTGATAAACTTTTCCGGCTTACCACCGCGGACGAAGGAGAATTGATCCGTTATTTCCGAATGGTGATTCAGCTTTTGAGAGAACTTTGGAGTGCGCCGCATGCCTCCGGACATTTGCAGGCAACGGCCCGGCGCGCACGGGGGCTCGTTAACCGCGATATCGTTGATGCCGAAAAACAATTACGTGTCTAAATGAAATGTGAACGAATCGCTCACCGCGGGGCCTCCGCCGAGGCGCCTGAGAATACGCTTCCTTCCATTGAACTTGCGGTTAAAAAATATCAGGCGGACCGGGTGGAAGTGGACATCCGGCTCACCAAAGACCGGATCCCTGCGATCTTTCATGATGCCAAAGTTGACCGGATCACCAATGGCTCAGGACTTCTTGCAAATTATACACTGGCAGAACTTAAAAAACTCGACGCGGGTTTTTGGTTTGACCCCGAGAAAAAACGGGAATATCCATTTCGTAAAAAAGGCGTAACTATCCCCACGCTTGAAGAGATGCTCACCGCATTTCCTGAAACGAGTTTTTGTTTGGAAATCAAAGAAATCCACGAAGAGGCTGTTCCCCCTATCCTGGAAGTGATTGAGCGCGTCCAACGAACAGGCGCTCTGATCGTGGGGTCTTTTAAAGGAGAGATTGTGCGCGAGCTAAGAAAATCATTGGCATCTCTGGCCCAAAGTTTTCTATCGAGCCATGAGGTAAAACGCGCCTATCTTTTTTTCAGGCTGGGCTTCAAGAAATTTTCTTGCGGCGCCCAGTTTGCCTCACTGCCCATTAAACAAGTAAACTTCCAACTAGACCAACCTCGCTGGATCGAATTTCTGCATCAAAACGGATTCAAGGTTTTTTATTGGACGGTCAATGACGGCGAGGAAATGAAGCGCCTCATCCAAAATGGCGCCGATGGGATTCTCTCTGATTATCCGGACCGCTTGAACCAATTTATTTCCGGAACTGCTCCCACAAGTGTCTGAAGGTATTTCAGGCTTCCAAGGATTGAAGCCAGAGACTTGCCCTTTTCACCTTGACGGATTTTAAAGAAAGTTCTCGTTTGAGATCTTTGATTAAGACGATCGGCTCCGCCTGTCCTTTCAAAAAATTTTTGAAATGCTGGATGGAAGAAATATCCGGATTGGAGAGTTTGGTCTCAATAAGAAATTCGGGTTTTCCCTCACGAATGACCACAAAATCAACTTCTCTTTTTTCCTTGTCCCGAAGGTAATGAAGGGAGCATTTTTCCCCTTTGGTATCTTCAAGAAAATGAAGGCGCTTAAGAAGCGCGCAGGCGACGGTGTTTTCAAACCGGGCGCCCGGATCTTCCTTTACAAAACCGGTATCGTAAAAATAAATCTTCGGCTGTTTTAAAAGGCTCCTGGCAATATTCCGGGAGTAAGGAGTTAAGACAAAAATCACATAAAGATTTTCCAGGATCGCGATCCAATATTTTACGGTATGCGAAGAAACTTGAAGGTCTCGGGCTAAGGATTCAAAAGAAATGGTACTTCCCACTGAATTGCGCAAGAGCTCAACAAGCGTCTCAATGCCTTTGATATCACGGACGGATGTGAGATCAATGAGATCTTCACGAAGAATGCGGTTGGTGTGGGAATGGCGCCACCGTTTAGCCTCCTCCATCTTGCCAGCAAGAAAAGGCTCCGGAAATCCGCCTAATTGTATAATCCGATGAAGCGCTTCTTCTGCCTCATAAGCATCTTTTAATTCTGCAACGGAAAAAGGGTGCAGCCTGTAGGAATAAAACCTTCCGGCGAGAGAGTCTCCTCCTTTTCGAAAAGCATCCAACCGTGCAGAACCTGTAACTAGAAGCCTTGGCCTAACGCCCTCTGTATCGTAAATTCCTTTGAGCCAGTTTTTCCATTTCTTCAATTTATGAAGTTCGTCAAAAATCACAAGATCGCAATCCCGCCTCCAGGCATTTTTTCGAATCAAGAGACGGTGTTCTTCACTATCGATGTTAAGGTATTCAAAGTTTTTTTGCGGGTACAAAGACTTTGAAAGGGTCGTTTTTCCAACCTGACGAGGGCCGCTTAAAAGAACGATTTTATTGTCGAGATCTTTCTTAATCCAAGCTTCGAGGTTTCTTTTCATGCAACTATTATGCATGGAACTTCAGGAAAGTCACGACTAAAATGAAGTTTTATTCATTATTTCCGATGCCCACGCATCTTGAAATGCCTAGCAAGCCATGAATTAAACCTTTGCTCAATAATTCCTGATATCCATTGATCTCTATTGATCTTTCAAACTATAGGGTCTGCTCTTGTAATAAATGAGGGGGGGGTGGTAAGCTTTGATTAAATGAAAAATTTCATCCAAGGAGAAATAACAATGAAACCAAATAAAGAAGAGCAATTTTTTTGTCTTGAAGTTAAAGGCTTAACGAAAAGTTTGATGAGTAAAGTGATCGCAGGAGCAGTGGCTTTCAGTCTTGTACTCACCCCTTCTCTTCCTTTTGCGTTTGCAGGAAATACGACTCAGCCCATCCAAAATAATCAAATTGTAAATACGGGCACAAAATCTGTGCAAAGTCCGGCTCAACAGCTAGCCGCGAAAATGAAGGAAATGTTAGCCCTGCTTACAAAAGTAGTAACCATTGGCCCAAGGACTATCACTACGACCGGTTTCAGGCTCAAAGCCTCGAAGGATCAGCCCGGTACTGTGACCCTTAATTTTGTCCTTGACGCCTGTAATCAATATACCGGTCGTCGATGTGCGTCTCTACCCAAGAATTTGCAGGTCGTGATTGAAATCGCGGGGAGTCCTTCCAAGCCGCCTAAAACAACTACGGTCCCTATCGAACAAACGCTTTTTAATGGCAACCCGCCGGCTGTGATCAAAAAAACTATTCGTCCTGGTGATACTCTCAATTTTCAAATAGGTTGGCCTATGGTGACCTTGAAAGATGCGAGTGAAATTCCGACTCTGTATAGTGGACCCCAAAAACTGGACCAGTAAATAAGGTGTAAAATGGCAGCCTCAAAGGGGGCCAAAATGAGGACGAGAAAGCGGTTCGACAAGGAATTTAAAGCAAAGGTTGAGGTCCCATGGGTGCCTGTTCCCCGAAGGACCACAGTGCGAGATTCTTCGTCCGCCAAGCAGTGTGGCGGACTCAGAATGACTCGATGACCCGCGCTTACTTCCTAAACTGCTCCCACAAACGCCTGAAGCGCCTGCCTGCCGGCGGGCAGGGGCCTCGTCGCTCCATTCCGTCTTTTTCATTTGCAACCTCATCCGAAATTGAGTAAGATCTTACTCAAAATTGAGTAAGATATGCTTGAATCTGTCTACCTCACCAAATCAAAATTAAGAAGCCGGCTGCTGGGAACCCTCTTTTCCAATCCACGCCAAAAATACTATCTTTCTGAACTGGCCCGTTTGGCAGGAACCTCTGCGGGCAATGTCCAAAGGGAGCTTGAGTGTTTCGTCCGTGACGAGCTTGTGATCCGGGAAAAAAGGGGCAATCTTGTCTTTTATGTCCTGAACCCGCGTCATGCGCTTTATCCGGAGGTTCGTTCTTTGGTTCTTAAAACCGTCGGCATTGAAGGGGAACTTCAGGCGCTGGTTAAAAGACGCAAAGAGATTTTACTGGCTATTCTTTACGGGTCCTTTGCCCGGAGAGAGGAAAAGGGGGAAAGCGATATTGACCTCTTGATTGTTTCAGACAAAAACCTGGAGAAGTTTAATCTGGCGCTTTCCAGGCTGGAATCGCGATTCCACAGGGAAATCAATCCGACCGCATACTCCAGTCAGGAATTCAGAAAGAAAGTGAACCGTCATGATACTTTCCTTACTCATGCATTAAACCAACCTCACCGCATTTTGAAAGGGCATTTGAATGAGTTCCAAAAAGTCTCTGCCGGAAGATCTTGAAAGAAGGATCAAGCCCTGCCCGGTTGATTTCCGGAGGGTCGAAAATTTTATCCGACGGGCGAAAAAGGATTTGGCGACGGCGGAATTAATCCACGCATGCGGATTTGGAAGGTGCTTACCAATTTCTCTATGATGGGATGCTACACGCCGCTCTCGCCTATCTGGTGAGTGACGGTGTACAACCTGATGTCCGCGGAAAGCACAAAACGGTGATTGATTACGTGTCTCACGCCCTGGGCAAATCCTACGAGTCCAAGATGCAGTTTTACGACCGGATGCGCAGACGCCGGCATCAATTTCTGTATGAACCTGGGCCTTTCCAGTGTACGGAAAAAGAAATCGCCGATGCTCAAACGGTCGTCAAGGAATTCATTGTTCTGATATCAGAGAAAATCAAAAGGCAAAACCCACAAAAAGAATTGGATTTCACTTCCTAAACTGCTCCCACAAACGCCTGAAGCGGGCCTCGTAGATCATTTCATAAACAGAAAGTTTGTCGGGAAATAATACGCGTACCCGGTCGCGAAGCTTAGATTTTGCAATTTCGATATCCACCTCAGGGCATGATTCATCCAAAATCATCTGACAGATGACGCCTGCCTCTTCCTGGATCTCACGGGCCTTCTCGCGCTCTTCCTCGCTTTCAAGGTAGCGTTCAAAATCATCCAGGCTTTCAATCATGGAAACACTTAATTCGTTTCCACACTGACAGCGGATTTTCCGGTCGAGTTCAAAGAGGGCGGCGTCGTATTCTTGTCCGCAGCGGGGACAGCGAATCGCCATGTTTGGCCGCCGGCCCTACTCGATCGTTCGGTCCCAAAGCGTTTCTTCTTCGCCAAGCTGTTGGGCCAGCCAGCGCCCAAAAACAAAAAGAAGATCGCTGAGGCGATTCAAATAGCGGATGACTTCAGGCCGTACTTCTTCACTTCGTGAGAGGCGGATCGTAATTCGTTCGGCTCTTCTGCAAACCGTGCGCGCTTGGTGAAGAAAAGAAGAGATCTTACCGCCTCCGGGAAGAATGAATTCGGGAAGGGGCTTGAGGTCTTGCTGCCACTCGTCGATCCAGCCTTCCAGTTCGGCGACCTGTTTATCCTGAACCTGCGAACGATTTTTAGAATAAGGCTTGCCGGGCGCTGTCGCAAGATCTGCCCCTACGACAAATAAAATATTTTGAATCTTATAAAGACGCGGATCTATTTTCTGGAAAAGTTCGAGGCTTTGGATTTCTTTAAAAAAACTTCGGATGATTCCCATGATGGAATTGAGTTCATCGACGGTTCCATAGGCCTCGATCCGGTCTGAATCCTTGGGAACACGGACACCGCCCGCGAGCCCCGTATCTCCCTTGTCTCCGGTACGTGTGTAAATGCGTGTGAGTCTCATGGGTTCGAATTATATCAGAAGTCAGACCTCTGATTTCTGTTCTGTCTTCTGACCCCTGATTTTAATCTTTAGCGCCGTGTCTTATCCGCCACCGGTTGTGCATCCAAAGCCACTCGGACGGATCTGTGCGGATCTCGGCCTCGACCCGGTCATTAAACCGCTGGGTATTCACACGAATGTCCTCTTCATTATTCCCAGAAATTTCGATGGGGGCCGGTCCTTCAACCTTCATAATGTATTTAAGATCAGGCGTTCTCTCAGCAAACAAATAAAAAATCGGCGTTTTAAAACGGATGGCGGTGATGGCAGGAAGACTGGTCGTAAGGGCTTTATGGCCAAAAAAATCTACCTCCACCGCTCCTTCGTTCACACGCTGATCAATCAAAAGACAAACGATTCCATTCTGTTTAAGGCGCCGGAAAGTTTGGCCGACTGCCCCGGTTTTTAAAATGCTCTTGAGACCCGTGAGCCCCCGCTGGCTCAACACGTAATTATAAAGAAGGGAATTTTTAAGAGGTCTTGCCAGCGCATAAATTTGACCTTTAATCGGTTGAGCGATAAAGAGTCCGGCGATCAAAGCCATCACCTCCCAATTTCCCTTGTGAGAGACAAGGAGCATGGCTCCCTTTTTTTGTTTGAGGGCTTCGTGGAGTTTTTCTACCCCTTGGATTGCAAGATAGCGCTTGGGATTTCTTGCCATCTTCGGCATGTAAAACCATTCCGCGGAAAACTCTGCCAAGTGAACGAAAGTTTCTCTGGCAAGTGTTTGGATTTCTTCTTCGGATTTTTCCGTTCCGTAAACTTGGTGAAGGTTTTCCAGCGCCGTGCGGCGAGAGTTACTAAGAAGATGGAAAAGTAAATGACCTAAAGGACGGGAAAGAAAAAGGAGAAAGGAGAGCGGGAAAAGCGAAAGGAGGGTCCCGAAAAATCGGATGAGTACGTATTCAAAATAATGACGAAACTTTTGAATCCGGCTACTGCTTCGACTCATTTGATTTTTGATTTTCGCTCAGCAGTGGTGAGCGATCCGCCAATATTCATGGCGGAGAGTCGAACCACGACCCCCCTCCCTGCTTATTCGAATCTTAGGAAATTAGGAACGGCGAAAAGGCTTCTTGCCCCAAGAAGAGCCGCCGCCTTCCCGTTCTCTACCACCGCGACCGCCGCCGCCGCCTTGGCTTTCTGGCCGTGCCCAGTCAACGGTAAGATTTCTTTCTTGAAAAGGCTTACCATTGAGAGCTTCGCGGGCTTTATTGGCGCCGTCTTCTTGGGCCATCTCAACGAAGGCAAACCCTCTTGAGCGACCCGAATAACGGTCGGTTACCATGCTCACATCTTGGACTTCTCCGTAAGTTCCGAAGAGCTCACGAATCTCGTCGCCTGTGGCTTTGAAGTTCAAATTTCCTACGTACAGTTTCTTTGACATTGTCTTTGTATCCTCCTGTGGACAAATAGAAAAGCCGCTGCAGCTTGTCTCGTCGCTGAAACGGCTCACAAAAAGGACACGGACCCGATTCCGAACGGACTAACTTTGCGGACTAACTTTGGAGAATCTATCACCCGGGTCTAGAGCTGTCAAACAGAATTTGAAAAGCCTTTAATTGCTCTAAAACTCTGCCTGAGTCAAGGAGTTCGCGGGCCAAAGATACGGCTTTTTCTAGCAAATTCTACGGAATACGAGGTAGAAACTCCCGGGCAAGCCGGGGATGAGCTGGGTCCTTTTCCCAAACTTCGATGAATTTCTGAAAGTCTCTGAGAATTTTATCTAAATCCAGATCTTTGTGCCGAGGCGCATAGGGTTCGAGGTATTGGCTTGCGGTTTTGAAAAGCTTTTGAGTGCCCGCTAGATTTTCTCTTTGGAAATGGACAAGGGTCGCGGCCAGCTGGATGAGACCCTGATAAAATTTCCGGTCCTCATCATGCGTCTGGCGCCAAAGGTCTTCTAAGACCTCGTGGGCTTCAAAAAAATTTTCTTCTTGGTAAAGGCGGAGGTATTCGAGGTAATTCCGGCTTAACGCCAATTCTGAATAAGGTTGACCAAAAGTCTCACGCCAACCCCGGTGGCGCCTTTCGGGCAATCAGGGCGCGGGCTATCGGCCCATGCGGTACCGGCAATATCCAAATGTGCCCACGGAGTTTTTTCCGGGACAAACTCTTTAAGAAACATTGCGGCCGTAATCGTTCCGGCATATTTTCCACCGACGTTTTGAAGATCCGAGTGATGGCCTTTGATCATGTCGGCATAATCATCCCAAAGCGGAAGTTCCCAGCAGCGCTCGCCCGCCGCTTCTCCCGCGTCTTTGACACGATTCAAAAGTTTTTGGTCATTGCCTAAAAGCCCGATGGCTTTTTCGCCAAACGTGTAAGCGCACATCCCTGTGAGAGTGGCGAGGTCAATGATCGCGCGGGGTTTGTATTTAGCGGAATAAGCCAAGGCATCGCCTAAGATCAAGCGGCCCTCGGCGTCGGTGTTGATGACTTCGACTGTTTTTCCTGAAAACATCTTGATGATGTCACCCGGGCGCTGGGGATTTTCGCTCGGCATATTTTCCACAGCCGGTGCCAGACCTACCACGTGGACCGGAAGTTTGAGATCCGCAATGGTTCCCATGGCAGCAATCACGGTGCAGGCGCCCGCTTTATCATATTTCATTTTTTCCATGTCACCCGCGGGCTTGATGGAAATTCCACCCGTATCAAAGGTCACGCCTTTTCCAACAATACAAAGTGTTCCGCGTTTTTTATGTTGCGTCCCATATTCCATGATGATAAGGGCCGGCGGGATTTTGGAACCTTGATTGACGCCCAAGATGCCGCCCATCTTAAGCCGCTTGAGTTCCGCGAAACCCATCACGGTGCACTGAAATTTTTTCTCGCGGGCAATACGTCTCGCCTCTGCTGCAAGGCTTGCAGGATTAATGATATTACCGGGCTCATTGATAAGATCGCGGGCTTGGATTGTTCCTTCGGCAATCACCGAAGAGACGTCCAGGGCTTTTCGAAGTTTTGAGTGTTCGCCTTGTTTAGAAAAAAGGATCTCGAGGGTTTGAAGAGACTTTGGCAAGTCTCTATTTTCGTCTTTTTTCTTGGCGCGGTATTTATCAAAATCATAACTTGCGAGCAAAGTAGTTTCTGTGATGATCTCCACGGCTTGAACGCTTTGAATCTTTCCGCCTAGAAAACTATCTAACAAAAATCGGACGCGTTTTGCTTTCTTGGAACGGGCAAGCTGGATCAGTTTTCCAATGGTGGAACGAAGACTCGCAAGATCGATTTGGGTTTTATTCCCTAATCCGACGACTACAATTTCTGCGGCCTCGCGGTAGGTAGGATTAAAAGAAGACAGGGTCTCGCCTTTTTTCCCGGCGAAACGGCCGCTTCGAATGGCGGCTTGGGCTGATTTTGTAAAATCGGGCTCTAAGGAAGAGAGGACTTTGAGCGATTTGTCGCTTTCAAAGGCTCCTACAAAGAAAAAATCCGAGGGTTTCCTTTTTCCGGATAAAGATACGAGTTCAATTTTCATTCAAATCCTCCTTGAAGGTGAGCCGGTATTATATCGTGCGCGGGCGAGCATTAAAAGGGCGTAAAAGGCCAGAGTACCGAAAAAGATTTGTGCGGAGACGGGATTAAGTCATGAGGTCAATTAAAATGAGTTCCGCATAGAACGATAATTATGCTTCTAAAACATAATGTTTGCCAAACATTATATTCAGTTTGTCAAAAAATTGGGGCCGAGTCTTCACATACGATCGTTGGCCGAATCCGCCAAAGCCGTGAGACTATCTGCGCCTAATCGTGTCATGCCGCCTTGTCAGTCTTTGCCTTCCTTCCTCTCCCTGACTTTGTAACAACCTTAAGAAACAGCAAGATATAACATCTCGCTCCGAAGGCTTGTAATTCTGAAGGGGGGGGATAATGTTTAATTTAGAGGCAAGAAGCTGGGAAGAGACAAAGAATAAAAAGGTGAAAAATAAGTGCGTGAAAACAAAGATGGTATTTGAAAAATTGGCGGTGGTGCAACACCTCGCGCTTATCCTGATTATTTCATCGGCAGGGATTCCGGTCAGTTCCGTCTGGGCCGGAGATTCGACGGCTGTGACCGGACAGAAAGAAACAACGCAGCCGGTAAAACCGGTAAGTAGGGGGGTGCGGCAGCCGTCCGCACCGGCGCTTGCTCAAAAAGTATCCGCTAATTCTTTCGAAGATTTCATGAGTTCAAAACCGCTCAGTAAGGTGGGGACAAAGGCCTCGGCTGCCGCTGTGCCTGCGAAGCAACAGCTTGCGGGCAAGGCGATGGCCGCCTCTAGGTCCAGGACGGCGAATTTACGAGGAGTGGCAGAAATCTCCACAAGTGTGGGGCACTTTATTTTTAATAGGATTGCACAAGACAACTCAAAGAAACACATCGAATTTCTGAAGATGGCCTTCACCATGGGGCCTCTGGTTGGGAAGTCGCGACAATTTTCCGACAGAGACGGCAATTTGATGGCGACAGCCTACTACAATAGCAAGGGCAAGATCACAAAGATTGCCTGGCCGGATGAATCCAAGGGCGATCTCAGTTTCACCTATGAGCCGTCCAGTGGAAAATTCCAGGGCTGCGGCGGGGCAGCTCTGACAGCAGAATGCTCTGATCTTAATCTCAATCCGCACCGGCTTACAAGCAGCGCATCACTCAAAATGAACTATGCCTTCTTCGATACCGCCAAGAGCCTCACAAAATTTCTGGACACCTATTACTTCAATGGCGACACAACTTTCGGGACAGACGTAAACACCTGCACACCGAAGGGACGTGAATGGACAGTATACTCCGACAACATGTTCGGCGACCCTTCATACTATAAGAGGGTAGCGCATGTTGATGCCGAGGTTGACGAGTACAACAATCCGACAAAGATTACTTTTGTCTTTGACATACAAGAAGCTCCCAACGTCATTAAATACATTAAATTTACCTACGACCAAAAATCCTCAGACACGTTTGCACTTACCGACTACAACGCTGAGGCAACCGAGATTCCGGAGTACATACCGGCTCCGGACACCACTCCCACATATGCTGTGCCGGAATCTATTTGGAAAAATCCGGCAACGCACCTCAAGTATCTGGACCTCACTTACACGAAAAGCCCCAAGAGTACGAAGACCAAAAAGTTTTTTCTGGATGCGGCGGGCACGGTAGCGGCAACGGTCTTCTTTAAGTCAGGTAAAGTTTATCGTATTGCCCATGCCGCGGACGATTACTATACCTATTTCTACGATCCAGATTTTTACGACGGTCCAGATTTTTGGGGATCAACTGCATGTTGGGGTTTCAACGGCTGCTCCAGCCCTCCCATGGAACCGTCGGTCAGCGCCACCCCGTTTGGAACCAAATTATCGGCACTGCCTTTTTACAATACTCAGGCGGCCCACACAAAATTTCTGGACGCCCATGTTCCGGACGACCGTGGCGAAAAATATGCTATCCGCCGGACAGAAAGGAATCATCAGATAACAGTATATGACCTTTACGATTTCTCATCGGGAGAGAAAGTAAAGACAGTCGTGGCCGATGTGGAGCTTGACCCCTCTTCCGGCAAACAAAAAACCGCTACCTACACCTGGGCTGACGTCGTGTATGGGTATGACCCATCAACTGGGAACTCCACCGTTTCTTACAACCATCAGCAAGTCTTCACCTACGGTAAGGATAAAAAACTTAAAGATTATGCAGAAAACCTGAACGCACCTGTCTTCCCCGGCGCCCCCCTGCCCCAAATGACTTATCCTCTCTCTGTGCCAGATTTTTTGTGGCGAGACGGGGCAAGGCACCGTGATTACCTCCTCCTGGCCTACCGGGCCTCCTCCGTTTCGAACACAACCGTTCTCAAGGATGCCAACGCCAACTTAGTGGCAACGGTCTACTACCAAGGCAGCGGCAGCGACCGTACAGTCGAGGCGATCATCTATGCGGATCACGCCTATTCCTATTTCTACAGCGACGGGACGTTGCAAGGCTGCAACGACCCTAACAATCCGAATGATAGCGGCACCTGCTACCCCCCTCCGATGACGCCCAAGTTTTCTTCGAGTGACGCCACAAAGCTTAATCTATCAACATTAACGGGGCCGC
>CAYJTB010000029.1:0-25235 GCA_964372875.1 uncultured bacterium
CAAAAAATAAAATCAAAGAGACTCCGGCAAAGAGAGCGAAACTGATTAATTTAATTTTTTGGAGTTTTGTCATCTTTCTCTCTCTTAACGAAGGAACGGAGGAACATTTGTCTCGCCCCATTTCCGGTACCAAAGAGGCAAAATCCACATTTCATAGAGCGGCCGGCCTAAGATCAAAAAGAAAGACAATGCCATAAAACCCCCAAAAACCATCGCACCCCACGCAAAAACGGGCGAAGAAAAAACAACAAGCCAGAAAGAACTCATATCCAGGAGCAGCCCCAAAAAAGGCGCCATGACAAAAACGACTTTGAGCCGTTCAGGAAGTTGGGTAAATGTAAAAATAATTCCCATCAGAAGAAAAAGCATGGAAAGACCAAAAACATGTACGTGCTGATGATGAATGAGCTTTGCCATCGCAAGCTCCGGCGGCACATCTAATTCTTTTTCGCTGCCGCGGTAGTGGGTTACAATTCCGGTGTACGAATACCCGACGTCGGTGTAGATGTGAATCAGACCGAAGACATAACCTACGGCCACCGCGATAAGAAAAAAAGAAATTACAACTTTAAAACTTAGACTCGCCTCACAGAGTGGAGAAATCTTCATTGAGTTCCTCGCTTCCTGTTAGATTTTTGATCATTACTTCAATCAGACTCGATTCGCTTTTTTTCACACTTATTTTTGGCATTTTCATCATGATCGACTAGAGTAAAGTTGTTCTGAAACCGAATATCTAAACTCCCCCCTCTGGATCTTCGTGAATGGTGACGTCTGAATTTTCAAAATGCGAGTTAATCTTCCGAATCAAAGACTCGGTGGTATTGTGCGCATCTTCAAAACTTTGTTTAGGCTCCATTACCAAATGAAAATCGATAAAACTTTTTTGCCCTGCTTTTCTAGTTCGCAATGCGTGAAAATCTAAAACCTTAGGGTGATTTCTAATGAGCCCTTCTAATTCATCCATGGCGCTTTTAGAAAGAGAATGATCCGTCAGCTCACTAGCCGCCTGTTTTAGAATCTGACTTGCCAAAAAAGCCACATACCCCGCCACGAAAATCCCACCCATAAGGTCCCAGCCGGCCCAGCCCGTAAACCGAACAAGAATAAGCGCTGAGAAAATGGCGAAGTAAGAATAAATATCAATGAGGTAATGAAATTTTTCGGCTTTGAGAATGAGAGAACCGGTTTTGCTTTCCGCTTTATTGAGAATACCCGTGAGAAAAAAATTAATGAGGGCGGCTGCCGCAATCGTTAAAATGCCCCAGCCCGAGTGAAAAACTACACTGCCTCTGATCGTCCTTTTCACGCTCTCCGCCAAAATCAAAAGGGAAAAGAAAAGAATCATCAAACCTTGAGTATAAGAGGCGAGACTCTCAATTTTTTCATGACCGTAAGCATGATTTCGGTCGGGAGGCTTAGAACCTTTTCGCACCGCGAGATAATTTGCCGAAGATACTCCAACATCCATTAAAGAATCCAGAGCCGAAGCCAGAAGAGCCGCGGAAGAACAAACAAATCCCGCTACTGCTTTCATGACAGCAAGAAAGGCAGACAAAGAGATGGCCCATAGAAGGCTCGAAATCTTTTCCTTCTCCATTTTTAAAGTTGCCGCCATAGATCCATTTCTTCTTCTCTCTTTACTTCTTCTAGAGCCTCCAGGACAAGCGGAAGATACCGGTCCAGACCGCAATCCAAGGTATCCCTCAAAGGACAAGACTCTTTTTGCAATCCGGATTCACACTTCATACAAACTTCTTTACGCACAGCATCAATATAGGGTTGGATTCTGTAGTCTCTGATTTGCTCTGCAATCTTGACCAGTTCCGGCAGGTAACGAAAAATCGGGCAGCCGCGCGGACCCCCGTAATGGCACCTTCCGTCCGTCCCAAAATCAATACATTTGGTGCAAACACGATGCAAGATTGCCTCTTCATAAAGATGTCTATCTTTAAACAAAGGTTCTTGAGTTAGCATTTTTCTCACCTCGATTCACACCTTTTAATAGAATCGCAAGTTTCTTTTTTTCATTTTCTTTCAATTCACGATCTACAATCCGGCAAAGGTACTTCTTCTCCGTGTGAAGGTGATTCCTCAAAAGATAAATGAGATAATTGCCTGTCACTAGGACCTTATCGAGGATACGTATCCGTTCCCTTCCCTTTTTCGCCTTGGAAAGTTCGTCAAGACCGGTCTTAAAAGTTTTAAGGTAAATGCTGAGATCTTGATGCTCTTCTTGTAAAAGCCAAATCATCGGCTCTACTCGCGGCACGTGAGTTTTAAAAAAAGGAAAAACCACTCCTTCTTCGAAAGGGATATGCCGTGCAAGGTCTTTTGCAAAAAAGATTTGGATTTCACGAGCCTCTTTCAAACTTTTTCCTAAAGAAGCCTTCCCTTCAAAACGAAGATGATTCAGAATTTTTTCCAGACCCTGAACCTTCTTTAAAGTTTTGTCAGTTCCATTTTGAAGGATTTCATGAAGTAATATTTTTTGATCCTCTTTCGGTTTCATTTCTCAACCCCTTTCCCGTAGTAAGGGTAAACCTTTGAGGATATTTCTTCTGTGACGGGGGTCACTAAACGGAAAGGCTTAAGTGAGGAGCTTTTCGAGACCGGCTTTATTCCGAATAACGATTTGGTAGGGTTTGATATCGATGAGTTTCGACCTTTTTAACTGGTAGAGATTGCGAGCCACGGTCTCACGGGCAGCGCCGATACGTTGCGCAATCTCTTCACGGGTAAAAGGTACAAACAGGGTATCGGTTTTGGCGTCTTTCTTCTCTGCCAACATATCCAGAAGGAACTTTACGAGTCTTTTCTTAACATCTTTGAGCGAAACTTCCTCGATCAGAGCGCTAAAACATTGAAGGCGGTTTGCAAAAAGACGGTTAAGTGTATGTGAGAGTTTATTGTTGGTCTGAACCATCTTAATGTAATCATCCCGGGAGAGAAACCAAACGCTACATTCCGTAGCCGCTTCCGCTGTGGTAACGCATGACCATTGAGCGGTGCCTGGGTTACATGCACACGTTTCTCCGGACCCCAGGATTTCCAAGATTTGTTCTCTGCCGGAAGATGCGGTCCGGTAAAGCTTTACCCGGCCTGTTTTAACAATAAAAATTCGTTCACAGGCGGATCCTTCCCGAAAAAGGAGTTCCCCTTTTTTGAAGGATTTTTCTCTGAGGCAAGTCTGGATGGAAGCAAGTTCGCTCTCTTGCAAACCTTGAAAAAGACTAATGTCCTTAAATGAGACGGAAATTGGAGCTGCCTCCTTAAAATTGCTTATACTTTATGCCTTTCCAATCCACAAATCCAATAATTTTATGCCTGTGTGACCCCGGTCACAGCCTTTCTTTAGCGAATGCTTTAGCATTTTGTTAACCGGGAGGGAACCATGTGGAACGATGCGATTGAAAAACGTTTTTTTTGGGCTTCGCTTGATCAGGAGGTTGAAAAGATTCTCTTTGAACTCATCAAGGCTGAAGAAGAAGAGGATGCTGGGATTTATCTTTTAATGATGCATTATGATCATGCGCGGGAGGAAAATCCCCTGGCCATTGGCGATAAAAACAAGGTCTTGCATTTGCTTTCAATCCTGATCGGTGAAAGCCGGAAACATCAAAGGCTGCTTCAGGATGCCATTGAACTTCTTGAAAAAAGGACAAACCATGAACCCAAGCCATGAAAAAGAACTCTGGTACATTCGCTTTAAAAAAATCTTAGAACTTGAGGTTGAGTCATTCAACTTTTACAAACAACTTTTGGAAGAAAAAGGCGGCCTTTTGAAGGATGCGGGCATCCAATCCACCATCAAACAAATCATGCGCGATGAAGGAAAGCATATCAGTATCGCAAAGGAACTCCTCGAACTGGTAGGCTATCACAAGGAAAATTAACATGCCCCTACCGACGACCATGAAGCGCTCAATTTATCTTCTCTCAGATTCTTCAGGAAATCTTCTCGAACATTTCCTCAATGCGATTCTCACGCAGTTTCCCAGAGAATCTTTCAGAATTGGTACTCTTCCCTTTTTGAAAAATGAGACGGAGCTTTCTGAGGCATTGGAAAAAATCCATGAAGGCATTATTTTTCATGCTGTCGTCGAGAAAACACTTAAAAAGTTTATCGCTAAAGAATGCAAAAAGCGCGGGTTTTTTTGTCTTGATATTACGAAACCGGCGGTTGATTTTTTGGCGGATTCAAGCGGAATCCCCGCTTCAGTCACACCTCAATCCATTCACTCGTTTGATTCGAATTATCGGGGGCGCATTGAGGCGCTTGAATTCACGATGCAGCATGATGACGGCAGGCGTCTGGAAGAAATTGAAAAAGCAGATATTGTTCTGGTGGGCATCAGCCGGGTTTCAAAAAGTCCTAATGCCCTCTTCCTTGCCTACCGGGGGTTTCGCGTCTCCAACATTTCGATGGTTCCGGGGGTTGAGCTTCCCCTGCCTCTCGAAAAACGCCATCGCCAAAATGTTGTAGCGTTAACGATTAATCCAAAACGGCTTACTGAAATCCGCACGAGGCGATTTGCCAACTGGGAGCTTGGGCAAACAGATTATAGCGATCTCTCAAGTATTACTCAGGAAATCTTGCAAGCTGAACGCCTTTACAAAGAAAAGGGATGGCCCATCATTGACACAACGGATCTTGTTGTTGAAGAAACAAGCGCCCTCATTCTTTCCGTCCTCCATCTGAAGCCAAAAATTTTGGAGCAATAAAACTGCTTCTCTGCCAATTCCTGTCATGATACAATTCACACCCCACGAAAATTCAATCGCAGTAAGAGGTAACGTTCATGCAGACAAAAAATCAGGCAGTGCTTCAATGGGTGAACGAGATGCAATCTCTCACCCAACCCGACCAGGTCGTTTGGATGGATGGTTCGGATCAAGAATATAAATCCCTTCTCGCTGAAGCCGTCGCGCAAAAACAACTTCTCCCTCTCAACGAACAAAAACATCCCAATTCTTATCTTCACCGCTCTCATCCTAATGATGTAGCCCGAACCGAACAATGCACCTTTGTGTGCACGCCCACCAAAGAAGAAGCGGGTCCCAATAATAATTGGATGGCACCCGACGAAGCGCTCGCGCTGATGAATAAGCAATTTAAAGGAATCATGCGTGGACGAACGATGTATGTGATCCCTTTTCTTCTGGGTCCTCAAGGATCATCTTTTAGCAAAGTGGGATTTGAATTGACGGACAGTGTTTATGTTGCGGTCAACATGCGCATCATGACATGGATGGGAAAACCAGCGCTTGAACATCTCGGCGATTCGGGTGATTTCATTAAAGGGCTTCATTCGGCCGGCACATTGAACCCTGAACACCGTTACATTTGTCATTTCCCCCAAGATCAGGCGATTTACAGTGTTAATTCCGGATATGGCGGCAATGCGCTATTAAGTAAAAAATGCGCGGCCTTGCGGATCGCGAGCTGGCTGGGTAAAAAAGAAGGCTGGCTTGCAGAGCATATGCTCATCATGGGAGTCGAAGATCCCCAGGGAAAAATTACGTATATCGCAGGGGCCTTTCCTTCGGCTTGCGGGAAAACCAATCTGGCGATGCTTAGACCTTCGGAGAGATTCAAGGGTTACCGCATCTGGTGTGTCGGAGATGATATTGCATGGCTCAGGCCGGGACAAGACGGCCGTCTTTACGCGATCAATCCTGAAGCGGGGTTTTTTGGCGTAGCGCCTGGAACCAATTTCCACACCAATCCCCACATGATGAAGACGATTGCTTCCAATACGATCTTCACCAATGTGGCGATGACTGAAGACCGGTCCGTTTGGTGGGAAGGTCTGGATCTTCCTTCTCCTTCCACTAAAATTTGGGATTGGCAAGCAAAGGTATGGGATCCTGCATCAGGACAAAAGGCGGCCCACCCCAACGCACGATTTACAACACCCATCAAACAGTGTCCGGTCTATTCGTCCGAATGGGAAAATCCCCAAGGAGTTCCGATTTCGGCCATTCTCTTTGGATGCCGGAGATCGAAACGTGTTCCGCTTGTTTATGAATCTTTCAATTGGCAACACGGAGTGTTTCTGGGCGCAACCTTGAGCTCCGAGACCACAGCGGCTGCGGCAGGCGCCGTGGGAACGCTCCGACGCGATCCCATGGCGATGCGGCCTTTTTGCGGATACAACATGGGTGATTATTTCCAGCATTGGCTCAATATAGGAAAACGGTTGAGACAAGCGCCAAAAATTTTCCAGGTGAACTGGTTTCAAACCGACGACCAAGGTAAATCCATCTGGCCCGGATTCGGAGAGAATATGCGGATTCTCGAATGGGTCATTGAAAGGTGCCAAGGCACGGCGGGGGCTGTCGAGACGCCGCTGGGTTATCTCCCAAAACCGGACTCGCTTAACCTTGAAGGGTTATCGATTACGAAAACTGATTTGGAAAAACTTTTTGAAGTGAGCCGAAAGAAATGGCTTGATGCCGCGGCAAAGCAAACGGAATTCTTTGCAAGATTCGGCAGCCGGATGCCCAAAGAAATCCTTGAAGAGCAAAAATCATTGGTCGAACGGCTTGAAATTGCGGCCCATCCCACAGAGGCCTGAAACGGCTCCAACCTTTCTCTCCTCTAAAAGATCCTCTAAGAAAATGAAACGAATCGGTGTTCTCACAAGCGGCGGAGACTGCCCTGGGCTCAATGCCTGCATCCGGGCCGTTGTGCGCACCGCGCTCGCGCATCAACTTGAAATTTTCGGGATTCGGCGGGGCTACACCGGCCTCATTGAAGGCAACTTCAGAACCTTAGACAGCCGGTCTGTCAGCGGAATCATCAGTCAAGGCGGCACTTTTCTTCATACGGCGCGTGAAGATAAATTTTACAAGCCAAGCGGCATCCAAAAGGCAGCGAAAACCATTGCCCGGCTTCGCCTTGACGGACTGATTATTCTAGGCGGTAACGGTTCGCTGCAAGGCGCATGGGAACTTGCTAAAAAAACTCCGGCCGCGATTATCGGTATCCCCAAATCGATTGATAACGACATCGGCGGAACGGATTTTTCCATCGGCTTTGATACCGCGGTGAATACGGCGGTCGGAGTCATCGATAAAATCCGCGACACGGCAACTTCTCACGAGAGGGTTTTTCTTGTGGAAACCATGGGCCGAAAGCGGGGTTTTCTTGCGCTGGCCTCTGCGATTGCAGGCGGGGCGGAGGAAGTTCTTCTTCCCGAAGTTAAAAACGATTTCAAAAAATTGCACCAAAGACTCCGGCAAGGAGAAAAACACGGTAAGGTCTCCAGCATCATTGTGGTGGCCGAAGGTGAGGAAGCAGGCGGGGCGTTTAAAATTGCAAAAAAACTTAAAAATCATGGCGGCTATGACATCCGGGTTGCCGTCATTGGACATCAACAACGTGGAGGCGCGCCGTCGGCTTTTGACCGCATCCTCGCCTCTGGGTTTGGAAATCTTGCGGTGGAAGCGCTCCTTCAAGGAGAAAAAATTAAAATGACAGCCATCCGTGGAGGACAAATCGAATTAGTCCCGCTTGAATTCGCTTATAAAATCCAAAAGCCGCTGGATGTTGGTCTACTCCGGCTCTCCGAGATACTCTCTCGATAGATCCCTGCTTTCTTAGAAAATCCTCTAACATTTCTAGTTCTCAACAACTCTTTCTAACATCTTTCCTTCTTCTCTTGAAAATACGCCGTTCTCGGTTACCTTCTTATCAAAGAAAGCATAAAAGACCAAGGAACCTTTAAGGGGAAAACTGTGATCAAAATAGAAAGAAACAAAATCCTAAGTACGGGGCTTGCAATCGTTTTCATTTTTTCATCCCTTCCCCCTTACGTTTGGGCTGCCAACCCCCTTCCCCAGAATCCGCTTCAGAATAAAATAGCGGCAAAACCTATCGTCTTAGGTTCAGGTTCGATCACGGGCCTTACTGAAGAGGTCAATGAGAGAATCAACGAAGCGAGAAACGAAATCACAAACCTAACAACTCAAATAAGGAAAGTTTCAAAAGATAATTATGATCGGATGAAATCGCTTCGGGATGCTGTTCAAAAGGGCCAGACGGAATTAAAAAGTATCGAAAAAAATCTCGCTACGATTTCCAATCGCAAAAGTAAGAACAAACCGACAAACTACCTTCAGATCCAAGAATTTCTCAAAGCTTCGACGGCCTTCGGAAAAACGCTGACGCAATTCGTCAACAACTTCCAAAAAAGCCTTGATCAAACCGTAACGGTCTTGCAGCGCGAATTGACAAGTTGGGAACTTTATCAGACAGCCCTCGTCAATTACCGGTCAAAACTCATAAAAACTTACAAACCGGGCCCTATTCCGGAAAGGATAAAACCGGCGCCTTTTTCTCCCTTGAATCCACCCAGCCCCCTTCCCTTTTTAGACGCAAGAATTCAAAGTGCAAAGTTTTTATTGATCGACCCGGCAAAAGTGATTTGGCGGGACAGAAACACCTTGTCCCGCCTTTTGAATTTAAGCCCGGAGGACGGTAATAAAATGATCTTTGTAGCAAACGCTATTCCTAATCAATGGTCTGACAACTGTGTCGGATGGAACGCCGCAGCTTGCACGCCCGGCGCCGTCATTGATTATGTGGTTCAATTAAGTTTCAAACGCAGGTTGTATGAGTTTCATGCCGGGCAAATTGACCCCGCCAAAATTCCAGAAATCCTAGCCTTGGGAGACGCGCTTTCGAAGGGAGCGGATTTCAACTCTTTGGCCATAACCTCTTCGGATCTGGTCTGGTTCCAGAGCGGGGATACTTTGTTTAGCGGTTTCCCGATACCGGCATGGCCTGTGACGGCTTATCATTCTGTTGAAAGCGAAATCAATAACGACTCTTATCTTCAATATATTATTAAAAATTTAAGACCGGGAGATCTGGTTGCTAAATCCGAGACGGACCGCAACAATAATTTAGTCCGTCTTTCCTATTACGTGGGCGGGAAAGATAGCGGGCTGATAAGAACCAACGAAATCAATTTTGGCGCGGACGGACAGTACGGAACCGAGGATGACTTTCTCATGGACTTTGAAATTTCTTCGCAGGGAAAACCTATTTATCGAACCGAATTTAGCTACGACCCAACCTTAAACCAAACCTCCATTTCTTTCTTTGATATGACATGGATCAATCCCGCCACCCATCAACCTTTCAAATGGAAACTCGAAAATTGGGTGGTTGATAACGGGCCGGATAGATCCTTCAAAAATGACGCTGATAATAAATATCTGGTTTCGGAAAAAAACAGCTACAATATTTTCAGCCCTAACCCCATTTGGGGCAAACGTTTTGAATTCGATTATTCAAGCCAGGAAAAAACAACGATTACCGAATTCGATACGGTGAAAAAAGACGCCAACGGGAATCCTCAGGTTATCTCCATCACCGAAATGGACAATGGTCCCGCTCAGGGGCCGGATACCGGCGACGAGCGGCCGCTTTCTTACACGACGTTTGAATACGATGATTTGGGAGTGCTCGTCCGGGAAAACCAAAGCACCTTTGATTACTCGCTCGTAGGTATGAACCGTTTACGGGCACTCGTCCAAGACACCGTAAGAAATGAAACCTCCGACCAAACATGGGATTTTGATTATGATCCCAACAAGGTCTGGATGCCTTTCCACAACCGGCTGCGCGCAGTCGAGTTTTCAAAAACAGATGCCTCCGGAAAGACCTGGCATTTCCGATCCGAGTTTGATTATTCGAAATTTGACGCCTCGAAGCCCAATCAAAATCTTGTCTTGGTAGGCGTCCGGTCCCTGGATCCGAGAGTAGACTTCAAAAAGATTTTTGAAATGAAAGTGGGTGGACTGGGGGCAAGACCCGACGGCGTGAATGACACCATCCGACCGCTTATTACGCCTGAGGATGTCAAATATGAAGTCAGACTTTCGAGCCTCGAGCCCACGCGTACACGAAACTGGAAATATATTGTCAATCTTACAACGAGAAAAATCGAATCAGGCGGGAAAGTTTAACTTTTATTTTTCATTACCGCAAAGGCATTTCGGGCAAGCCGCTTGCGGTTGGCTCGCAAAATCGCGGTACCGCTAAATTCCTTTTCATAAGAACGATTCGACGGAATCTCCAAAATTTTAAGAAGATCCAAAGATGCCCCCTTGCCTGATTCGGGCCGGAGTTCATTCCATTTCGTGTCTTTTCCCTTGGACGCATAAGGACAAACGTCGAGGCAAATGTCGCAGCCAAAAACGTGATCACCGAGGAGCGGCTTTAGAGATTCTGGAATTTCTTTTTTATTTTCAATCGTCAGATAGGAAATACAGCGGCGGGCATCGATGTTTCCCTCTTCTCGAATTGCGGCCGTGGGACAGGCATCAATACAAATTCTGCAAGCCCCGCAACTTCCTACATAAGGAATATCCGCCTCAAGCTCAAGATCGGTTACAAGTTCAGCCAGGAATAGCCAAGGGCCGAATTTAGGACTCAAAAGCTGGGATTGTTTTCCGATAAATCCGAGTCCTGCTTTTTGCGCAAGCGAACGTTCGGGCAAGGGTTTCGTATCAACGCAGATTTCAGCTCGGATCTTCTGTCCAGCGATCTCTGAAATTCTTTCCCTCAATTCCTCAAGGCGTTTTCCAATCACACGGTGATAATCTTTCCCCCAGGCGTAGCGCGCGACTTTTCCCCTCTCCCCGCCGGAGAGAGCCTGCCTGCCGGTCAGGCAGGGGCTAGGGTGAGGGTGTGAATAATAATTTACTCCCACCACAATAATGCTCTTGGCTTCCGGAAAATTTTCCCAGAATTTTTGGGCACGCGTTTCAAAATCCTCCAGATATTTCATCGTGCCATGAAAACCTTGCGCGACCCACTCTTTAAGGCGTTCGAGATCTTCTGGGAGAGGTTTTGTGTTTCTGCCGAGGAAGACAATTCCGCAGGCATCAAAGCCAAGCGACTGGGCGAGAGATTTGATCTGGGCAGAAGAAATTGACACTACGGTAAAAGTGTAGGGGCAACCCCCTGCGGCTGCCCTTTGTGAAATCGTTTCGATTCAGGGCGGGCACAGGAGCCCGCCCCTGCAATTTTATTCTCAATCCGCGAGAGAAAGGCTTTAAACATATGAAATTCCTTCCGCTCAATTCCCGCTTTTTTGAAAAGTCGACGCAAGTTATTAAGTGTGCGCGTGAGGAGGTCATTGTATTGAATGTCTTGATAATCGAGCATTTCCAGAACGGTTTTGAAATTTAAAATGAGATCCTCCGTCTCGCCTTGTGTTGCATAATAGCGTTCGGGTTTTCTAAGATTTAAAACCGATTCGCTCGTCTGATTAAAGATGAGAAACGAGGCGATCGCAACGGCATGCGAAAGATTAAGCGATCCGTGTTCATTGCCGGCAGGAAGAATGGCGGCCAGGTGGCAGCGCTTCAGTTCGCTATTAGAAAGCCCGTTTTTTTCGTTTCCAAAAAGAAGGGAAACTTCGTGGCCCTTGGCCGCTTCCAACACTTGAGGAAGGATGTCGGAAAAGGGGCGAGGCTCTCCCCTTGCATGTCCGCTTCGACGAGTAAAACCGATGACTAAAACCGAATTCTGGATTGCCTCTTCGAGTGATGAAAAAACACGGGCCTCGTCGATCACCTCTTTTGCGTTCCAGCCCAGCGTGTAGGCCTCTTGGACTTGGTGAGGCACTGAATTCACAAGGCTAAGCCGCGACAGACCGAAATTTTTCATGGCGCGCGCCGCCTGTCCGATATTGGAAGGATTTTCCGGACGTACCAAGACAATATTTAAATTTTTAAGACATGGGTTCATTGCAACCCTCCGTCATTGCGAAGCCGAAGCAATCTATGATTCAGAGATTGCTTCGCTCGCGGCTCTGCCGCACTCGAAGACGTGTCGCTCGCAATGACAATCTATCTTTCAACATCTCGCCTCGAGGGACACAAATCATTGACCACGCAATGGAAACAGTCTGGTTTCCTTGCATAACATCGCACCCGTCCGTGGTGAATAACGAGATGAGAATAATATGTCCATTCCTTTTCAGGGACTAACGCCATCAGATTAAATTCGATTTTGACCGGGTCCGAATTTTCAGTAAAACCCAGCCTTTGATTGACCCGGATCATGTGCGTATCCACGCAAATGCCGGGAACTCCAAAGGCATTTCCTAAAACCGCGTTAGCTGTCTTTCTCCCGACGCCGGGAAGTTTCACGAGTTCTTCCATGGTTTCGGGCACCCGGCCCTTGTGTTCGTTAACGATGGCTCTCGCGGCACCCAGGATATTTTTTGCCTTATTTCTATAAAATCCTGTGGAACGGATTTCTTGTTCCAAAATTTTAGGATTGGCCTCAGCGTAATTTTGAGGACGCCGGTATTTTTTAAAAAGCGCAGGGGTCACAAGATTCACACGCTTGTCTGTGCACTGTGCGGATAAAATGACGGCTACCAAAAGTTCCATGGGATTTGAAAAATGAAGCGCACAGCCGGCCGGCCCATAGGCTTTTTTAAGACGCGCGATTATTTTTTTGACGCGAGCTTTTTTCTGTCCGGATGTCTCTTTGAAGCGTTTAAAGACTTCCTTCATCTTCTTAGTTTGAGGAATTTTTCAATTTCGGCCAAGGGCATCGTATTGACGATGTCTTTTTTCTCAAGCCATCCTTTGCGGGCAATTCCGATTCCATAAGAAATATCACGCAAACCTTGGGTGGAATGAGCGTCCGGATTGATGCTGACCCGAACGCCCTTTTCCTTTGCATACGGACAGTAACGCCAATCAAGATCAAGACGGTAGGGATTAGCGTTGAGTTCGATGGTTACGTGTTTTTCATTTGCCCCGTCGATAATTCGTGCCACATCCACGGTGTAGCCTTCACGCGCCAACAAAAGCCGTCCTGTGAGATGGCCTACAAAGGTAAGATATTTTGAATCCATCGCGCGCAAAATCCGGTTCGTCTGCTCTTTCTCTAGGAGATTAAACTGAGAGTGGACCGAACCGATCACGAAATCAAATGCTTCAAGAATGGAATCCGGATAATCCAATTTTCCATCTTTTAAAATATCCGATTCGATTCCCCAGAAGATACGGATCTTGGAGTATTTCTTCGCTAGATCGTCGATTTCCTTCCGTTGTTTTTTGAGGCGCGCAGGCTCAAGGCCCCGTGCATACGTCGCTGACTGGCTATGATCAGAAATTCCGACGTATTCGAAGCCCCATTCCTCGGCGGAGCGGATCATATCTTCCAGGCTCGCCACGCCGTCACTATAAGTCGAATGAACGTGAAAGACACCCCGAATATCTTTTTCTTCAACCAAAGTTGGTAAGGCACATTTTGCCTTCATCTTAAAGATTTCTAATTCCTTACCGCCCTCGCGCAACTCCGGTGGAATATAATGAAATCCGAGTTTTTCAAAGATTTCCGCCTCATCCTTACAGGGAATGAAACGTTTTCCTTTAAAAAGACCGTATTCATTGATTTTATAGCCGGCCTTTTTCGCAATCGTCCGAAGCGCCACATTGTGTTCTTTGGATCCTGTAAAGTAATAAAGAGCAAAAGGAAACGCTTTGGCTGAGACTGTCCTTAAATCACAATTGATCCCCGATTTTAAGGTCACGCTTGATTTGGTGTCACCGTGGGCAACAACATTTTCAACTTGGGGATATTTGACGAAGGCCGTATGAATTTTGGCGGGTTCTTTGGTGGTGATCAAAATATCGATATCTTTCACCACTTCGTTATGACGGCGGAGGGAACCGGCCATTTCGATTTTTTCAGTCCCCTTTTGTTTCTTTAGATAGTCCACAAATTTCCGGGCTTCCTTGAGCGCAATAGAAATAAGAAAGTGGCCGGCCGATTTTTTTCTTTGTTGAATCCCTTGAATGATTTTTTCCTGACTTTTTTGGCCGAATCCCTCGAGTTTTAAAAGCTGATTGTCCTGACAGGCTTTTTCAAGTTCCTCGACGGATTTAATTTTTAATTTTTCATAAAGGACCTTGACCCGCTTTGCCCCCAGGCCCGGAATGGCCATCATCTCAAAAATGCCTTCGGGGAAAGATTTTCTGAGGTCTTCATAATATTTTGATCTTCCCTTTTCAAAAAGCTCGTGGACTTTCTCTGAAATAGCGGGGCCGATGCCCTTCAATTCCTCAAGTTTGCCTGTTTCAATCAAAGTCTTGAGATCTTCGGGCTGGCCGCTCAAGACGCGGGCAGCATTTTGATAGGCTCGAATTTTAAAGATATTCTCATTTTTAAGCTCGAGGAGTGCCGCAATTTCATCAAGTATCTCAACTACTTTTTCCTTATCCATACGCCCTAATTATATTCTGTGATCCATTAATTAATAAGCACAATCTCCATCTTCGTCGGATCCTATAACCAAACTCTCCCATGCCCCACAGGGGCTATCC
The DNA here is from genome assembly GCA_964372875.1 of uncultured bacterium. Taxonomy (GTDB): domain Bacteria; phylum Omnitrophota; class Omnitrophia; order Omnitrophales; family JACQLI01; genus CAYJTB01. Next base: position 14,368 of record CAYJTB010000029.1, read on the forward strand.
CGATCCTTGAAAAGAAATATTATGGAGGGGATTGCCTGGAGGGGCATAAAAGACTGCGGAGCTGTCCCCCGAGTGAGACGGACACCTTTTGTTCTTCTAGAATTAATCATCAATACTTCTACTCACACAAGGTTAAATCCTTCTCACCTTTCCGTTACCGAACCAGAGGACTGTCCTTACTTTCCAACTTAATTATATCCACCGTCCGTCGAACGTCCCCGAAAGGCATGGGAGAGTTTGGTTATGGGAGATTGTGCTTGCTTTAGTGGATAAATTTTTGGACAATCAGGTTGAAATGGAATTTGCGACGGTGACGCCAAAAATTGATAAGTATATCGACGGCCTTTTGATTGAAAAAGACCCGGTGCTGCGGGAGATGCAAAAGCTGGGGACCCAGCGCGACTTCCCTATTGTGGGCCCGCAAGTGGGACGCGTTCTCTACCTCCTAGCCAAATTAATGAAGGCCAAACGAATTTTTGAAATGGGTTCGGGCTTCGGCTATTCAGCCTTTTGGTTTGCAAAAGCGCTTCCTCTGGGAGGAAAAGTTTATCAAACCGAAAGTTCAGAAAAGAATTCCAAACAGGCGCAGGATTTTTTCCGAAAGGCCGGACTCTCCAAGAAAGCTGAATTCTTAGTAGGAGATGCTTTGGAACTGATCGATCAGGTCAAAGGCACGTTTGATATTGTCTTTATCGATATGGATAAAGAAAATTATCCGGCGGCTTTCAAAAAAGCAAAAAAACGAATCCGAAAGGGAGGATTGATCTTGGCAGACAACGTTCTTTGGTTTGGAAAAGTGGTGGAAAAACTTCCGGACGCACAAACCCAGGGCATTTTAGAATTTACGCGGCTTCTTTTCAGCGACCCTGAATTTTTCGCCACGATTCTTCCCATCCGCGACGGCATCGCCGTGGGGTACAAACAATGATGCGCGCAGTTTTTTTCAAAGAACACGGGGGAGTTGAAAAACTGGAGTGTGGTCACCTGCCGAAACCTCATGCCGGGCAAGGCGAGGTGTTGGTACAAGTAAAAGCCTGTGCGCTGAACCGCCTTGATCTTTGGACGCGCCAGGGAATGCCTGGAGTAAAAATTCACCTTCCTCATATTTTAGGCTGTGACGTGGCCGGGGAAGTGGCAAAACTAGGTCCTGGGGTTCGCGGTGTCAAAGTCGGCCAAAAAGTGGTCGTTGCACCCGGCATGAGTTGCGGCAGGTGTCATTTTTGCCGGACGGATTGGGATAGTCTTTGTCCGGATTATAAAATCTTAGGCTTCCAAGTGGACGGCGGCTACGCGGAATTTGTAAACGTCCCGGCCAAAAATCTTTTTCCCATTGATAAAAAATGGACCTTTGAAGAATGGGCCTCTACTCCCCTCGTTTTTCTCACTGCATGGCATATGCTGGTGACACGAGCCCGGCTCCAAAAAGGCGAATCGGTTTTAATTCATGCGGCGGGCAGCGGCGTCGGAAGCGCTGCGATTCAAATCGCAAAATATCTGAAAACAAAAGTTTTTACAACTGTAGGAAGCGACGAGAAAATAAAAAGGGCTAAAGCGCTCGGGGCTGACGAAGTCATCAATTACGAAAAAAAGGACTTCGTCCAGGAGGTTCGGCGTCTCCAGCGTAATCATGGCGTCGATGTGGTCTTCGAACACATCGGTCCTGCAACCTTCGCAAAAAGCCTTGCCACCTTGAACGCCAAAGGCCGGATGGTTACTTGCGGGGTTACAAGCGGGCCTACGGTCAGTTTGGATCTACGTTATGTTTTTATCAAACAGCTTTCTTTGTTCGGCTCTTACATGGGAGGCCTCAAAGAGTTCCGCAAAGTCATGCGCCTGATTCATTCAAAAAAGTTCCGTCCGGTTGTCGACAAAGTCTTCCCCTTGAAAGACACCCGCGAAGCCCACCTGCGCATGCTCGAGCGAAAGAATTTCGGAAAGATCGTTCTTGTCCCGTAATTCGCATCTTTACGGAATCCGCCTGATGTGTCAGGCATCCGTCGCCTTCTCAATCATGGTGGCAGGCGTCAAAATGGCTACGGCGTCCCTTCCTGCTCTTGAAATTGTTTTCTTCAGAAGCCTCTTCGGTACGGTCATGATGTTTTTATTGATGACGAAAAGAAAAGTTTCCTTTTTGGGTAGGCCGGAGGATAGAAAACTTTTGCTTCTAAGAGGCGTGTCGGGTTTTATCGCGCTTTCCCTTCATTTTTATACCTTGGCCGTTCTGCCCGTGGGAACTGCGGTGATTTTAAATTACACGGGGCCCATGTTTGTGGCCATCCTTGCGATGTTTTTTCTGGGGGAAAAACCCGGGATTTTTTTGATCTCGATGGTAACCATTTCTTTTTTTGGTCTTTATCTTCTGATTCGGCCCGAGGTGCGGATCGATCCCACACAGGGCGCGGCGATAGCACTGGCAATATTCTCGGGGCTTTTTGCTGCAGTGGCTGTGACAAGTATCAGGTCCATCCGCCGGCGCGAATCCCCCCTTACGATCATTTTTGCCTTTACAGCGGTTTCTACACTCGGATCTATTCTTTATCTGCCTTTCGGATTCCGCTGGCCTCATCTTGGAGGATGGATTGCACTCGCCGCCGTGGCGTTGGGGTCTTTTTACGGCCAGCTCTGGATGACCATCGCCTACCGGCGCGCCCCCGCGTCTTTGGTGGCGCCTTTCGCCTACCTCACGCCCCTTCTTTCTTTTCTTTATGGACTTGTCCTATGGAATGAAAGATTCACGCTGCACAAACTCATGGGGGCACTGCTTGTAATTGTGGCAGGAATTACAATTTCAGTGATTGAAGCAAGGAGAGGAAAGAAAACAACTTTTGAGACGGCGTAGTTTTACTCGAGGTCTTATCTTGAAATTTTTACGATCAGAAGTTTGAGTTTTCCTGCGGGAACTTGGATCTCGACTTTGTCTTTTTCTGCTTTGCCCAGAAGCCCTTTGCCGATGGGTGAAGTCACAGAAATTTTCCCCTGACTAAAATCCGCTTCATCTTGGGCAACCAAGGTGTAATGAAACGTCTCTCCGGAATCGAGATTTTTAATTTCGACCTTTGCCCCGAGGAAGGCCTTGCCTTCCGGAATCTCGCCGACTTCCACCACCCGGGCTTCGGAAAGCTTCATTTCCAATTCCTGGATTCTTTTTTCAAGCTGGCGCTTTGCTTCCTTGGCGGTTTCATATTCTGAATTTTCACGAAGATCGCCGAAGGCGCGCGCGTGTTCCAATTGGTTGGCGACTTCGCGCCTTTTTTTGGTTTTTAAAAAATTGAGTTCTTCAAAAAGCTTGTCGAAGCCTTCGCGAGTAAGAATGACTTTGTCCATTTATCCCCCCACGTATTTTGAATAAATACTTTTTGCCTGCGCTGCGTCGTCTGTGCCCTGAATGATGGCCCGGCCATTCGCAAAAACCGTAATCTCAAAAGGCGGAATGGAAGCTTTCAAAAGATAGTCATTATAAGCGACTTCACCGACCAGAGAAAGTCTTCCTGCCAGACGGTGAAAATCAATTTCCTGCCGCTCGCTTTTAAAAATTTGCACGGCGTTTCGGCCGCATAAGGTAACCGTCCGTGAAATGCGATCGAGATTCAAATAAGGAAATTCGCCGTGTTCGCAGCCGGAACAGGGTTTGTTGACAAAATTCGAAACCTCAATGGGCCGGAACTCTTTTTTCCAAATATCGATTTTCCAAAGACGCCGGTCCGCAGATTCTGAACCCGAGGTTAAAATTTTCAAAGCCTCTGCGGCCTGGAGGGAAGCAATCAGGTGGGCTGTAGGCGCAAGGATGCCCGCCGTATCGCAAGTCTGGAATTCTCCCGGCTGGGGCGCTTCTTCAAAAAGACACCGGAGGCAGGGGCCTTGGCCTGGAAGGACGACATAAGTGAGTCCTTCGGTTCCCACCGCGCCTCCGTAAATCCAGGGTAATTTTTTCTTCAGACAAAAATCGTTGACAAGAAAGCGTGTTTCAAAATTATCCGTCCCATCGATCACCAAATCGATTTCTTCCAAAAGTTCCTCGATGGTTTCAGCGTTGAGGTCGCAGGGCTCCCCCTCGATTTTGATTTCAGAATTTATTTTTTGAAGCTTCCTTTGGGCGGCCACGGCCTTGGGAAGATTCTGGCGAAGATCGTCTTCATCAAAAAGGACTTGGCGCTGGAGGTTATTCATCTCGAGAAAATCGCGGTCAATCAAACGAATGCGTCCGACACCGGCGCGGGCCAAAAGATTGGCCGAGACAGAGCCGAGCGCCCCGATTCCTACGATGGCAACCCTTGACTGAGCAAGCCGCTCCTGGCCTTGGGGACCGATTTGAGGAAGGACGACTTGGCGGTCATAGCGGGACGGAAAATTCACTATTTGCCTTTCACCCGGTAGCGCCCGATCTTTAAAATTTTACCCACGTTGGCGTGGGAATCGACGACCGGCTTGATACGAGGCTCCGCCGAAGTAAGCAAGGTAGAAATCCCCGGGCCATGGCCCGCCAGCGTGCTGTTGGAATGCACGACCACACCAATGCTGACCGCGCCTTTCTTAAAAGTCCGGCCGAAGGAATTATCATGATCCATGACCGCCACAAAATCACCAAAACAGAGTTGATCGAGACGGTATTTTTTCACAGCCTCCGGATCATGGGTCATGATGTCGTAATCGCCCGTGCCAATATTGTTGTGCCCCAGACCCGAACCCATGAGCTCTGCCGGAACCATCGTGGTCACACCCACTTCTAAAACTTTTCCGGCGGTAACGCGAAGGGGCATCTTGTGCAAAAGGTCCGGATCCAAGTTATAAACTTTAATTTCAGGAAAATCGATGAGCTTGAGCCCCTGGCCGAATCCTTCGATCAGGATTTTATCGTCCATCGTAAGTTTTTGGAGTGTCGTTTCGTCAAAATCAATGGTGACATGTTCCACGCCGCCGTGATGGCCTGTAACGACACCTATTTTTCCTTTCGCATCGCCTGAAACAATCCGTGCTTTATTGCCGACACAGGCGAGAAAATTAAAACCCATATTGGCGCGTGAGGCGCGTTTGTCTTCATCGGTAAGAGCGGAGACGCCGGGTTCAATATGATCCCCTTCCCAACCGAAAGTAGAATCACCGGTCCGAACGTTATAAACAATCCCTCCGGTGCTGGGGAGTGAAAAGGGTTTGCCGTCGTGTGCCACTTCAAATTCCGCCCACTGATAGGCAGCAGCGACTTTTCCCTGGACTGCGATTTTGACTAAACGTTCTTCATTGATACGAATCCGTTTCATAGAAACTCCTTTAATTTAAGAAAAGTATTTTACTCCAACACCTTAACATGCACCATTTTGATTTCTTTAAGAGGCTTGTCTTGGCTATTGCGTTCTGCGTTGCCGATTTTTTCAACCACATCTATTCCTTGGGTCACCTCACCAAAAACGGAATGTTTGTTATCAAGCCAAGGAGTGGGGGCCAGGGTGATGAAAAATTGACTGCCGTTGGTGTTTGGACCCGCGTTGGCCATGGAAAAGATCCCCGGTTTATTGTGCCGGAGTTGGGGTGAAAATTCGTCTTTAAATTTGTAACCTGCATCTCCCATGCCCGTGCCGGCAGGGTCTCCAGTCTGGATCATGAAACCGGGAATCACCCGGTGAAAAATAATGCCATCGTAAAACTTTTTGTTGGCCAGCGTCACAAAATTTTCAACGGTCTTAGGGACTTCTTGCGCAAAAAGAACGGCTTCGATATCTCCTAGATTGGTTTCGATTTTTATCTTCACTTCATTCTCCTTTTGAGGTTCGGTGACCGCTGCCGTGGTGGGTTTGGCTTCTGTTTGGGGACTGACCGCAGGTTTCTCGGCCGGCTTCGTGGCGCATCCCCACAAAAAGGTCAGCATCAGCAGGGCAACCGCGGTCGTTAATCTTTGTCCAACTTGTCTAATTTCTCTTGAAGTAAGCACCATTGGGCCTCCTGTACTTCGACACTGGTTTGAAGTTCCTTCAGACGTTTGTTCCGATCCTTTGAATAAAAAAACGGATTCTTTTTGACCTCCTCAAGAAGTTTGTCGCGTTCCTCGGCAGAGCTTTTCATCCGCTTTTCGGCCTCGGTCATCTGCCTTTTGATCTTAGCGATTTCGGATTTAGACCCCGATTTTTTAGGGGCCCCTTCGGTTTTCTCTTTTACCAGAGCGCCCTTTGTCTTTTCTTGATCTCTTTCGGTGGCAGAGGCTGCGGATTTCTCATGAGAATGAGAGTCCGTGTGATGCGCTTCTTCCCTTTCATGACGCGCCTCGCTTTCCAAGTGATAGACATAATCTTCATAAGTTCCGGGGTAGCGCCTTACCTTTGCATTTTTTACTTCAATAATATTGGTGGCGACAAGATTCACGAAGGTCCGGTCATGACTGATAAAAAAGAGGGTCCCCGCAAAATTTTTAAGGGCCTGGCCTAAGGCCTCGACGGTTTCAAAATCCAAATGGTTAGTCGGTTCATCAAGTAAAAGCACGGGGTTTTTGGCAAGAAGAAGCCCGGCCAGGACAAGGCGTGCGCGCTCGCCCCCGCTTAGGATTTTTACTTTTTTCTTTACGTCGTCGCCTTTAAAAAGAAAACAACCGGCCATATTGAGTACATCCTGACTGGTAATACCGTCCGGGCTTTCACGCATGAGATAGGCATAGATCGTGTCTTCGGGATCCAAGATACTAAAAACGTGCTGGGCGTAATAACCGGTTTTCATTCCTGTGCCCCACTGAAAAGTCCCGGCTTTAGCAGGCAGATCTCCTGCAATCGTTCTAAGGAACGTAGTTTTTCCTTGGCCGTTATCTCCTAAGACCGCAACGTGCTGGCCTCTTTCAATTTCAAAATGGATTCCTTTGGCCACGTCTTTTTCCGCATAACCGATCGTAAGGTCTTCACACCAAAAAACGCGGCCGGATTTTTTTTCCACCTGCGGCATATAAATGCGGACCTTGCCGGCCTTGTGTCCGATCTCGATGGTTTTGAGTTTGTCGAGTTGTTTTATCTTTGATTGAGCGCGTGACGCGGTCGAAGCCTTGGCGCGAAACCGGTTGATAAATTCCTGAAGCTGGTCGCGCTTTTTCTCGACGCCGCGGTTGTAAGCCTCTTTTTGCGCAAGCTCTGTGTCTTTAAATTCAAAATATTCTTCAATATCACCGGGGTAAAGCGTAAGCTGTCCACTTTCTAATTCCAAGGTATGGTCGCAGGTGCGCTTTAAAAATTCGCGGTCGTGCGAGACGATCAAATAGCCGCTCCGAAAATCGATCAGGAAATTTTCTAAAAGAATAAGGGTGCTCAAATCCAAATAGTTACTGGGCTCGTCCAAGATCAGAAAATTCGGCTCCCGCAATAGCATGGCCGTTAATTTGACTCTGGTTTGATAACCGCCTGGAAGGCTTTGGACTACCTGATCAAGCATATCATTATCAATATGAAAGCGGATGGCGGTAGCGCCGCATTGCCACGCCTCCGCCCCGGTTGAGCGCATCAAATAATCAAGGACGCTTTCGCCCGGTTTAAAAACATCATGCTGCTCAAGATAACTTAATTTGAGAAGTGAATTTCTCGTGATCTCACCCTCGTCGGCATTCTCGTGGCCCGTAAGAATCCGGCAGAGTGTGGATTTGCCTGCGCCGTTTCGTCCGATCATCCCAATTTTTTGTTCGCTTGAAAAAGAAGCGGTAGCGCTATCAAGAATACTTCGTGCGCCATAGGCTTTGCTAATTTGATTGATTTGAAGGAGGACGGGCATTTAGTTTTGGAAAAAGATGGAGGGTATTTCTTGATTTTTAAATGTTCAAGGGTTTTTCATGCTTCAAGGAGCAGGTCGCGAACGAGGTGGATTTTTCCGTCCGGGGGTTTCCCATAAATCATCCGTTTCATTGGCCGTATTTTACCATGAATGCTGAGCGCCGGGGCACGAGACTTAGAGCCTTACAGAAATTTTAGATTTTGTCTGACATTTCAAAGGGTGATACCATCGGGGCATGAAAAAGACGTTTAAAGCGGATCGCGAGACGGGGCTTTTAGAATTCCTCTTTGCTTCCTTTCCTGAGGTCAAGAAAACCAAGGTAAAGCAGTACCTCAAACACAATTGCGTCTCCGTGGCAGACCGCGTCACGACCCGGTTTGACCATTGGCTCCGTCCCGGCGATGAGGTCCGAATCGAAACCTCAAGAGTAAGGGCGCTTACTCCCTCATCCCAGTTCAATCTTGAAATTATTGATGAGGATGAGGAGGTTATTATCATTAATAAACCGGCTGGGCTTTTGACGATCGCCACCGAAAAAATCCAGCGCGAGACTGCTATCTTTGCGGTCAATGATTACCTCAATAAAAAAGCCTCGGCTTGGAATCCTCATAAGACCCGGTATCGGAAACAAGTTTTTGTGGTCCACCGGCTTGACCGGGACGTCTCAGGGCTTCTTCTTTTCGCGAAAAACGAGGAGACAAAATTCAAATTGCAGAAAAATTGGGACAAATTTTCAAAAGAGTATCAAGCCGTGGTGGAAGGATGCCCCAAAGAGCGCACAGGAACTCTTAAAAGTTGGCTGAGTGAAAATAAAATATTAAGAGTGGCGAGCGGCCCGAAAACTGCTGAATCAAAATGGGCGGTGACGCATTACGAAGTGGTGAAACCAGGCAAAAAATTTTCTCTTTTAAAGATTCGTCTTGAGACCGGGCGTAAGCATCAGATACGTGTTCATTTGTCGGATCTGGGCCACCCGGTAGTGGGCGATAAAACATATGGAGCGGCTTCGGCGATGGCGGGCCGCATTGCGCTTCACGCCTCCCGCTTGGAATTTAATCACCCCAAAAGCGGCAAACGACTTACTTTTACTTCCCCTCTACCGCCTGAGTTTAAACCCCTGATCGATTCGTAGCCGGCAGTTCGACTCTTTCAAACCCATATTGCCGAAAGAACGGAGAATTTAAGAAGTGCCCAAAAGGGCTAGTTTTTTCGCCTTAGGTAAAGCTTTGACGGCACATTCGCGTACCAGCGCGTGGGTGCGCGACTTACAGGTTTCTTGATAGACAATCTCAAGGGGCCGGCGGGTCCGGGTGTAACGGGCGCCTTTTCCCTCGGAATGCATCTGAAAGCGTTTCTGGATATCTTTGGCGATGCCCGTATAAAGCGATGAGTCCGCGCATTTTAAAATGTAAAGGGACCATTTCTCACGCCGCTTCTTCGCCCCTTTTTCCTTCGCTTTCATCCCTTGCAGCATTTGTTTGTAGCGTGGATTCATTGGATTTTAAGAAAGCTGCCGCGCGGCAGCTTTCTTGGCTAGAGTTCGGGCCGGCTGATCATATAAAGGGTTTGGATTTCAAGAGGCTCGGCCAAAAGCACTTCAGCATCTTTGAGGGCTTGTTTGACATGAGAGGCTTCAAAATGCTGCGCCAAACCTGCCGGGTTTGACCAGTTTTCGTAGAAAAAGAAAAGGCCCGGCTTTTCAGCGGATTCGTGCAAATCGTAGTTGAGACAGCTTACTTCTTCGCGTGTCGGGTCGATCAGCGAGAGGAGCAATTGGCGCAATTCGTTTTCCTTCCCGGCTTTAGCGTGCACCTTGGCCATCACTGTCACATTTTGATTCATACAAAACCTCCTAAAATCCATTGGGCCATCCAGAAAAAGGACGGCCCGGGGAATCAGCGGAAGATTGAAATTTATTGAGTTTTGGCGGGAGCGTTTTTTTGCTTCTTTGCACCTTTGTTTACTTTTTTATGGTAGCGTTTTTTGACTACGTGCTTTTTGACTATTTTTTTGGCACCTTTCTTGGTCTTTTTCACATTTTTCTCAGCTTCTTTCTTGTTTTTCTCGGCCTCTTTCCCAGCTTTTTTGGAGTCCTTATTGAGACTCTCCCACCAATGGGGTTTGTCTTCCGCTAAAACCGGCTGCGAAAAAGCTATGGCTAAACCCATGATGAGCGCCAGCATTAAAAGTTTTCTCAATTTCTTCATGACCATTTCTTAGTGAGTTTCCTGTTACTGTTCAAGAAACGTACTGATACGAACTATCTACAAGACAAGGCTCGTAACCCGCTTCGCGGATCAAATGCTGAAGGTCGGATTCCGAAAGATCAGTGGGCGTGTCGCTTCCCGCGTCATGGATGATTTTCTCGTTTAAATTCGTGCCGCCCAAATCGTCCACCCCGAAACTTAAAGCAACCTGGGCCATTTTAAGGCCATGGGTGATCCAGTGGCCTTTAAGGTGCGGGATATTGTCGAAAAGGAGGCGCGACACCGCACAGACTTTTAAATCTGTAAAACCTCCCGGTTCGCCTATTTTTCCCATAGGAGTATTTTCGGCATTGTAAGCAAGCGGAATGAAGGAATAAAATCCGCGCGTTTCATCCTGAAGCGCACGGAGTCTTAAAACATGATCTACCCGTTCTTCCAGGGTTTCGATGTGGCCGTAAAGCATCGTGCAATTGGTGCGCAGGCCCAGTTCATGCGCCTCGCGGTGAATCTGAAGCCATTCCTGGGCCGTTACTTTATCAGGACAAATTTTTTTGCGGACACGCTCGGAAAAAATCTCCGCGCCGCCGCCGGGCATACCGTCAAGGCCGGCATCTTTTAAGGTCGTCAAAACTTCCTTGGTTGAAATTTTTTCCCGGAGCGCGATATCCATAATCTCAGCAGAGGTGAGGGCTTTGATGTAAAGAGAAGGCGCGGCCTCACGGATTTTCCGCATCATCCCAATGTAATAATCAAGCCCCAGGTCCGGATGATGGCCGCCCACAATGTGGACTTCGTTGATGTGCCATTTCTCAATGGCCTGAAGGACTTTTTCGTGGATCTCATCCAAAGAAAACGTGTAACCGCCCGCTTCACCAGGCCGCCGCGCAAACGCGCAAAAAAGACAGCGCGCGGTGCAGACATTGGTGTGAT
>CAYJTB010000030.1:0-24982 GCA_964372875.1 uncultured bacterium
TTACTTTCTCCTGTTCGATCCTCTCCTGGCCTAAAAGGAGTGTTTCGCGGACCTGATCGCGGAGCGCGGTGTAACCGTCAAGCGGCGGGCTGGGGCGTGTGAGCGTACCTGGCATAGGCCAAAATCATACCAAAATCAGCCAATCTTTGGAAGGTGTTTGGCGAATTGAAGTTTGGTGGTCATCGAGTGGAATTCGACATATCCGGTAAAAGAAAACTTAATTTTGAGGAATGACTAAAGCCGCTGGAAACTCAGCATCAAAAAGCGCCTTTGCGCCTTCCGTAAGAAGCCGTTCTCTCGGTCTTGGGCCAATTTGTAATACTCCTCCTCAATCCCTGTGGAACCCAATTTTACGTTTGGGAAATGAAGCATCTGTTGGAAGTGGAGGATTTAAAATCTCTCGAATTTCTTCAAAAAGCTGGCGAATCGCATCTCCATGAACATCGAGGCGCTCAGTAAGTTTACGTTCTAGCTCGGCAAGTTTATTCGCGAGATCCTTATTCTCTCCCAATATCTTTCTAAATTTAATGAAAGCCCGAACAATATAGACACTCATGGCAACCGCTCGTTCAGTGTTAAGAACGGTAGCGATCATAATCGCGCCGTGCTCCGTAAAAGCCCAGGGGAGTTTTCTCCGACCGCCGCGCCTCTTCTTTGATGTTGCAAATTGCAACATCAAACGTTTAAATTCAATGGACGTTAACCGAAAAACAAAATCCCTCGGAAATTTTTTTAAATTGCGCGTTAACTGCTGATTTAAACGAGCTGTATTCACCCCGTAGATTTGGGCGAGTTCGGCATCGAGAATCACTTTTTCGCCTCGTACGATGAATATCCGAGGCACAAAATGTTCGACGGAAATTGCATTCATTTTTGTCATTTGTTCTCCTTTGAGAAGGATTAGGAAAAGGCGGGGTATCCGGCTTTTAGGCGGGACGTTCGCCAAGATACGGCGAAACGCCTACAACCCTAATTGCTAATCTGCGATTAAATTATATAAAAAAGTAAAAGACCTGGCAAGACCTACGTCCATTTGTATGGTTTTTAAACGGCAATAGGAGCTTTGATGGCAGGATGAGGGTCGTAGCCTTGGATTTCGAAATCTTCGTATTTGAAATCAAAAATATCTTTTACGCCGGGATTGAGGATCATTTGGGGAAGCGGTTTCGGCTCGCGCGAAAGCTGGAGCTTCACTTGCTCAAGATGATTTAAATAAATATGAACGTCGCCAAAGGTGTGAATAAATTCTCCGGCCGCTAAGCCTGTCACCTGCGCCGCCATTAGGGTGAGGAGCGCATAGGAGGCGATATTAAAAGGAATACCCAAAAATGCATCCGCACTTCGCTGATAAAGCTGACAGCTTAATTTTCCCTGACTGACATAAAATTGAAAAAGACAGTGACACGGCGGCAGGGCCATTCGCTCGACCTCGGTGACATTCCAGGCGCTCACCAAAAGCCTCCGGTCATCCGGATTTTTTTTAATGCGGCTGATCACTTGAGAGATCTGATCGATCGTTTTGCCGTCACCGGTCGTCCAGGCCCGCCACTGTTTACCGTAGACCGGGCCGAGCTCGCCCTCTTCTCCCGCCCATTCGTCCCAGATCGTGACGCCGTGCTCTTTTAAATATTTTACATTGGTGTCTCCGCGCAAAAACCAAAGAAGCTCGTAGATCACGGATTTAAGATGAACTTTTTTTGTGGTCACAAGCGGGAAACCATCTTGCAGATCGAAGCGCATCTGATAGCCGAAGACGCTGATCGTTCCCACGCCGGTCCTGTCCTTTTTCTGGGCACCTCTTGCAAGAATGTATCTTAATAGATCAAGGTAGGTTCTCATCGGCGGTCAGAAATTATATCACAGCCCGTGTTTCGGGCCTGCGGACAAAGAGCCGGTTTGCGCCAATGCCGGCAAGGACGGCAAGAAGGGGGTCGAGGAAAGAACGGTGGCTCGTATGAGCCCAGAAAACAAAGGAGGCCGCGGCCTGTGACAATGACAGCGTCAGAAAAATCTGAAAGTAAACACTCCGTCCCACCTGCGGCAGGGCCCAGAGCGCGAGAACAGTCAGTATCCAATAGGAAAGAAAGTGAACGGTATTTTCAAAAGACCCGTGAAGCGGGGAAAGAATTCCGAGGAAATTGAAGACGGCCTTGAAAAATCCGCGTTTGAGTGTTTGAAGTTTGTGGCGGCGCATGTAATCAAAAGCGAGGGATTGAAACCACCGGCTTCTGGCCATTTCGTCTTTGGATAGTTTTTGAAGCATCGCTTGTTGACTTTTCCCGAGATGGGCAAGAAAAACGGCGCTGCTTTCATCCATGCTCCGCCACGGAAACGAATGGAAACTATATTCATTGTGCGCAAAGGCAAGACCCTGTCCCGCATGACTCGTCAGGGCAAAGTGCCCGATCACGCGCTTGTTTCGAACAAGCCACGGGCTCGCGCAAACCAGCCAGCCTAAAGCCAGGAGGCCTGTGAATAAAATGCCCCGCTTTAAATTTTTCCTCAAAATAAAAAAAACAAGGAGCACAAGAGCCGCCGAGTGCAACTCGTGCGAAGCACGAACGAGTGTAGCAAGCCCGAGAATCATTCCGGCGGCAAGGAAGAACCGTTTCTTTTGTGTTTCCAGGCCGAGGACTAAAGACGCCACCGAGACAAGTGAGAAAAAATTGTAAAGCACGTTTTCCTGAAGCTGGGTGTCGTGAAAAAAATCGTAGGGATAAAAGGCGCACAAAGTCGCGGCAAAAAGTGCGGCGCGCGGGCCTGCAATCCGGCCCGTGATTTGGTAAACCAGCGCAACCGTGAGTGTCGAAACCAAAGCCTCGGCCGCAATGAAACTCGGAACGGAGAAGTGAGTAAGCCGGCCTGCCAAGGCTATGAATAAAGGGTAAAGAGGCGGCCGAAGCGAGTAGAAAATCACCTCCAGACGCGGGCCGTAATTCCGGTACTCAAAAAGCTCACCCGCCGCGAGAAATTTTTTTGCGAGAAGATAATACTGGCTGTAGCCGCCGGCCCAGTAGTCGGCATGTCTTGAAAGAAAAAGGCGGAAAGCTATTTTCCCGAAAAGAGATACTAAAAGAAGGAGAAGGAGAAGTTGTTTTTGCTTTTTAATATCCACGGGCCTGGCCGTCACCACGCGGATCGCTTACTCCAATGAAGGACTTGGTCTTGCTGTCAAAAAAAATTGCCTGCGCGTTGCCGAAAGGTTTGGCAAGGGTAAAAACGTGGCCGCGGTCTTTTAACGATTGAACGATCTTGGGGCTTTCAAAGAAATCGCTCTCCGCCTCGACCACATTGGTCCGCGCCGCAAAACGGGGCGCAAGAAGCACTTGGTCAGGCGGCATTTTAAAATCGATCAAATACATCACCATCTCTTGCACAATGGGAATGATGAGGGAACCTCCGGGAGAGCCCGCAATAAAATAAGGTACGCCGTTCCGGAAAATAATAATCGGACACATGCTGCTGCGCGGCCTTTTTTCAGGCCCCGGCGCATTGGCCTTAAGTTTTCCCTTCATTTGTGACGGCAGGGCCGAGGCTATCGCCGACCCCTTCGGCGCAACCGAATTGAGGATTTTTGAAGGGATCCTCGGGACCGCGTCAAAATCGGTGAGTTCGTTATTGAGAAAAAATCCCCAGCCTGGAACAACGATGCCGGAACCAAAGAGATGTTCGATAGTGGTCGTGTAAGAAACAATATTTCCTTCTGCGTCCCGGATGGAAATATGAGACGTGTTGGCACGGGCAGCGAGCGAGGCCTCTTCCGCCGGGGATTCGATCAGCCGGACTTGATCAAATTTGATATCGTGGGCCTTTTTCTTGGCGTAATCCTTTGAAGTAAGTTTTTCTACAGGAATGGACACAAAATCCGGATCGCCTAAATACTGCGCTCGGTCTTCAAAGGCTATTTTTTGCGCCTCGATCGCTAAATGAAAGGTGTCGGCCTCGGGTCCATAAAAAGTAAGACTGTAATTTTCGATGATGTTGAGGATCTCGAGAAGCGCAATTCCACCGGAGGAAGGCGGGCCCATCGAAAAAATATCGTGGCCGCGGTAGGAACCATGCAGCGCGTCTCGTTCAAATATCTCGTAGAAGATAAGGTCTTCCATGGTTAAGAGCCCCGGATGATACGGGGCGCCTTGCACGGCCAACACAATCGCGCGGGCGATTTCTCCTTCATAAAAAGATCCGACGCCTTTTTCCGCGATCGTTTCAAACGTATGCGCCAGATCTTTTTGAATCAAAAGCTCGCCTTCTTTATAGGGCGTGCCGTCCGGATGAAAAAAAACAGCCTTTGCAGCCTCGAAACGTTTGAGGCGAGCCTCTTCATCTTGGAGAGCTTCTGCCAGACGCTTTGAAACAGGAACGCCTTCACTCGCGAGTCGTATCGCAGGATTAAATAATTCGCCGAAGCTAAATTTTTTGCTCGCGTATTGGCCGTAGACGCGTTTTAAAAGTTTGAGTGTCCCCGGGACGCCGACCGGAAGACCGCCCGTGATTCGGTCGGGATAAAAAGGCATGGGATCTCCGGATGCCTCCATAAACATATCAGCCGTTGCGTGGGCCGGGGCCTTTTCTCTTCCATCAAACGAATGGACAGACCGGGTCTTCGCATCAAAATAAAGAAAAAATCCGCCGCCTCCGATTCCTGACGATTGAGGCTCGGCAACGTTGAGCATCCACTGGGCCGCAATCGCTGCATCCACTGCGTTTCCGCCCGATTGAAGGATTTCAAGCGCTGCCTTGGTTGCCTCGGGATGAGCCGTCACCACCATCGCTTCTTTTGCGTAATCGATTGAAACCGGCCGGACAAGCTTGGGAGCCGGTGCAGGCGCTGAGACCGCCGGTTGAGGCGCGGGAGGCGTATCTGCAGAAATAGATAGGATAGAAACGAGGAGGCTAACGAAAATTTTGGAGCGTTGCAGCGTACGTGTCAGGGAATAAACTCTAACATTTCTAATTGGGGATTGCTTCGGCATCGCTTTGGACATCGCCTCGCAATGACTAGGGGTGACTAAACGCTCACGCGCCCCTTTTTGGAGAGAACTTTCTTGGCTGCTGTCACAATATGTGAGGCGGTGAGACCGTATTTTTGGAAAAGTTCTTCGGGTTTTCCGGATTCCGCGTAAACATCCTGAATCCCCACAAATTCTATAGGAAGCGGATTTTCCTGGCTGGTTAAACGAGCGGCTGCACTCCCAAGCCCGCCCCAAACTTGGTGCTCTTCGCAAACCACAAAGGCGTGGGTCCGGCGCGCTTCTTCTAAAAGAAGCTCGTGATCCAAGGGTTTGAGGGTGTGGATATCGACAACGCTTGCTTCGATGCCATCTGAGCGAAGTTTTTCTTCGGCAAGGAGCGCTTCAAAAACTAGAAGTCCTGTCGCCACAAGTGTGACGTCTTTTCCTTCTTTGAGACGGATCCCCTTGCCGATTTCAAAACGCGTTTTTTCGGTGTGAATATTAGGGGTTTTTGGCCTGCCGGTCCGGATATAAACAGGGCCTTTGTGACTAGCGGCCTGGCGGACCAAGGCCCTGGTTTCCAGATTATCGCAAGGGTTCATCACTACAAAGTTAGGCAGGGAGGTCATCAAAGAAAAATCTTCGATAGACTGCTGAGAAGCACCGTCTTCTCCCACGCTGATCCCGCCGTGAGAGGCGACAATTTTTACATTGGCTTCGGGATAGGCCACCGACATCCGGAGCTGGTCATAGGATTTGCAGACTAAAAAGCAGGCAAAACTTGAAACGAAAGGAATTTTACCGGAATAAGCGAGTCCCGCTGCGATACCCACCATATCGGCTTCTTGGATTCCGACATTAAAAAACCGCTCGGGAAATTTTTCGCCAAACGCCGCGGTCTTAGTGGATTTGGAGAGGTCAGCATCCAAAACAACGACATTTGGATTTTCTTTGCCGAGCTCTACCAAAACTTCGCCGTAGGCGTCTCTTGTCGCTGGCCCTAGTTTCTTTTCCATAATCACCGTTTGTAGGGGCGGCATTGATGCCGCCCTATGAATAGGGCGTGATTAATCACGCCCCTACGTCAATTCCGCCAGCGCTTTCTCTGCCTCATCCTTCGTGGGCGCCACGCCGTGAAAGTGATTGTTATTTTCCATAAAGGAAACGCCCTTTCCTTTAATGGTGTGGGCCACGATCATGCAGGGTTTGCCGCGAACCTCTTGGGCCTCTTTAATCGCCGCGACAATTTGGCGGAGGTTGTGACCGTCAATTTCCTGAACATGCCAATTAAAATTCTGCCACTTCCCTACCATGGGTTCCATATCACAAATTTTCTGAACGGAATCGTCTAATTGGAATTTGTTGTAATCGAGAATGGCGATCAAATGATCCACGCGGTGATGCGCCGCAGCGGATGCCGCTTCCCAGACCTGGCCTTCATTGGTTTCACCGTCGCTCATCACCACATAAGTGTAATAAGACTTTTTATCAAGCCGCCGCGCAAGCGCTGTTCCGATTCCGACCGAGAGTCCCTGGCCCAAAGAACCTGTCGAGGCCTCAATGCCCGGAAGACGGCGCAAATCCGGATGACCTTGAAGAGGGCTGTCCAATTTTCGCAAAGTGATAAGAAGCTCTGTTGGAAAATAACCGGCATGAGCGAGCGCCGCATAAAGCGCGGGTGCGCCGTGACCTTTACTTAAAATCAACCGGTCCCGGTCCGCCCATTTCGGCTTTTCGGGATCGTGATTCATGATGTGGAAATAAAGCGACGTGAGAATATCGGTACAGGAAAGTGAGCCGCCCGGATGGCCTGAGCCGGCCTCCGTCAGCATCTTAATGATATCCCTGCGGATTTCTTTGGCCTTTAAAGGCAATTCTTCAAGCGTCAGTTTTTTCATGGGGTGGAAAAAATGATAGATTACGCGAGATTATCTTAGACTTCAACCAGAATGTCGTCGCCTTCTTCTCTGACTTTGTAGGTCATTTGTTTAATCGAAGGATTGAAAGTACATTCCCCTGTCGTCACATCAAACTGCCAGCCGTGCCACGGGCACATGACCGTATTTCCATCCAGTCCGCCCTCGGCGAGCGGTCCGCCCTGATGAGGACACACATGATCGATGGCATGAATCTTATCTCCCACTCTAAAAAGTGCAATTTCCCTGCCTTCCACTTGAATGTATTTGCCGGTGTCTGTTGAGATCTGGCTTTTCTTTGCAACTTTGACGAACTGACTCATAAACAAAATCCTCCTGTGATTTTTGGCGATTATTCTAAAAGATGGAGGCTAATTACGCAAATAGGGAAAGAATAGGGGGGTGTATTGCTTTATTTCAAAGAACTCTGAGGGCCTGTACCCTCGCCGCTCCTAAGAGGGCTTATGCGCTTGGTGGATAAGTATGTATCTTGCTATATATAAAAGGGGTCCGGATAAATTACTTTACTAATGTAATTTATCCGGATAAAAATACATGAGGAATCGAAATTCTCCCATGGAAAATTTTTATAGAGCGGTTGTGGGCTGACAAGTTATTATGAAGAAGGGCTGAGTTTTTGACGATGAGTAACGATATGAAAAATAGGGAAGCTATCTTAATCATTGCGGCGAGCGAAAAAGACGCCAATCTCTACTACGCCACGCGGTTCATTGCCCCGGATCCTTTTGTTTTTATCCAAATCAATGGGCGAAAGCACTTGCTCATGAGCGACCTTGAAGTGGACCGCGCCCGCAAAGAATCTACGGTCCATGAAGTGCATTCCACTTCGCGCCTTGCTGCTGACCATAAGAAAAGAACCGGTGAAAAGGCGAGTTTCTTAGGTCTTATTGCAGATTTTCTAAAACAGAAGAAGATCAAAAACTTACTTGTTTCTTATGACTTCCCCATCGTCTATGCGGACCGTCTTAGAAAAATGAAGTTTGAAATCGCCATTAAGAATGAACCCTTTTTTGAATCAAGGGCAATCAAAACGCCCAAAGAAGTCGGGGCCATTGAAGACGCGCTTCGCCACACGGAGGCTGCCTGCCGTATGGCCACGGAAGTGATCGCGCGTTCCAAAATCCAAAAAGGGAAACTCTTTTACCGAGGCAAAGTTCTTACCAGCGAAGAGATCAAACGAATTGTCAATGTCTCACTCATGGAACAAAACTGCGTCGCCCAGCATACGATTATTGCCTGCGGGATTGACGGCGTGGATCCGCACAATCAAGGCTCGGGACCGCTTCGGCCGAACGAACCCATTGTGATGGATATTTTTCCCCAGTCCGTAACGACCCGTTATTATGCGGATCTGTCACGAACCGTGGTCCGCGGCAAGGCCTCGCCTAAACTCAAACGAATGAACGCGGCTGTTCTTGAAGGGCAAGAAATTGCTTTTAAAAATATTCGTGACGGCGCCGATGGCGGCCAAATCCATCAGGCGATTCAAAAACGTTTTGAAGAATTGGGATTTCCCTCCGGTCACATGAAAGGCCGGATGCAGGGATTTTTTCACGGAACGGGACACGGTGTGGGTCTTGAAATCCACGAATCTCCACGGATCGGCGGGGTCAAAGACATCTTAAAAGCCGGCCAAGTGGTGACGGTAGAGCCCGGTCTTTATTACACGGACGCGGGCGGGGTCCGGATTGAAGACATGGTCCTTGTGACCAAAAAGGGCTGCCGGATCTTGAACCGCCTTCCCAAAATCCTCGAATTATAGGCTCAAACCCTTGACTTTCCTAGGTTTCTCGGGGAAAGTTTAAATAGAGACGTACGCTGATATTTGTGAGCCCAATATTAAGCAGGCTCAAGGGGATACTGATTACTGAGAAGGGGGTGAGACAAATGCCTGTGAAACTCATTGCTAGAATCCTGCTTCTGATTAGCGGGCTGGCGCTATTGCTGCCAGGGGTACTGGCTCCGATTTTGATGGTGGGCCTAGGCCCGATCACGCTTCAAATGGTGATCGGCGCTCTTTCTGTCATCCTGGCGCTGTATCTGATCGTTACAAAAGTTCCGTGATTTGAGGCGGGCTTTTTTAACGGGTGGCAAGCAAATCGCCGGCTTCTAACGGACGGGGAAGAAGGTTTTTCTTCCAACCTTGTTCAAAAAGAAGCCGGAGGGCTTGCATGCCTTTTTCGCCGAGATCCAGCGAGTAATCATTCACATACATTCCGATAAACCGGTCTCCGCGTTTTGTATCAATCCCCCGCCCATATTTTAAGGCGTAAGCGAGAGCATCTTCGCGGTGAGTCATCGCATAATCGATGCTTTTTAGGAAAAGACGGTTGAAAGCAATTTTATCTTCTTCTTTTATGTCCCGCCGGATGGCGTTGATTCCAAGAGGAAGCGGCAAGTTGTGTTCCTCGGCCCACCACTCCCCTAAGTCCGCTATTTTTTCAAATCCTAATTCTTGATAGGTCAATTGGCCCTCGTGAATCAAAAGACCGAAATCGACCTCGCCTTTTTGAAGTGCATCAAAAATTTTATCGAAAGGAATAAAAACAGGTTCAAAATCACTTTCATAAATTTGGAGGACAAGAAAAGCCGTGGTGTAACGTCCCGGGACTGCGATGCGCTTGCCTCGGATTTGACGCCTTGTGTCATCCTGAGCGGAGCGAAGGATCTGAGATCCTTCGGGCCTTCGGCCCTCAGGATGACACGCTGGTCCCACCAACACCGGCCCGTAACCATCTCCCACACTGGCACCGTAGGGAATGAGTTGATAGCGGTCCGCTACCAAAGCAAAGGTGTGACAAGAAAGGGCGGTGACTTCTAAATGGGGACTGTCCCCCTGAAAAGTATTCAAGGCGCGCTTGTTTAAAGATTCAATATCTTCGACCACGTGTTCCACCTCAAAACCTTCGGAGGGAATTCTGCCCTTGGCCAGGGCGTAGAACATGAAGGCGTCGTCTGGATCGGGACTATGGCCGATACGAATGGTTATTTGTTTCATCAAACTAATAAAGGCAAAACGAAAAACGAAAAACTTTGGAGCCGCTTCGCGGTATTATCAATAGATACAATTTTAATTTTGAATTTTGATTTTTCGCTTTACGCTTTTCATTTAAACAGACGTGCCGACCTTGCTGGAAGTGGCGATGGCCGCCCAAAGACTTACTACACCCACTGCGGAAAAAATGGCAAAGGTCACGCCGTTGAAGGCGCCATAATGGGCCGGGGCAAGCATCCCAAAAAGCATGGGACCTGAGAGAAAAGTATTGATGCGGGAAATGAGCAGCGCTTTTTTGCGCACAGCCGGAAGTTGCTCCGCTGTGAATTTTCCGGAGAGGATCCCTTTTTGAAGGGGCCAAATGAAATGCCACACGTTAAACCACATGATGGTTCCCAGACCCCCGCCGATCAAAATCCAAATGGCGCGCGATGTGAGTCCATTGGCATCCCGGAAAAGCGAACTCGGACCAAAACCAACGCCGGGCGTATACATGTAAATCATCGTGAAGAGAACAAGTCCTGCAAGAAAAGTGGTCATGGCGGCCCAGCGAAACCACCACAGGGCGCGCGGAAGGAGTTTGGGATTGACCGCCTTCTTGCTGGCATCATCAAGGGCTGCTTGAAGCGGGACGTTTACAAAATTGAAGAAATACAGATGACCGATCCAGGTGATTCCCGCGATGACATGCAGCCAACGCATGAGCAAGTGCACATTGCTGAAGAGATCTTGCAGGGCCATAACGCCTCCTTATTGTTAGAAGCAGGGCGGCAGATTGCTTCTCCGCCAAAAAGCTGGCGGATCGCAATGACAAACCGTGTTATATTTTTCCGACTAAATCAAGCCCGGGCCTCAAAGTCTTCTTGCCGGGTTCCCAACCCGCGGGGCAAACTTCGCCTTTGTTTTCTCTGACAAACTTCGCGGCTTGGACTTTGCGAAGAATTTCTTTGGCGCTTCTTCCGATGCTGTTGTCGTGAATCTCGTAGGCCTTCAGCGTTCCGTCCGGATCAACAATGAAGGTGCCGCGCAGCGAGAGCCCGGCTTCTTCAATATACGTTCCAAATTCCCGGCAAATTTTTCCGGTAGGATCTGCAACCATGGGGAATTTGATTTTTTTGACGGCGGGTGAAACATCATGCCATGCCTTGTGGACATAAACCGTATCGGTGCTGATACTTAAAATCTCAGCTCCGGCTTTTTTGAATTCCTCGTAATAATTGGCGGCCTCTTCCAATTCCGTCGGACAAATAAACGTAAAATCCGCAGGGTAAAAAAGAAGAATGAGCCATTTTCCTTTGAAATCAGATAATTTTTGTTTTGCTACATCATCATTGTGATAAGCATCGTATTCAAAATCTTGAATTTTTTGCCCGATCTTAACCATAACTTAAAAACCTCCTATTAAGCAACTTAAGCAACACTGATAACATCAACTTGAAAAACGAGTTCTTTTCCGGCCAGCGGGTGATTGAAATCAACCACGACCGTTTTGTCTTTTACTTCCTTGATTTTGACCAAGAGCACCTGGCCTTGGGGAGATTTTGCTTCAAGGATCGTTCCCACTTTTTTCGGAACCTCGGCGGGAAGCTTATCCGTTGAGATCTCCCTAACCGCCTTAGGATTGGGAAGACCGTAGGCCTCTTCGGGTTTTACACGAATTTCTTTATGTTCGCCTACTTTAAGCCCCGCCAGACCCTTTTCAAGCCCGGGAACGATTTGATGCTGGCCCTGGGTATAAATAAAGGGGTCTTTGTCGTCCGCGGTTTCCAGAAGCTGATTTTCCACATAGAGCTTGTAATGAAGAGTTACTTTTTTACCGTCTTCGATCTTCGCATCTTTGTTTGCAGGCTTTGTGTCTGCCGTCTTTGCTTCTTTTTCCGGAGCGTTTTTTTTCGCTTTTGCTTCAGTGGCCGCAAAAGCCGGCAGGTTCAAAAGAACAAAACCGGAAAGCCCAAGAATAAATAAGCCTATCAAACGGTTTTTCATTTTTTAAATGCCTCCTCGAGAAGCGGTTTTAATTCGCCTTGTTCATCCATTTCCGTAAGGATGTCGCATCCTCCGATTAATTTTCCTCCCACAAAAATTTGCGGGAAAGTAGGCCAGTTGGAAACCTGCGGCAGCATCGCCCGGATATCAGGATTCGCGAGGATATCCACGGAATGAAAAGGATGCCCGTGACCCTTCAAAATCTCCACCGACCTGGCGGAAAACCCGCACTGCGGCGAATCGGGCGTGCCTTTCATAAAAATAACGATCTTACCGGCATGGATCTCGGATTTGATTCTATCCATCGTGTTGTTGCTCATATGTGGCTCCTATTTTATTACGATACTCTTTCTCTGGCAAACGATCTCTTAATGGCCTTTCTCTGAACTCCGGGTAACCCACCACCGGTGAAACACTACCACCGCCCATACAATCTCTACTAAACCAAAGGGCCAGGCACCTTGGAGAAACCCATAAGCTGATGCCAAGAGGCAGGATGCGGAAAAGGCCAGGATAAACCAGTGACTGCGCTTCTCGAGTGAGTACAAAACTAACATGAGTAGGACGGAAAACAAACCAAAAAGGCTGAGCGCATCCATGAATTAGGATGCAATCGTCCGGATTTTGACGGCGTGGATTTTATCCTTTAGAAACTCCAGGGACGCGTGAACCATTTGGTGCTGCTCAATCCGCGTCTTGCCCCCAAACGCAGGCGACACGACGACCACTTCAAAATGATCCCCGCCCCCGGTCATATCTTGGATGGTGACTTCAGAGTCAGGAAAGGCTTTTGAAACTGCGGCGTGGATTTGTTCGGCAAGCGTCATTGTGTAAACCTTATTGTCATTGCGGGGCAACATCTTTGTCTGTAGGGGCGTGATTCATCACGCCCTAATCCAGGGCGCCATCAATGGCGCCCCTACATGACAAGGCACGTCCCCTGGGGGACGGTCCCTACAACTGCGGTCCTCTCCCCTCAGGGGAGAGGATAAAGGAGAGGGGCTCATAATTGGACCCAAACGGATTTAATCTGCGTATAAAAATCAAATGTGCGGCTTCCGCCCTCGCGGCCGAAGCCTGACATTTTGTATCCGCCAAAAGGCATCGAATGATCAAAGGCGCCGTAACAATTCACCCACACGGTTCCGACTTTCAGCGCCCGCGCCGCCCGATGGGCCTTTTGAATATCCTGTGTCCAAACACCGGCGGAGAGACCGTAAAAGCTTTGATTGGCTTGGTCTAAAACTTCATCCAAATCCCGAAAAGAAATTTTTGCAAGCACCGGCCCAAAAATTTCTTCTTGGGCAACACGCATCTTATTCGTAACTTCATCAAAAATAGTCGGACCTACAAAATATCCTTTTCCCTTTTGATTCCGGCCGTCCAACAGGAGCTTCGCGCCCTCTTTTTCTCCGATCTCTATATAGGAAAGCACTTTTTCGAATTGTTCTTTGGAGACAAGGGCTCCCATTTGGGTCTTAGAATTCATGGGGTCGCCCGGTTTCCAATTTTTTGCCCGCTCGAGCAATCTTTCCGTAAAAGATTTTTTGATTTTTTCTTCCACGAAAAGACGCGAGCCCGCGCAGCAAACCTCTCCTTGATTAAAAAAGATCCCGTCACAGGCAAAGTCCGCGGCCTTTTCCAAATCCGCGTCCGCAAAAATGATGTTGGCCGACTTACCGCCCAATTCAAATGAAATGCGTTTTAAAGTGGCCGCGGCGTTTTTCATGATCTCTTGTCCCGTGAGATATTCGCCGGTAAAGGAAATTCCGTCGACTTCGGGACGGCGGACAAGTGCCGCACCAGCGGTGGGTCCAAAACCCGGGACCACATTTAAGACCCCTTCCGGGAGTCCGGCCTCTTCGCAAATTTCTGCGAGTTTTAAGGCGGTAAGGGGGGTTTGTTCAGCGGGTTTTAAAACGACCGTATTGCCTGCGGCAAGCGCCGGTGCAATTTTTTGCGCGGCGATACAAAAAGGAAAATTCCAAGGCGTAATCGCCCCAATCACACCGAGCGGTTCACGAAGCGTGTAAGTAAAAAAATTGGGATCCGCGGGGAGGGTCTCACCCGCCAATTTATCAGCCCATCCGGCATAATATTCAAAGGCCCCGGCCCCGGCCGGGATATCGATATTCCGGCTGTTCCCGATGGGTTTTCCGCTATCCAGTGTCTCTAGGAGGGCTAATTCTTCCTTATGTTCATCAATAAGCGCGGCAATCCGGCGAAGGATTTTTTCCCGGTCGCTCGGCTTCATTTTGGACCATGGACCGGAGTCAAAAGCTTTTCGAGCCGCCTTTACCGCTTTATCAATATCCTTCTCACCCGCCTCGGCCACCTCCGTCAAAACCTCTTCTGTAGCTGGGTTTAAGGTCTGGAACGTGCGCCCGGACTCCGCCGGAATCCATTTACCATTAATGTAGAGGTTGGTATTTACCTGTAGGGGCGTCATTGATGACGCCCTGTTTGAAGAGGGCGCGGCACGTCTTCGAGTGCGGCAAAGCCGCGTAAATCGCGCCCCTACCTTAGACATTTCGGATATTGGGTCTGCCATTTTTTTATTGAGAACTCCCGTTGAAATTGATATAGTGTTCAAACTTATACGGTTTGCTGGGGTCGCAAAAGATTGTACGAGAAATAGTAGGCGAGTGCAATCCCCGATTCACAAGCTTGGGCAGGGAAAAGCCTTCATATATAATAAAAAACCCTAGGAGTAAATTCTAAATGAAAAAAACCGTCAATGACCTGTCGTGGATGATCGGCGGACCTCAAGGAACCGGTGTTGATTCTTCAGCCAACCTTTTCGGCCGGGCCTGTGTCGCAGGCGGCCTTTGGATTTTCGGAAAACGTGAATACCACTCCAATATTATAGGAGAGCACAGCTATTTTCAGATCCGTGTATCGGGTGAACCCACCCGGTCCCACCTTGATCCCATTCATCTGTTAGCAACGTTCGAAGATTCGACAGCCCGGATTCATGCCCATGAAATGGCCCCCGGCGGCGCACTCATCTATGACCCGACCGTCACCCAT
Source organism: uncultured bacterium (assembly GCA_964372875.1). Lineage (GTDB taxonomy): Bacteria > Omnitrophota > Omnitrophia > Omnitrophales > JACQLI01 > CAYJTB01. Next base: position 14,904 of record CAYJTB010000030.1, read on the forward strand.
CCTGAAAATCTCAATCTTCCCAAAGATGTCCTCCTCGTCCCTCTGGATTACTCAGAAGTCCTAAGAAAAGTCTCTGAAGAAAGTGGCGAGGCTTTTAGCAAACTCGTCATCATGAAAAATACGATCTCTGTAGCCGCATCTTTTGCCTTGTTGGAATTTGGCGAATCCAATGTGGAAAAAGCCCTCGCGGGAATTTTCACGGGACGCAAAGCAAAACTCATCCCGATGAACATGGCCGTGGCAAGAAAGACCTATTCCTTCATTAAAAAAGAATTCATTGATAAGTTTCCTTATAAATTGGAACCTATCGCCAACGTGCCGAGGCGTCTTGTGATGACAGGCAATGCGGCGGTAGCGCTCGGAAAATTAAAAGCGGGCTGCCGTTTTCAAACTTACTACCCCATTACTCCTGCCAGTGACGAATCGGTTTATCTCGAAGGTTTTCCGGAATATGGAATGCTTGTCATGCAATGTGAAGATGAGATTGCCTCCGTCAACCAAGCCATTGCAGGATCGATCATGGGTGTAAGGGCTTCTACTTCCACCTCCGGCCCTGGTTTTTCTTTGATGGCGGAAGGTATCGGCTGGGCCGGCATGAACGAAGTGCCCGTCGTTGTTGTGAATTATCAGCGCGGCGGACCGGCTACCGGACTTCCTACCCGCCACGAACAAGCGGACCTTCTTTTTGCAATCAATTTTGCGCACGGCGAATTCCCCAGAATCGTTCTTGCGCCGGCGGATCACGAAGAATATTTCTTCGACGCCTTTGAGGCTTTCAATTATGCCGATCGTTATCAACTCCCTGTGGTTGTCCTTGCTGACAAAGGAATCGCTAACAACACCCAAAGCATTTTTCCCTTCGATGAATCCAAACTCAAAATCGACCGCGGAAGGATTGCCTCTAAAGAAGACATGAATAAAAATTCCGCGGATGGAATGTTCAAGCGCTTCGAGATCACCGAATCAGGCGTTTCGGCCAGGACCTTCCCGGGAACACGAGGCGGAATTTTCTGGATGACCGGTGACGAACACGATGCGCTCGGTCACATTGATGAAAGCGCAGCCAACCGCGTTCCGATGCAAACCAAACGCATGAAAAAACTTGACCTCGCCGCCAAGGAAATTCCTGAAAACGAACAAATTCATCTTCATGGCGACCCCCATGCCCCGATTACTCTTGTTACTTGGGGATCTCCCAAAGGCCCGATTCTTGACGCGCTTCCGAAACTTAAAAAAGAAGGTATCCATGCCAATCTCCTTCAGATCCGTTTGATTTGGCCCTTCCCTGCCGCAGCCGTTACACGGATTCTTAACAAGGCGAAACAGGTCATCAATGTTGAAATGAATTACACGGCACAGATGGCGAGTTTGATTCGCCGCGAAACAGGAATTAAAGTTTCTCATAACATCCTTAAATGGAACGGACGTCCGATGTCCGAAACAGAAATTTTTGATTCCGTAAAAAGCCTCACACAAAAGCCGGTTGAGAAGGTCGTTCTCACGGCGGGAATGTAAAGGAATGGAAATGCAAATGGAAACCACCAAGGTCAATCCGAAAAACTTATCAGACACACCTCTTGCCATGAAGGATTTCAAAACCGACGTCAACATTGATTGGTGTCCGGGTTGCGGTGATTTTGGAATCACCGCCTCCATTCAAATGGCCCTGGCGGAATTAAGGCTGGCCCCTTGGCGGGTAACGCTCGTTTCCGGTGTTGGCTGCTCTTCCAAAACTCCCCATTTTGTTAAGACTTTTGGTGTTCACACCTTGCATGGCCGTACGCTTCCCTTTGCACTCGGTGCAAAGATGGCCAATCCCGATATTGAAGTCATTGCGGTAGGCGGCGACGGTGATGGTTATGGAATCGGCGTTGCGCACTTCGTGCATGCGGGCCGCCGGAATATCGATCTTGCCTATATTGTTTTTAACAATGAAGTTTATGGTCTGACGAAAGGCCAAGCCTCTCCGACGCTCGGCCGCGGTCAAAAACCCAAATCACTTCCTCTTCCTAACGTAAACGATGGCATCAATCCTTTAGCGCTTGCCTTAAGCGCGGGTTACACCTTTATTGCAAGAAGCTATGCCTTCTCGGGCGCTCATCTGAAAGAAACTATTAAGCGGGCGATTGTCCACCCGGGAATGGCGCTGGTAGACGTTCTCCAACCCTGCCCCACTTACAACGATCTTCATAATAAGGAATGGTATTCTCAAATGGTCGAAGTCCACGGCCAACAAAAACCCCGCTGTTTCGATATCGAGAAAGACGGCTACAACGGCAAGGTCAGCGATCCTCATAATGAAGACGAAATTGCGGCCAAAAAAAAGCAGGCGTTTGAAATGGCCAACTATCGGGGCGAACAGTGTCCGATCGGTGTCTTCTATCAAATCGAGCTTCCTACCTATTATGAACGGATTGCAGCCAACGCTCCGATCCTCAATCAGTACACCCCGGCTTCGCTTCCTATTGCGGGCGAAAAAAATCGTCCGACAACGGATCTCACGAAGCCTTTAGAAACGCTCTTGGTTTAAATCCTCTTTCCTGTTTCGTGATGTACCCGTGTGTTTGGGGGCGCATCCCGACTCATACAGTTGTCTGACCTGTCATCCTGAGGAGCGAGGCGACGAAGGATCTGAGATTCTTTCCGCCAAAGGCGGACCCGCCTCTGGCGGGCGGCCATAGCCTTCGGCCTCAGAATGACTACTGTATCAAGTGGGATGCGCCCCTGTGTTTGGCCTCAGAATGACGGCGCCCTTTCCTTGTGTTAAAATACCTCCCTCCATGAATCCTAAACTTAAACATCGTTCCAAAGACATCACCGAAGGCCCTGAAAGAGCTCCGGCCCGCGCGATGCTGCGCGCGATGGGTCTGACGGATGAGGACCTCTCAAAGCCCTTTGTCGGAATCGCCAACCTTGCCTCCGATGTCACCCCTTGCAATGTCCATCTTCATAAAATAGCGGCGCGTGTGCGCCAAGGAATCCGGGAAGCTGGCGGCGTTCCTTTTGAATTCGGCACGATCACGGTCTCCGACGGAATTTCCATGGGTACCGAAGGAATGAAAGCTTCGTTAATCTCACGCGAGATCATCGCAGATTCTATCGAATGTATTTCCATCGGAGAGCGTTTCGACGGACTTGTCACCATCGCAGGCTGCGATAAAAATCTCCCCGGTACGCTGATGGCCGCCATCCGGCTTAATATCCCGTCTGTTTTTATCTACGGCGGAACGATTTACCCAGAGAAATTTGAAGGCCGGGACGTCAACATCCAAGATGTCTTTGAAGCCGTAGGAAAATTTGCGCAAGGAAAAATGACAGCGGCACAGCTTAAAGCCCTGGAATGCGTAGCTTGTCCCGGCGCCGGAAGTTGCGCGGGAATGTTTACCGCCAACACCATGGCCACGGTGATTGAGACGCTCGGTATGATGATGCCTCGGACGGCGTCGATCCCTGCTGAAGACGAGCGCCGGCTTACGACTTCTACTGAGGCCGGCAAACAAGTACTTTTTCTTTTAGAAAAAGGGATTCGCCCGCGTGATATTTTAACGAGGAAGGCCTTTGAAAATGCTATCACCGCGGATGTGGCCATCGGCGGTTCCACGAATGCCGTTCTTCATCTCCTGGCGCTTGCCCAAGAGACCGGCATCAAATTGGATCTCGATGATTTTGAAAAAATCAGTAGAAAAACGCCGCATATCGGTGACATGAAACCCGGCGGCAGATTTGTGATGGCAGACCTTGACCGTGTCGGCGGAGTTCCTCTTTTACTCAAGACACTTTTAAAAGAAGGTTTGCTTCACGGCGATGCGTTGACCGTCACAGGAAAGACACTTGAAGAAAACCTCAATGCTATCGATTTAGATTTAGCCGCAGGCCGCGAATTGGTCCGGCCGTTTACGGAACCGATCCATTCTGAAGGTGCCCTTGTGGTCCTCAAAGGAAATCTCGCTCCGGACGGTGCCGTGATGAAACTCACAGGCTCCAAAGATTTTGTTTTTAAAGGCAAGGCCCGGGTTTTTAATTCGGAAGAGGAGGCCTTCCACGCCGTCCAGGCCAAGGAAATTAATCCCGGGGAAGTCGTTGTGATTCGTTATGAAGGTCCTCGCGGAGGACCTGGAATGCGGGAAATGCTGGCTGTGACGGCCGCTATCGCCGGCCAAGGGTTCGGCGAGAAAATTGCCCTTATCACGGACGGCCGTTTCTCGGGCGCCACCCGCGGACCCATGATCGGACATGTTTCACCTGAGGCCATCGAAGGCGGACCGATCGCGATTGTCAAAGAAGGCGACATGATCACGATCGATCTGCCGAGCCGAAAACTTGCCGTTGAAATCTCTTCCACTGAATTTGACAAAAGACTCCGGGAATGGAAGGCGCCTGCACCCAAATACACCGGAGGCATTTTTGCCAAATATTCCCGGCTCTTTGGATCGGCTGCAAAAGGCGCCATTACTTCCCCTTCACCTATCTCCTCTCCCCTTAGGGGAGAGGACTAAGGTGAGGGGAAAACCTTCTTTTGACGCCGTTCTCTTCGATATCGACAATGTTCTTGTCGATACCCGGGAATCTTATCTCGCCGCCATCCGAAAGACAGTCGAAATCTACCTGAACCGGCCTAACATTATCTCCGCTAAAGAAGTCGACCAGTTCAAACTCTTAGGCGGTTTCAACGATGATTGGGACTGTTGTTACGCCATCATCGCCTTTCTTGAGACCTCCATCCAGGGAAAGCCGGTCCGTTTTGGCGATCACCGCAGGCAAAGGCTTTCACTCAGAGAACTAGGTCAACTCTTCTCCGAACGCCCGTTAGGCATCCAAGGATTGTTGAATCGCCTAAGGATTCTTTATGAACGGGTGGAGCTTCCCTCTTTTCAAAAAATTGCCGGAATTTTTCAGGAAGTTTATTTGGGGAAAAACGGGAAAGGGGAAGGCGGGCTCATTCAAAAAGAAAAACCTATTTTCCCAAAACGCATTTTTGAAAATCTTCATTCCAAAGGAATCCGTTTTGGAATTGTGACGGGGAGGAACCGGTTCGAGGCCGAATTTGCCTTAAAACGTTTTGGAATTTTTAAACTCTTTGACGCCATCGTTACGATCGATGACGTAAAAAAAGAAGAGAAGAAAACCGGAGATTTACTGAGGAAGCCCAGCCCCTGGCCGCTTTTGGAGGCTGTGAAGGGGCTGACCCCCCGCCTTGTTCCTCCCTCCGTTAAGAGGGGGGCGTTTCGCTTTCTTTATGTCGGGGATTTGCCGGATGATGTCTTGACGGCGAAACGCGCCAAGAAATTGGTCAATGTAAAGTCAGCTGCGTTTACGAAGTTTGCGCTGGATCAAGAAGCTGTCTTAAAAGAACTCAAAAAAATAAAACCGGATTTTTTCTTAAAAAAGCCCGAAGACCTTCCCCGAATCGTTTTAGGGTGAGCAAACCGCCGCTCGGGCGGTGCGTCGAACCCCTTAGCCTGTATTTCTCAGCCCCTGCGATACGCCGTTAATGGTAAGTAGAACAGCGTAACGGAGCGCATCTTCGTCTTTTTTCGAATTACGAAGCCTATCCAAGAGAATCACCTGCGAGTAACTGATCGGGTCCACGTAAGGATTACGCAGGCGGATCGAATTTAAAAGGGGGTAACTTCGTTCCAGGACTTCTTTTTGTTCCGTAATATCCAAAATCGATTTTTCGGTGAGGTTAAATTCATTCTCGATGGCACTGAAGAATTTCTCCCTGATTTTTTGGTCGGGAACGAGCGACGAGTAAAGCCTGGCGATTTGGATATCCGCTTTTAGAACGCTCATCTGCATCAAATCAACGACGGTCTGAAAGAAAGGCCATTGGTTGTAAATTTCCTGGAGGGTAGAAAGGGGCACAGGTTTTTCCAAAAATTGTTTTGTTGCCTTGCCGAAGCCGTACCAGCTGGGGAGCGTAACGCGCGACTGCATCCAGCTGAAGACCCACGGAATGGCGCGCAGTTCTTCGATCTTCTCCGTCTCCTTTCGCCGGGCCGGGCGCGAACCAATATTGAGATTGGAGACCTCCTGGATCGGCGTAGCGTGTTTAAAGTAATAAACAAAATCGGGATCTTCATAAATGAGCGAACGATAGGCCCGGTAAGATTCCTGGGAAAGCTCCTCCATCACCTTGCTCCATTTTTTTTCCTCTCTAGGTGGTTTGTGATGGAACCATGACGCATAGATCACTGCCGAGACGACAAGCTCAAGGTTACGCTCTGCAATGTAGGGATTGGAGTATTTGGAAGAAATGACTTCGCCTTGCTCTGTAATTTTAATCCGCCCTTCCACCGTTCCGGCCGGCTGGGCCAAAATAGCTTGATTGGCGGGGCCGCCTCCCCGGCCGATCGTGCCGCCGCGTCCGTGGAAAAGTTTTTGTTTGATTTTGTACCGGTGGGAGGTTTGGGTGAGCTCTTTTTGGCTCTTATAAAGACTCCAATTAGAAGTAAGAAAGCCGCCGTCCTTATTGCTGTCGGAATAACCCAGCATGATCTCCTGATTTTTCCCAAGCGAACCCAAATGCTTTGAATAAACCGGATCGCGGTAAAGGGCTTCCATCACCCGGGGCGCATGTTCAAGATCGTGAATTGTTTCAAAAAGTGGAACCAAGTGAAGCTGCGGCGTCCCGGTTTCATGCGCCAGCCAAAGGAGCATCAAAATGTCGCTAGGCGCACGAGTCATACTAAGGATATAAGTATTAATCGCTGCGGGATCGATCTCTTCGTTGGCGCGGCGGATCGTCTCAAACGTTGCGAGAATTTCTTCGGTCTCTTTTGAGAGCAGGTCTCTTTTAAGGGTATGGGGTGCGGACCCAATCCACTTATGGAGGTATTTACATTTTTCTTCTTCTGATAATAAGAAAAAAGCACCGGACACCCAGCCTTGGGCCTCCGCAATTTCGGAAACCGCTTTTTCGATGAGTTCCCGATTTTCCCGGATATCGAGTTTGGTGAAACGAAAACCAAAAAGCTCCAGGGCCAGTTGAAGGGGACGGATCTCCGCCTCGGCCAGCGCGCTGCCCTTGTGTTGGGCGAGGGATTCGCGCACAATTTTGAGATCCTTCATAAATTCTTCGGTCGACGGGTAAGCGGCTTCGATGGTTTCATCCGGCGCGGTTTGTCTGGCCTCGGGAAGGGCGTTGAGACGCAGTGTATTAATCAGTTTACGCTGGATAAAAGAAAGTTTTTTTCGGTAGATTTCTTTTTGGCTTTTTTCTTTCATGGCCTCGGCAAAACGCGGAAGCAGCCCCGTGTCCCGCTCGATGGATTCCACCAGCTCTTGGGTTGCGCCGGCAAGTTCAACCGATTGACTCATTTGTTTGATCAAACGTTCCAAATATTCAATATATTTTCGAAGGATAGCTTCCCTCATTCTGCGCAATGCCTCGTAAGTAACTTTGGCTGTCACATGAGGATTTCCGTCCCGGTCTCCCCCCACCCATGAACCAAACCGGAGAATGGGCTCCATCCTAATTTTTTTCTTGTAGAGTTTTTCCAGTTCCTTTTCGAAACGGAGCAAGATGCCAGGAAGGCTGTCAAAAATCGTGGTGTCGAGATAAAAAAGGACATTATCCACTTCGTCCAAGGGCGTTTGCCGTCGCCTTCTTAGTTCGTCCGTCTGCCAAAGGAGTGCAATTTCCCGGATGATCTTTGCGTCAATCTCGTCACGTTCCCGGGGGGTGAGATTACGAAGCTCCCTTTCTAATAGATAACGATTGATGACAAAAAGTTTTTCCAGGATGGAGCGCCGCTGGGCCTCGGTGGGATGAGCGGTCAGGACCAATTCGATGGCGATTTGAGACAAAACCTTTTTGGTCTTCCCCGCGCTCCATCCGGCGGCCTTCATTCTTTGAGCAATATCTTCTACGGAGCCTTTCTGGGGAGTAGCATTGGAAAGGGATTCGTAATAACGCTTTCTCCGGATCCGGTGCTTTTCCTCGGCAAGATTGACGAGCTGGAAATAAACGGTAAAGGCACGAATCAATTTGATGACTTCTTGAAGCGAAAGAGAGCGGATTTTTTTAAGGAGTTCCGCCTCGAGGGTTCCGCTCGGCTCGCGCCGAAGTGTGATCGCCGTTTTTCTGACCCACTCCACCAGGTCAAAAAACTTCTGGCCTTCTTGGTCGATCAGTACCCGGCCAAGGCATTCGCCCAGAAACCGGACCTCATCCCGAAGCGGCTTGAATTTTTCTGATTGAAGTTTTTTCTCGGGGTCCACTGAATTAACGGTCAAAATATGCCGGATCAAAGTCGAGGAACTTAAGCGACTCCTGATCAAGCCGTTGAAAATCCCGGTCTATTTTTTTAGATTCAGAATTCATTGCTTGATAGCCTTCCCGGAGAAGGCGGCCCAAACTCTTTGGCCATTTGGATTTGTTCATTATCATCCTTTATAGGTTCGTTCCGTGCGGCGCACCACATGAAGGATAACGATTTGCTGTTCTCGGTCAAAGATCGCGTAGATAACTCTGCAATTTCCGATGCGAACTCGGTGAAGATTTTCTTCAAGTTTCTTTACACCAAAGGGCCTTGGATTTTCCCGTAATCCAAAGATAACCTTATCAATTTTTCGACGAATATCTTGAGGAACTTTCTCCAGTTCACGGCGAACCCCGCCTTGGAGAATAATTTCGTAAGCGTTGCTCACTTAGTTAGTGCTTAAGCCACTTCTTACGGTAATCCGCATAAGAAATCCCTTGTTCGGGGCGGTTCGTATAATCGCGCAGACGCTCACGGCCAATGCGAAGATCTTCCAGATCTTCCTGATAGAGAACTTCCACGGCTTCCTGAACCAATTTCGCCAGAGAAGTGCGGCGCTCAACGGCTAGATGCTTGAGTCCCCGGTGAAGATCGTCGGGTAAATAAACCATCGTTCGTGTCATGAAGGTTCCCTCCTGTCCGAAAGATAGCATAATAGCATAAGTATGTCAAATTCCAAGATTCCCGCCGCGCGGCCGGAATCTTGGAAGACAGATGAACAACGTTGGGAAGATTACGCAGCCACCAGGATAGCGCGTGCAGCCTGAACGAGGGTTTTAAGCTGTTCGAGGAATTCGGATTTGAAGGAGAAACGAAGCGAGCGGTTAAAGGTTTTCACCCGGAAAGTAAATCAGGATGATGGGTTCGAAGCCACTCGAGCAAATCCGAACGAAATTTACCAACCTCATCCAGGATTTCAGCCGCTTCAACCTCCGAAATTTCTCCTGCCCGGTCGTAGTCTGCAACATTGCGCTTGGTGCGGCAAGCGTCCAAATAGTCCGCTCGCTTCTGGGCCTTTGATCCCATAATTTCCGGCAGAACATGGAATGTCGCCCAATGATGACCGTGTCCGACAGTCCGATATCCTGCGGCATGAAGCGCAATGGTAGCAAGCTGAAGTGCCGCGAAGTCTTATGTTTCCGAAGCTGTCCTTCAGCTAATAATTTCTTTAAGTGCATCTTCGCTACCCATGAGGAAAATTTTTGGGGCCTTCAAAACTTCGCTAATGAAATGTTGTTTCTCCTTAGCCTTCTTCTTAAATTCTTTCGGGTCGTAAACGACATAATTGATTTCCCGTCCTAGTTTAGTGCCTGTCCGAGCCAGGCAAGCGGCGGCATCTCGACTCGATAAATGGCCTACCAAAATGAGATCGACGTCACTTGCGGCCTTCGCTTCTCCCCGTGCGAAAGAGCCGTGGACAAAAGCAACTTGGATTTGTTTCGTAAGGGGTTGGAGGGCTTTTCGTAAGTGATCGGCCAAGCCTGTGGTCTTGACAGCCAGTCCCTTGAGTTCTTCGAACATGGGAGATCGGGCGTTTGCTTGGTAATACTTTTGCCGGCCCTCGAGGCGACTGGTGAGGAAACCCGACTCCTGGAGTTTCACCAGTTCACGGCTGAGATTGGTAGAATCTTCGTCGAGTAATTTGGTGAGCTCCCTGACGAAGTAACGTTCATCAGGGTGTGTGAATAGCCACCCAATCACCCTTGCCCGTAGTCTTGAACCAAAGAGTTTTTCCAGCATCGTGTCTAAAGTATTTTATACTCATTTTCGTCACTTTTCTTTTGGCAATTTTTCTCTAAGTGGTTGAATTTTCTT
>CAYJTB010000031.1:0-24837 GCA_964372875.1 uncultured bacterium
TATTGGCTCCTTTACGGATCGTGCAATGATTCATAACTCAGACAGTAAAACTAGTCAACCAAGGCCCGATCCGTTGAATACTCAAACTCAATCGTGTATTCCCTCTTGAATCTCTGATTTAAGCTAATCATAAGCTCGCTGAGGAGTCCAATGCAAATAAGCTGAATCCCGAGCAATGTCATGAGAACTCCAAAAACCATATAAGGATAATGCGGGCTGATACTATGCCCTATTATTTTTAGAATCAAGAGGTGGCTATTCACTGCCATGCCGGTTAAGAAGCAAAAAAATCCTAAAAGATTGAAGAGGTGTGAAGGTTTCTTACTGAATCGTGTAACATAATACGTAGTAATGAGATCCAAAAAACCTGACACCACCCGGCCAAAACCAAATTTTGACTTTCCATAGATGCGCGGCCTGTGATGAATGACGATCTCAGAAACTCTAAATCCCTTTGAGGCGGCAAGGACCGGTATATAACGGTGAAGTTCTCCGTAGACCTCGATCTCCTTGACCACCGACTTTCGGTAAGCCTTAAATCCGCAATTGAAATCATGAATCCGGATTCCAGCGACTTGTGATGTCACCGCGTTGTAAATTTTAGAGAGAAATTTCTTGTGCCATGGATCTTGCCGGTTGCGGCGCCAGCCGCAGACAACGTCGCTGCCCTCAAGCAGTTTTTCAATAAACTTGGGGATTTCCTTTGGATCGTCTTGCAGGTCCGCGTCCAGCGTCAAAACAAAATCGCCTTTCGCCCGGCGAAACCCATATTGAAGGGCTGCTGATTTTCCACAGTTGCGACGAAAACGGGTTACGCGCAGAGGAAAGTGCGTTGTCAGTTCTTTCAATACCTTCTCTGAGCCATCGGTGCTGCCGTCATCCACCATGATGAATTCCGGGCTGACATCTCTGATCGTAAGCAGAACCTTGGTAAGTTCCTCAATGAGCGGAGGCAAGCTCTCTTTTTCGTTGTAGAACGGAATGACAATGGAGACTTTCATCAACCCTTTCTCCTGTTTAGAACCTTCCTTGTTTTATCCCGCTGGTCATATATGGCGTCTCATTTGAATGGCCTGGTAAACCTTCTCGCCCAAAACTTGCTTGGCTAATTCGTCTTTATCCTGACCGTTATAAAAATCGTATTCCATAACCGACAAGATCTTAAGCATACCCAGCAATCCCATGCCGGTCGCCGATGGGTTTTGTTGGAGAGTTTCGTCGATTTTGGCGACATAAAAATTTGCGGGTTTGAGGATCGCAATGTTGCTCCTTGTCCCATAGAAAGCAATCCCCATCTGAGCTGCCTTTAACTTATCTTCAGAAGTTAAACCCTTCCAAGGCCCCATATCATTCGATAATTGATTCATTGTCTCAAGTAACGAGGTTGGACTTGCTTGCGGTGTAGATTCTTGCTGCTTAGATTCTTTCGGTTTTCCAGCACTTGCTTCTGACCGCATTAGAAATGCGCCCACACCAAAAACCAAACACAATGTGAAAATCGCAATACTTTTCTTCATGCCATCTCCTCCCACGGATTCGTAAAACAGTTATTATTGTTTCTGAGGTTTATCAACTAAAAGCGTTAATGCTTTCAAGAGGGGCGCTGCGACACCTCCGGCGACACCTCCTTGCTCTGTCAGGACGTCTTCTACTGCTTCATCAGGCGTAATGCCTACGCCATCTATCATTCGGCCGAGGGGCGTTAAATACCGGGCTGTGGTTAGCCTCATCGCACTTGCATCATCCAGGGGAATGACCGACTGAACTGAACCCTTTCCGTAAGTTTGCGTGCCGACAATGATGCCTCTTTTGTGATCTTGCATGGCGCCAGAAAATATCTCGGAGGCGCTGGCCGACTGGTGATTCACAAGTACCACCAATCGGTACTCCGGAAGAGTCTTCTTGCCGGATGAGAGATATTCCTTCTCTTGTTCCTTGATTTTGCTTTTCACACTTAGAATTTTCTTGCCCTTAGGCAGGAATCGTTCAGCTAATTCGACTGCCTGCTGCATGAGTCCCCCATCGTTATTTCTCAAATCGATGATCAAATCCTTCATTCCCTTTTTGGCCAATTCCTTCAGAGCTTTGTCAACTTGCTCTACGGTGTTTTCTTCGAAATTGACAATCCTAATATAACCCACAGATTTTGTCGCCATGGTAGCATCTCGCACTGACTCAATTTCGATTTTTTCCCGTTTGATTTCTATCTCAAGGTTTTTTTGGATGCTCTGCCTCCAGAGGGTAAGGCGGATGGAAGAACCAGCCTCGCCGCGCATAAGCCCTGCCACATCGGGTATGCCCTTATTTTCCATGGAAACACCATTCACCTTTAAGATCTTATCTCCTATCTCCAAATGGGCCTTTTCAGCCGCCGAACCCGGCTGAATTGCACGGATGAAAGGGTAATGCTCGACAATCTGAAGAATGGCGCCAATCCCTGCGTACTCACCTCGCATAAAGATCTTCAGCAAGGAGTAACGCTCCGGGTCGATAAACTCACAGTGCTTATCCAACGAAGCCAGCATTCCCTTCACTGCCTGATACAACAATTTCCTAGGTTGAATATCGGCCACATAGGCCTCGTTAATCACTCCGATGGCCCGAGAGAATAACTTCAACTCCTCAATAAGATTTTTGTCATCCTTGGCTGATTCAGACATCGCCGGTAATGCGATCAAAACAAGGAGTAAAGAGGCTGTGCCTAGGATGCGAAGAGTTCTTGCCAATGTTTGATGTCTCCATAGCGTTGAACAACTGCTCGAATCGTTAATGACTGGTGATCGTAACGGAATCGGCCCACACTTTGAATTGTAAAGTCCTGTGAATGAATATCTAAAATCCCTGATTGAATCATACCTGTCAAACTTTGGCCTTCAGCCTGGTCTAAACCCACATGGTTTTCGAGAGTTAAAGGAGCGGCGGTTAGATTTTCAAACACGCCGTCATCTTGCGTTCCTTCTTCGCCGTCGTCCCCTTTTCGAAAATCGAGTATCTTCTTCACAAGCGATGGATTTAACCCGATGGAAATCAAAACAATTTCTGAAGCCGTATTAAGGTTCACCTTGCCTGTACCGTTGAGTGTCACAAACGGCCTCAATTTTTCCAAAATTAAGGGCGTCATCCCCTTCACGTACAATAATTCCTCAAGGACACCAAAATTTGCATTTTTAGGCTGGTAAGCAGGACTCAGCGATCGATAGTATCGGCTCTCTGCTCCGGCCGCGGAAGGAAAGTCGTCCTCATCCTTCCAATCGAGAATCGAATCTGCTAAAGCCTTGGCATCTTCTTCATTGATCCCCGCTGCATATTTGAGCAGCCGGGTCAAAATAACTGGCGACTTTGTAAGATTGAGATTAATTTTTCGCTCCTCATCAATCATACCGTACTGAACCTGCTCCTTCTTAATTAATTTTTGTCCCTTCTGCGGTCCCGTGGAATAGAGAACGGAAAAGATGCCGTCTCCTAATGGAATATCCTGAAAAGCCGAAGAATTTCGGCTCCATTCTTGATTCAGCGCATCTGCGCGTGCTTGCTTGTCGTTTAGGTCGTTAAGAAGATAGATCGCCTTTTTGACACCTGCCTCTGCAATGTAGCGAAGTTTTTCTCGATTCTCGAGTCGTGTTGCCATTTGAATCTGTTGGCGGACCATGTAACCCACGGTTAAGGAAAAGGCGCTCATCAACATCAGGATAAACAAAACCAAGACCAGAATTGTCCCATTACGAGATTTCATTTAAGGCAGCCTCTCGAGCGCTGATTCCGTATTGCCGGAGCCATGCTTCGAACATTTTTTCATTCGCCTGGCTCTTTTTTTGGATTCTTATCCGTTCACCGATGAGATGAGGCAGATGCCAAAGGGTGGATAAATAGACTTTCACGACAATCCAGAGAAGATTTAGGAACGACAGATTTCCCACATAATGAGCAGCGGGTCCTTTACGGCGACAAACTCCGTAAAGATTATAGAAGTAGCGAGCCGCTGTGTGAAACAGAGAGCCTAAGAGATGTTTCGGCGGAAAACATTTAATCAACACCCACAATCGATTCCGTTCGACCAGAAATACTTTTAAGGGCGAAAGTGCACCGAACGAAGCCGAAAATCGGTGATGGGCAACGGCGGTGGGAACGAAGCGACATTGATAACCAAGAAGCCGGCCGCGTAAACCGACATCAATGTCATCCGCATAAGCAAAAAACTTGCGATCAAAGAAACCGACCTTCTCAAGCATTTCCCTGCGATACAGACCCGCACAACCGCTGGGGCACAGAGCATCTCGGACCGAATCGTATTGTCCGTCGTCCTTTTCAAGACGACCCCGTCCCCTCCCTAGTCCATCCCGAGTGATGACTTGTCCCGTATTATCAAGAATTTTTTCCCGCCCCCAAAGGTAAATCTTGCAAGCGCACATTCCAACAGAGTCGTTCGTTCGGATCCCCTTCACCATTTCCTCTATCCAATTCGCCTCAAGGGCGGCATCACTATTAATCAGAGCAATAAATTCTCCTCGTGAAGCGCGAATGCCTCTGTTACAGCCTTCGGCAAAGCCGAGGTTTTTGCCATTCTCAATCAGAGTCAGGGAAGAAAGATAACGCTGTTTGATCATTTCAAGCGATCCGTCCTGCGAGCCATTATCAACAACGATGATCTCTTTTGCATCATAGGTTTGTGCGAACAGGCTCTCCAAGCAGTCGACAATCACATCTTTGCCATTCCAATTTAAGACGACGGCAGAGACCTGGCCAAATATCATTTTCGGGCATTTTCTTTTTCTGTAACTTTTTTCAGCAACTCCCCATGGGAAGCTAAAACCTCTTCAAGCAGGCCCTTCATCCCGCCGATTTGTTTTTCCAGCCCGGCAATTTGTTCCGACATTTTATCCATCCGCCTGCTAAAGTATTTGTCCAATCCCTCAGGCTCGTAAATCCCTCCGGTCTTTTCGATCTTGCGGTCATTGGCCATGTTAAAAACAACTCCTAATTTTGCTTCCTCTGGATCCGTTGAACTCTTCTCCCCTGCAATTAAAGGGATTGCGGCAAAGAGGAAAAAAAATGAAAGGGCCAATGACAAGACTACTCTCTGGGATAGTCTAGCTTTATACGTCCTCATAACTTGGTCTAGATTATCGACACGCTCGATTTCGATCTGCAACTTACTTCCGGTCAACTTCATAGATGAAGATCCGTGTCCCCGCGTTGTCTTCCTTTGCTAAAAAAGGCTTAAACGTCTTGAGGCCCTGTCCCTTGAGATAGTAGAGTCGAAAAAGCATGGAACGAATCAGACGGGGGTCTGCCAACACCAACCTATAAGAGCCATTTTCTTCAATCAAAAGAGCTGAAACATCTACCCGTTCCCCTTCGTAGCTCTTTTCGATGAATTGACCCTCTTTCATATAAAATAAGCTCATGGGCCGCCCCTGAAGCCTTTTTTGGGGGATCACGAGATAGGAATCCATATTCTCGAGGTTCACCATCAGACCGTTCGAGAAGTAAAGTGTTTTCCCATTCTGCTTCTGCAAATCTGATTCCGGAGTAAATTTCAGAATTCCGTTGGAGAGCGACAAAATTTTTCGAATCTGTTCCTGTTGTCCCGCACCGGTGAGATAACGTAAGAATCTGGAGGAGCGGTCAGGATTAGGCTTTGCCTTCATCTCCCCCGCCTTTCGAAAATCCCACGTTGCCACAATGGTGACGGCCGGATTTTGTTCCACCAGATCGTTATAAATTAAAACATAGGTAGGCGGCCATTCGCCTTTGCCATGCGTCAAATCAAGGAGATGTTCCTTTTGCGAAGCCTCCATGGACGGGGATAATTTTTGAAGCGCTTGATTTCGAGGAAGCGCCAAGATGCTGAAGATCAATTCAACCGCTTGAGCCACGTCAAAATCCAGGGTCTTCAGAAGACTGATTGCTTCCTCCGCGTTCCCCGTGTTTAACATTCGCAACAAACCGGCCGCTTCCTTTTCATCATCTGCCATGAGGAATCTGGCTAACCAATAGCACTCGTGAAAATGCTGAGTGCCTCCGTCTGCGGTGGCTCTTCGGCGTGCAATGGCTTCAACAAAGTATCCAGGCGGCCACCAGGTGTTCACAATGGAATTCTCGGGAGTCTTTTCTCGTACTTCTCGCAAGGCTTCATACCATGTGTCATTCATGATGGGATGAGCTCCTAAAGCTACGGCGTGGGCAAAGGCCAGGGCGGGCAACAGAAAAACCACGACGGCTAGAATCCCTAGGACAACCCTGCCACGGCTTGCCAGCCTTCTCCCAACAAAACTTTGCTCAAACCGTTTCTCACATAAATTTTTTATCGTCTCAATCGCATACATGACCCAAAGACAAAGAGGCAGCACAAAGAGCACTGAGAATCGCTCTGTTTGAAGTGACAGGATAAGAAGAGGAAGAGTGAAAACCACGACAAAAAGCCATTGAGAAAATCCCAGTTCATCCCGTTTTCTCCAAGACTGAATGCCTCCGAGTATCACACCCAGAAGCCCCAAGCCTGCAGTCAGCGGATTTCCCGTCAGAAAAACGAGCTTCTTCAGAGAAATTGCTTGGGCCTCGCCTACGGTGAGAAAGATATTCGGCCAGGCGTCGAGATCCTTAAGCGAAAACTTCCAGAGAATTTTCCATGCTCCTTTCGTCGAATCCAACAATCCAATCGGTGTAAGAAATGCAGCCATAAAAACGAAGGAGCTAGCGACATACGCTCCTAAATAAAGACCGCAGATGGCCGGCATGTCTGTTTGGATGAACCGACGTCCTACTATTTTCAGGCTGAGAGCATTCACCAAGGCTGCTGCCAGCACGAGAATCAAAATAAAGGGCCAGCCGCTCCAGAAAAGCGGGTAAAGACCTGTTAAAAATCCGGAAATACATCCCGCCACAACAGCCTTGCGCCGGTTCGTCTGTCCCCAGAAAAAGGCTGCTAAGATCAAGATCGGAAAAAGATAATTGTAGGGATCCGTGTCGTACCATCCGAAGGCGCTACGCTGGATAAAAATGGGCGACAAAACAAGGGCCAGCGATCCCACCAACGTGGCGAACATCCCCGTCCCCAAGGAGAAAGCCAGCCCAAAAAAAGAAATTACCACCAAGAAGGTAAGCAAAAGCGGGAAATAACACAGCGCCTTCATCAAATCCATCTGCGGATTAAAGAGCCGTAGAAAGCGATACCAGTAAAACCCAAGATAGGGATGGAGGGTCATGGAGGTCCAATGGCCCCGAGGGGCGCGTTTGAGGGGATGAAAATATTTACCTTTCTTGATTTGGTCCGAGATGTTTCCAATTTCCACAATTCGCTCGGTCAGATAGAAATAATAATAAGGGTCGGCTTCTAAGAGATAAGCCCGGCTCGCGGTGGGATGGGCCTTATTCACATTTTCAATGGTCCGATTGACCGCCTCTTCATAGTTAGCCTTATCGGTAGAAACAATTTTTTTAACTTGCTCATCGGCAAGCTTCCGTCTATCATTTTCACTGATTGAGGGATATTGCTGGTCAATGGTCTCCTTGACCTGCTGAGCTATAGCGTGCTGAACGACTTGAGCGGCAATCTTTCGAGCCGAGCCGTTCTGAAGGTGTGACGTGTGAAGCGCATAGGTACGGAAATAAATTCCCGTTGCTCCCACAAAAAAACATCCGAAAGCAACCCAAACTAAACGACGCAGATTAGATTGCATGACAGACTTCGACGGTAAAAAAATTCTTGTCATTACTCCCGCCTACAATGAAGAGAAATCGATTCGTAATGTTGTTGATGAAATCAAGAGCTTGTACCCTTCCCTTCATCTCCTTGTCGTCAATGACGGCTCGAGTGATGCCACCGCTTTGGAGGCCCAAAGAGGTGGCGCCGGCGTGGTCACCTTGCCCTTCAATCTTGGAATAGGGGGTGCGGTTCAAACCGGAATCAAAATTGCCGAACGACTTGATTTTGAGGCCGTCATTCAAATTGACGGAGACGGTCAACATGACCCGCGTTTTATCCGTCAAGTGCTCCAACCCGTTCTCGAGGGGAAACTTGATCTCTGCATCGGAAGCCGTTTTTTGACTGAAGATCCTACCTTTCAATCGACCTTTGCCAGAAGAATTGGAATTCGTTTCTTCTGTTTACTTCTCAGAGGACTCACGGGACAGTATCTGACCGACCCGACCTCCGGCTTTCGCGCCTCGAGCAGAAAACTCATCAAAATATTCTCCGACGACTACCCCGTTGATTTTCCAGAGCCCGAAGCCATTAAAATCGCCAAACGTCACCATTCAAAAATTGGTGAAGTTGCAGTTAAGATGCGAAAACGTGAGAAAGGAAAATCTTCCATCCGGCATCTTGCCACCCTTTACTACATGATCAAAGTTACGTTTGCCATCCTGATTGATACTCTAAGACCCGAAGACTAGGAGGAACCATGCATCCAAAAATCCTGGCCATCTTTTTCGCCAGTGTCATTTCCGTTTCAGTCATTGACATGATTCGTAGAAGAAAAATGACATTTAAATATTCACTGGGTTGGCTGTCCGCCTGTCTTGTGGTGATCTTCTTTTCCGCCAATGATTATTTCTTGAAACACGTCTCAAAATTCTTCGGGTTCGCCCTCCCCAGCAACTTCATTTTCTTTCTCCTGCTCATTTTTGTGATTTTCCTAAGCCTTCTCTTGACGGTTTACACGAGTGAGCAGAACAGCCGCTTAGAAGCAATTGCCCAAGCCTTAGCCATTTTTGAATATCAAGGTAAAAAAACGAAGCGCGAGGGGCCATTGAGTGGTCAGGATCCGGCGAGGCCCTCCGGAAAAGAAGCTTGATTTTGATCTGATTTATTTCCTTTCTCTTCCGGTTTAGCACTCGTGGTTTCCTTGTTTATAATCTTCTCAAGAGTGGAGGCTAAGTCATCCCGGCGAAGCGAGTGGAGCATCGAAATAGCAGCAAGGGCCATGTGGGACTTTCCCAATTGGATGTAAGAGAGGCCTTGACCGTAATGCGCTTCGGCGAAATCAGGATTCGCCTTGATTGTTTTCTCAAAATATTCCAGCGCCGTGCCCGCATCGTATTTTTCCGTAAGGCTGAACCACCCCAGTCCAAAATAAGCTTTTGTATAATTAGGGTCAATATCGACTGTTTTTTGAAAATATTCTGCTGCAAGTTTGGAATCGTGACCTTGCGTAGCATACGTTGTGGCTAAATTGAAATAGGCCTCCGCATATTTGGGATCTGTTCGAATGGCCTGCTTAAAGGAACCGATGGCGCTCTCAATGGATTTATTCTGCTTCATGTAAGTGAGCCCTAATAAGTTATAGACGGGGGCGCTGGGATTTGACTCGATAATGTGTTGGAAGGATTCAATGGCATCGTCATACTCTCCTGCTTGCATATGAGCTATGCCTTCTTGGTAATGATCTTTTGCGCTACTGCCGGGATCATCGCTCTTAGCATCACCCGGTGCCGCAAGCAAAAGGGCTAAAAAAATCCAGATAAATGGCATCAGCCCGTCTCCTTTTCCGCGGGTTCTTTGCCTACATTCTCGACCGTAATCAAAGTACGCGCGATATCCATGCTCGATTTAACAATCTCCGCCCCTTTCGATTTAGACGCAATATTGTATCGGGTAATCTCAAACAAAGAATCCGATTGCTCCAGCAAATTCATGAAGGAGAGCATATGGTTTAACGTCCCTTCGCATTCAATGCTTGTTTTGTAAACCTGAAAGAGCGGTTTCTCCTCGACTTCTCCGGGCCGGATATTTTTGATCGTGATAGTTTGTTGCATGGCCAAATTCTCAATTTTTTTAAGGAGCGAAGCGATGATATCCTCTTGAGCCTTTCCCGTGGCGTCAAGATAGGTGCTGTATTTCGAGTACTCCTCCAGGATGCTGTCGCGAAATGACAGAACGCGCTGATCCCGTTTCACCGTCTCTATCTTGGAAACGATCTCTGCATCTTTGGTCTTCATTTGAGAAAGAATCGGACCCAAGATCATTCTATCCATGATGGCGCCAACGATGAACGCCCCAGCAACAAGAAATAGAATTCTCTCCCGGGGTTTCAGCTTTACGAAATAGGCTTCAAGTTTTTCGATCGATGCCAACGTTAAACGCCCTCCGCAAGGGTGCCTTCAAGCACAAAGTCGGTCACCTCTATTTTTCCTTCCGACTTCGTCTTCGTCTCTTTAGTGGTAACATTTTCGAAATAATTAGATTCTTGAAGTCTTGTGACCAAAGTATAAACCTGCGACATTGATTCTGCTGTGCCTGTCAGTGTTATTTTTTTTCCGTCATCGTAACTGAAATTAGACAAATAAACGGAGTCGCCGAGGAGGCTTCCCACGGAATCGAAAACGTGCAACCCTCTTCCTCGATTCTTAAGAATTTTCCTTACGACCCGATTTTTCGTTGAAATTCGGTCTAAAACCCTTGCTTCGTCAAACGTACCGTGGTAGGAGTTTTCCAATTTCTGTAATTTCGCGGTTTTAAAATAGGTTTTCGTCGCCAGAAAAAGACTCGTCATGAGAAAGATGGTCATAATAGAAATTCCCAGCGATAGAATGTCTTTGCTTTGTTCGCGAACGTCCATTTTCATCTTGGCGTCCCGGGGAAGAAGGTCTATCTTGGTTTGTTCCGCATGAACCAGAGACGCCATCGGCTCAAAGTAAGAGATTTGCGCATCTAAACCTATTTGCTTGAATGCCCCATCCGCCATCTGGAAATAGCTTCGGTAGTCCATGATATTGATAGAAGCGTTTGCCTGCTGGAGAGCCGGACAAGACGTTTGAACAAGTTCTTTCAACCATTCGCTATCATCAAGAACGCCCGTGATCACAAGCTGTTCGATTGGTTTTCCTGCCTCTTGATCTTGATAGGCCCCCAAGGATTTATTGAGTTCATTGATGAATTCCGAAGCACTTAATTGACGGTCGGCCCGGAAATGCTCTGCTCCAATGGGCAGGCTCCTGACAAAGATCATTTGATGCCCTTCCATCACGATAAAATCAGAAGCATCCTCTGAAATATGAATCCCAGAAACAATGCCGGAATCCCCTTCTTTTTTGGCAAGATCAAAAAAGGTCAGCCCTAAGAATTCTGAGGCAATGGAAATTTTGATGGGAATCCCCAAAGGCTCAAAGATCCGCCAATACCGGTCCGCCAATTGCCGATTTACGATGATGAGAAGCACGCTCGTATAATGTTGCGTGGGGGTTTCTCTCGTTAAGAAATCAATGACGATTTCCTCGCGTGAATAGGGGGTCAAACGGCCCACTTGAAGATCGATGATTTTGGCTATCTCGTCACGTTCCGTGGAAGGAATTTCCACATTCTTGGCAATAAAAAGTTTCGACGGAATGACGCAAGTAACTTGATTGGCAATGATTTTCTTTTCCTTGAAATAATTTTTGACGTAGTCCTGAACTTCTGCGTCAGAACCTTTTTCAATTTTCTTACAAGATACTCCCTCCACAACTATTTTTCCGGATATCCGTTGGCCGTGAACAATTTTGATGCGATTGCCGGAAAAATCGACGGTGATTAATTTGGGCTTCAAATTAAGCCGGATTGAGGATTGATAAGTCTGAATGAGCTTTAAAGGTGCTTTGAGAGATTTCAAAATCTGATTCATTTTTCCGGCCTGCAACGATACGACTTAGGTATCTTAAACGTTCGTGCTACCCGAGTCTTTTTTGAGCCCTCATACTCGAGATTAAATTTAATTGCTTCGGGCATGCATGGCTCAGACCAGTTTTTCCGCCAGATAGGAGAATTCCTTTTTGTGTCAAAGGTGTAGTACTCAAGTTTAAAATGAGTCACCCCGTCAAGCACAACCCTTCCCTTGCCGCCCTTCCGATTTAAATAGAGGATCTCTTCATATTTTTCTCTTTCACGGAGTATCGTGTCGGATGGGGGATCAAAAAAATACCGTATCCGCGTAGGCGTTTTAACATTCCTTTTGAGATCCGGCTCGAGGGTATAAAACTCGACAAAGTTGCTCGCTCCTTGAAGCGGCGGGTTTTGATAGACAATACTGCCCCGCAATTCCGTTAAAACTTTCTCAAAAAAAATGTCTGTCTTTCTTTCAGGATACTCACGCATCCCGCGCTGCCAAAGTTTAACTCCTTGAAAAAAAGTCGTTTCAATTATCGCGGCCAAAAAAGAAAGGATGACCAACGATACCAGCATCTCGACCAAAGTAAACCCGCGTGTATCATATCCCCTCATGGGCGATTACTTCTCTAACATTTCTCTCGAAGTTAAAACATAGAACGCCCGAGTCAAGGCCTTTCTCTGCCATGACTGCGGCCAAGAGGCGGTTAACTCTATCTCATAAAGGCGATGCAAAGGCTCCAGCGTTTTGGCGGTCATTTCGTATTCGTATGTCTTGCTTTCTCCCATCAAAATCCCTTTTTCGACGGTTTGACGAATACGCCCTTCACGTAAACTTTGTTCTTGGATCTCCCATATTTTCTCGGAGACAAGCCTGCTTGCTTCCGAACGGCCATTAACATAACTCAAAGCCATTACCGAAGAAAGAAGAGCGCGTTGGATAACCACAATGCCCACGGTTAGAATGACAACGCTGACAAGAAGCTCAATTAAAGTGAGGCCGCTCTTGCTTGCCGGCCTGCTCAGAAGAAACCTGGAAGACCTCATTCGGAATTTGTATCACCAATTGGTAATGTCATCATCCGTTACCTTAGGATCGGGATTCTTTCCCAGTGAATAAAGGTCATAATCATGGGGACGATGGGTGCCTGGGGATTGATATTGGTAGGGCCGACTCCACGGGTCAATGGGCGGTTTTTCAAGATAGGGACCGCTCCAATTTTCAGGAATGGGAGGCGTTGCGGCCTTCTTTAATAAAGCTCCGGAGCCCTGCTCTGTCGTCGGAAAGAAACCGTTATCAAGCTCATAAAGTTTCAAAGCAGTCGGGATATTCACCTGAACATCGGTCTTGGCCGCAGCCACTCGAGCCTGCTCCGAGCGGCCCAACAGACGCGGTATCGTCATGGCTGATAAAGTCCCGATGATAATGACAACAAGCAAAATTTCAATCAGGGTAAACCCCTTCTTTCCTAACTGAGAGTCATGAATTTCTCTTTGCAGCATCGTTTTCCTCTCTTTTTGTGTGCCTTCGCACCCTTCACGAAACCATAGCATTTAAGCTGAATACCGGAAGCAAGACCGCAATAATGATAAGCCCTAACAACAATCCAATGATTAAAATAAGGATGGGCTCCAACAGCCGGGCCATCACCTCTAAATCATCGGCAATTTCCTGCTCATACCAATCGGCAATGTCGGCTAATGTTTCATCCAGCCTGCCCGTTTCCTCCCCAATCCTAATTAAATGAACCACAAACAAGGGCATGAGCTTAGATTTTCGCAATACTTCACCGAAACTTCCTCCTTGTTCGATCGACAAAGAACATTCTTGTATTTCCTTTCTGATGACACCGTCCGAAAGGACCGGCAAAGTAATCCGGATCGCCTGCAAAAGAGGAATCCCGCTTCTCAGAAGAAGTTCAAGTGTTCGGCATAAGAAGAATAATTCCGATATCAAAATCAGTTTGCCGATTTTCGGCAACCTTAACAAAAAAGGCTGCCAGCTTGCCTTTGTGCCGCTGGATTTTAGGTACCGCCTTATTAAGAAATAGGCCAAGACCAGACCCGCCGCGATTCCCGGCCAAGCGGTCTGAATAAAACGACTTGAGGTAATCAGAATTCTCGTGGGAAGTGGAAGCTCCTGTCCTAAGCCTTGGAAAAGATTTTCAAATTTAGGGATCACCTTGACCAGGGTAAATCCCACGGCAAAGATGCCCACGCCTACGACAAACATAGGATAGGCTAAGGCATTTCTGATTTTTAAGAGAAGTGTTTCTCGTTGCCTTCGATAATTGGCAATTCTTGTAAGCGTTTCGTCCAGTCGTCCAACACTTTCCCCTGCTTGAATGATTGCAATATCCAATCCAGAGAAAAGCCGCGGATAACAGCTCATGGATTGAGACAAAGGGCGGCCTTCCCGCACATTGTCTTTGATGTCATGCAAAGCCTGACCTAGTGATTTATCCGACAGTTGTTCACTCATGATCTGCAGACTGGGTAACAAAGGAACGCCCGATTTCAACAGTCGAGCCAGTTGGCGGTAAAAAACCGTCACCGTGTGTGAATTGGACCCTTGGATAGTAGACTTCTTGGTAACCACGGCTGAAGATGCTTTGCTAACCTCCTCCTGAATCAGGACGGGTACCAGTCCCATGCCGTTGATTTTGGTCAGCACTTCTTCTTCAGTCTCGGCTAGAAGTGAACCTTCGACAGATTCCGTAAGCCCTTTTTTTGCTTTGTATTTAAACTGTTTCGTCATTTTCGTGTTCTACTTCGCAAAATTTCTCGATACGAATCCGGTCCGCACTATGAATGACAAGGAACATGACACCGACCTGAAAAGCAAATTCGCTTTGGCCGTCTACCACTTGCACTGAACGATCAACTCGCAAAACTTTTGCGATACAGTTAATCGGCTTCCCGCCATCGGGAAGGTTAATCTTCAATTCGAGAATGCTTCCAACCCCGAGGACATCCCCCGCCTTTATTCCCGATTGCTCTGTACCTAACTTATCCCTTTGAGCCGGTGTCAAAAGCTTGTTAGGGGATATGCAGAGCAACCCTCCCCCGCTTAAATTTTTGGTCTGACCTTCCAAATCTACCTGGCTGATTTGCTCTTTATTCCTCAGAACCTCGGGATGCTCCCCTCGATAATCAACCACTCGATAAACTACCGGAATTGCCACCTTAATGCGTTTATGTTTTCTTTTATCCATGAATGCTTCACGAAACTCTGGCGCACTCCCAGCCGCAAGCTTATCCTTCTTAATTTCATTGCCCGTTTCAGAAGGAGCTAAGTAGACTTCGCGCATCTCTCCTTCCGAAAGGTCTCCGCTAATTTTTGAGCGACGCAAAACTGAGTCGGCGGGTGTCGTTTTCATAATTTCCTCAGGCGTGGTCACTCCTTTGAGAACTTTTTTCCAACCATCTTGCCGGAGCGTCACCATTCCCTGTTCCTTGGCGGCTAATTTGATTGCTTCGGCAGGAACTCTTGAGACGATCAGTTTACGTACCTCATCATTAATGACAAGGATTTCATGGATAGCGATTCGTCCTAAAAATCCGGTTCCATTGCAACCTTCGCATCCTTTCCCCGCATAGACCTGAATTTTTACATTTGGATCCAATTCGAGATCATCCATGATGCGTTGTCGGATTTCTGGAAGGAAATCTCGGACCTCTTGTTTGCACCGCGAACAGATGATCCGCACCAACCGTTGGGCGATAAACGCGACGATACTTGAGGCAACGAGATAAGGCTCAACACCGATATCCAAAAGCCGCGTGATGCCGCTCGGTGCATCGTTGGTATGTAGAGTGGAAAGAATGAGGTGACCGGTCAGCGCCGCACGAATGGCGATATCCGCCGTCTCCAAATCACGCACTTCTCCTACCATCATAATATCGGGGTCATGCCGCAAAATGCTGCGGAGTCCCCGCGAAAAATCCAATCCAATTCCGGGAGCGACTTGGATTTGACTGATCCCTTCCAACTCATATTCTACAGGATCCTCGATGGTAATAATTTTATGCTCCATGCTTTTAATAGCATTCAAAGCAGCATAGAGAGTTGTCGTCTTTCCGCTTCCTGTAGGACCTGTCACGAAAAGAACGCCATTAGGTCTTTTAAGTAATTCGTTAAACTTTCCGAGATTTTCCTTATCAAAACCTAACTGATCTAAAACCAGAATCCTTTCCTTGGGGAGAATCCGGATGACCATGCTCTCCCCGTGGGGCGTCGGGATGCAGGAAATCCGGAGGTCAATGGTTTCCTCTTCTGTTTTAACGCGCATCTTTCCATCTTGAGGAAGCCGTTTTTCAACGACATTGAGATTTGCCATAATTTTAATGCGCGATAAAATCGAAACGAAAAATTTTTTCATCTCCGGGGGTACTGGCGTCTCATGGAGCGCTCCGTCGATACGGTAGCGGAGGCGGATACTCCCGCGAAAAGGTTCAAAATGAATATCGCTTGCGCGCTTTCGGTAGGCCTCAAGAATAATCTGATTGACTAACTGCGCGACGGAGGCGGTGTCTGCGAGTTTCTCAATGTCTTCGACTTCTGTTGTCGAAGTCGAGGCCTTCATGTCTTCAGTATCAGCTGATTGCGTTATGATCTTATCGAGCGTCACTGCGCCGATTCCGTAATATTTCTTAAGCATCTCTTCAATCTCTTTCTGAGGGGCAAGGGCCAATTCGATCTCAAGCCCCAAACCAAACCGGATCTCGTCCAGGGTATGAATATCCAATATCTCTGAGACCGCAACCCAGAGTTTACCCTGTTCCATTTTGAACGGGAAAAATCGGTAATACCAAGCAAGCTTAACGGGCACTTTTTCAAAGATAGATTTGTCCAAATGAATATCTTTGAGCTGGACAGGAGGCACACCCGTGCTTCGAGTAAAGATCTCAAGCAAAGTTGATTCTTTTAAAACGTTGGACTTGACGAGCGCTTCGCAAAATGACGATTTGGTGGTTTCGGCCTCTTTTCGTGCGTGGTCCAGATCGTCCTTGGTCACAGCGCCCGATTCTAAAAGAATCTTATAAGCGTTCTTACCCGATTGAAGGTTCATGCCGATTTCTTTTTAGGTGCTCTTCCAATCAAATAGAAGTCTGCAGGAGCAAGCGTGTCATAGTCGCCGGCAATGACTCGCTCGCAGTCCTCGATAGCTTCTTGCACAGGAATAAATACTCCTTTTTTTCCTGTAAAGGCTTCTCCCACCGTGAAAGGCTGCGTCATGAAGTTGACGAGTTTCTCTGCCCGCTTGTAGTCCATCTGGTCTTCCTTAGAGAGTTCTTCTACGCCGACCACTTGAACGATACGGCGTAGGGAGTTGTGCTTGGAAAAAAGTGACAATATTTTCTGGGCCAACAGATAATGTCTCATCCCCACAAGCCGGGAGTCAAGATTTGAACAAGAACTTCTCAAGGCGTCGATCGCAGGATAGAAACCTTTCTGGGCCAAATCACGAGATAGTGTCAGGGCACCGTCCAAGCAGCTAAAAATGGCTACGACGGCCGGGTCGGTCATATCATCGGCAGGAACGTAGACCGCTTGCAAAGAAGTGATGGAGCCTCTGCCCGGAATAGAACGGATTCTTTCTTCGACCGCATTGACTTCGGATTGAAGTGTGGGCTGGTATCCCGACTCTCCCGGCACCCTTCCCAAAAGAGCGGCGATCTCTTGTCCTCCTTGGATGAATCGGAAGACGTTGTCCATGAAAAGAAGAACGTCCTTATTTTGCGAGGCGAGGTCTTCGGCCAGCGTAATCCCGGTATTCACGCACTCAAAACGGGCGCCCGGAGGTTCGTTCATTTGCCCAAATACAAGTTTGACCTTGGGAAGAAGATTGTTTTCTTTGAGATCATAATAGAGGTCATTACCTTCTCGAATACGTTCCCCGATACCCACAAAGACACAAACTCCGTCATATTTTTTTACAATATTGTTGATGAGCTCCAGTAGAATGACGCTCTTCCCGCAACCTGCGCCTCCTAGTACCCCGAGCTTACTTCCTTTGCACAGTGGAAATAGAAGATCAATGAACTTAATCCCCGTTGACATGACTTCTGGCTTCATACTGTACTTGCTCATGGTATTGAAGACTTCAGGTTTGGCAGGTTGCCGAGTAATTTTAAATTCTGTAGAAGTTAAAGGCGGTCCGTTGTCCACAGGATCCCCAAACACATTAATGATTCGACCGTAGAGGTCACTTCCCACCCGGATCCTAACCGGTTGCCTTGTATTGATTACCTTAGCATTGAGTTGAAGGTTGAGAGTGTCCGTCAGTGCAATGCAGCGAACATCGTATCCGCCCATGTGTTCAGCAACTTCCAGTACGATTTTTCTTTTATCTATTGTTTGGGTTTCCAGAATATCGTAAAGGGCAGGCATGTCAGCGCTGGATTCAAATCGAGCATCCGCAACAGGACCTCTGACGCCGATGATTCTTCCGTAGGCGACCGCCTTTTGACTCTGCTTCTCTGGAGTGTTTTGTTCTAGATCTTTCTGTTCAACCGGCACGTGCTTGTTTCCTTTTCACTACGCTCGAAGACGTAAAAACTTCGCGCATGGCCTTATTCAATTCGTCCCGGGAGGCCTTTTTAAGACTCACCATCATGCCCTTTTTCTCGCTCGAAAGACCTTCCAGAGCGGACTCCAGCTGCTGGGCCAAGGTGGCAAACTCAACTAATTGGATGTCATGAATCGTTTCATAAAGCCGGGCATGAACCCAAATATCGGCCAGCGCTGTCATCGTTTTATCCACTGAGGTTTCCTGAATAAACCGGACAGGCTTCTGGGGGCCGCTCCGTTCTGCCGGAGCTGAAGTCGTCGCTGCTGACGCGGCCGCTTCCGCTGCTTCCTGCGAACCTATCAGTTCCGAGGCCGGCAATAAAGTAACGATACGAGGTTTGATCAGGTTAAAATTTTTAGCCCAAAGATGAACGAGAAGAACTTTTCCGATTTCCCCTTTGATAATACGTTCCAACAAAAAATCTTTCAACGACAGAACCAATTCGGACCGGCTTGGAAAGTCCGAATAGACGAGCACCTTTCCTACGTTCATCCCCAACTGCTTGCACCTGTCCGCACCCCTTCGCCCCACACAAATAATAGAAGCGTTGGTTTGCTTTTGAAATTCTAACATTGCAACATAACTCGTCCGCGAATTCAATTGACCCATAAAACCTTGGTCAGAACAGACCACCACAATATCCGTTTTTGGGTTGTCATTACGAATCAAAGGACTGTTCGTCTCGACACGTCCAAGCGCATCAAAAAAAAGGAAAAAGCTCTCAAGGTAACCTTGAAAATTAATCTTTCTTTGAGCAAAAGTGTAAAAGCGGTTTGTAGCAACGTCCTTAAGGATGTTCATGATTTCTAAGAGAGCATCCAAATCATCCAAATCTCCTTTAATTCTCGCAACTTTTCCGCCCATGCTAATCGCCGCTAACGGCTACTTTTTCCTTTGTCTTGTCCGCTGCTTCCTTCAAGGCTGTAGCCAAACTGCCATCCAACACCAGTTTTCCAAATTGCAGCGCAAAGCCTGCGATCAAATCCGGTTCAACCACCTCATGAAAAGAAACGGGCCGGCCAAGCTTCGTCAGAAGCATGGAATGGAGTTTTTCGCTTTCTTCTTTCTTGAAGGCTGCGGCTGTTCGCACGACGACATTCTCGAGAGAACCATCCACAGTTGAAAGATCTAAATCTTTGGTTCTGTTCATAAATCCTTTCACCATTTCTTCATGAAGCAAACTTTTAGTATCGGCATCGAAAATGACCTTCAGAAGCGTGGCCGCGGAATCAATGCATTTCTTCGCGAAATTTGCTTCTAATTCGCGGTTAATGTCTTCCCTAGCCGAGTTTGCCTTGGCAATAATCTCTTCGGCTTCCGCCCGTGCCCTCTTAGAAACTTCGTCCTCTTTCTTTCGTGTTTCTTCGTCAGCTTGAATCTTTGCCTTCTCCACCAAACCTGCCGCCTCTTCTTTTTTTGCTTGATACTCCTTTTCTGCGGTTTCAAGCTTCTGAGTAAGGTCCGCTTGCTTCTTTAAGAGATCCTGGTAAGCGTTTCCCAATTTCGAAACCGCATTCTCGGTGTTGCCATACAAGATCTTCTTTAAAAAATAGATAACGGCTGCGAAGACGATAATCTGAAAAAAAACGAGCTGAAAAATCATCATTTTGATTTACCCTCCCATTACTTCTGACCGAATATTTGGAACACCACCAATAATGCCAAAATGGACGCCGCTTCTGCAAACACGAGCATAAGAATCATCCCTAAGTAAATTTTTGGCGCTGCCGAGGGATTTCTGCCCAGGGCTTTCATCGTGGCTGCGCCCACGACGGCGATCACAATGGCGGGGCCCAGCACCGCCACAACCATAATTAAAATGACGACAACCGTCTGATCCATGATTATCCTTAAACCTTTACCAACGTGTTTTCATCGTTGTATTCGTCGGATCGTTGGGTTCCGTAATGATGAGACATGTATTATCTTTGAAATAAACTACTCCCACCTTGATAGAAATACCTTCCTTATGAGCAATTTTAATCTCCCCTTCGGGGAGGGCCGCAAGGATGGGATGATGAAAAGGTAATAGTTCAAATTCGCCTTCCGCGCCGGAAAGATAAACGGATTCCACTTGATCTTCAAAAACAATTCCTTCAATGCATGTGACTTTTAAAGCAAACGTGGCTTTCATTTTTAACCTTTTTCTACTTCATCATCAATTTCCTTAGGAATTGCCTTATTCACAACTTCCTCGATAAATGTCCCGACGACCTTGGTAATGCGTTTTTTGATCTCATCATTCAGTTCTTGCGAAGCACGTAACATTTCAAAAACCTGAGGATCCATCTTGCGAGCGTATTCTTCGAATTGCGATAAAATTAAATCCACTTGCTCTTTTTCCAGATCTTTGAGTAGATTTTGTGCTTTAGCGTAAAAAATCATAATTTCAATTTCCATAGCCGCGGGCTTGCCTGCGGGTTGCGTGAGAAGTGATTGAAGTACTTTTCCTTGACGCAGATTTTCCCGAAGTTCTTCTGACTGTCCGCCGCCTTGAAGCTTGCTTGCCCTAAGAATTTCTTTGAATTGAATAAACTCCATTCGTAGCGACTTTGAGGTCTCCTTCATCGCCTTCCATTGCACCTTGCTCCCCACGCGGGAAACTGACAAACCTATGTCCACTGCCGGTCTAAAGCCTTCAGTGAAAAGTGACGCGTTCATATAGAGTTGGCCATCGGTCATAGAGACAAGATTGGTAGGAACATAAGATGTCATATCCCCCTCGAGAAGCTCGACCACGGGAAGGAAAGTCATGGAACCGCCGCCGTGCTTTTTATCAAACTGAGCAGCTCGTTCGATCATCCGTGAATGCAGATAGAAGACGTCGCCCGGGTAGGAGTCGCGGCCGGGAGGGACTTCCATGAGAAGAGACAGTTCGCGGTAAGCCCATGCGTGTTTGGTGAAATCATCGAAAAAGACAAAAACATCCTTTCCCTGATACATAAAATGTTCACCCACGGCACAGGCCGCATAGGGAGCAAGGTACTGTAATCCTGGAGAACTTGAAGCGGGCGCAAGCACAACCACCGTGTAATCGAGACAGTTGTTTTCTTTGAAAAAGTCAATGACTCGTGACGTGGCCATTTTGGTTTTTCCAATACCGCAATAGATGCAAACAACATCTTTTCCCTTCTGATTCAAAATAATGTCAAGTCCGATGGTTGTTTTTCCTGTCATCTTGTCACCCAGAATCAACGAACGCTGCCCCTTGCCCAGCGGGAGCATCGTATCAATAAGTTTGATGCCTGTTTCGAAGGTCCTGCTGAGTCCCGCTCGATCCATGATGGCAGGAGCTTGATTGAAATAGGGAATAAAAGTTTCGAATTTGACCGCTCCCCTTCCGTCAAGTGCCTCCCCCAAAGCATTAAAAATTCGGCCGAGGGTCGCCTGACCCACCGGCATATTAAAGGGTTCCAAAGTCGCTACGACTTGCGCGCCCGGGGTGATGGACTCTTGTTCCTTCACAATAAGCACTTGGGCGACCTTTGTATCAAAACCCATAATAATGCCTTCCGTCCCGTAACCAAGTTTTATAAGCTGTCCGAGAAAGCAGTTGTTTAGGTTCTCAATTTTTACGATACAACCACTGACCGCCTTGACCACTCCGTATTCTTTGTACTTAAGGTCTAGCATTGCGCTTATTCCACTGTCTCTTTCTGCCTCGCTTCTTCTTTGGGTTGTTCTTCTTTTTTTGTTTGCTTTTCTGTCTTAGTTGATTTGACCCATTTGTTTTCTTGGAGCTTTTTTAACCAAACCAAATAGAAAATTAAAGAGAGCACGGCGAGAAAAATAACAATTCCAAAAAAGATCCACCACGTAATAGGACGGTTTTGCTGAAACCCCATGGACATCAGAACAAGGTCTTTGGTTTCTTTCACCTTCTTCACGAAATTCTGAAGTGCCTGCTGCAGTTCGTCTTGATCCGGTTTTAACGGGATTTCGGGCAACAGATCTTGTAATTGTTTTATCCTTTTCTTAACTAATTCCATCCTCTCTGAATTCAACACATTGGCCCGAATTCTATCTTCAAGAGTATTAGATCCTTCTACTTCGCTCTGAAGTGTGGAAATCGAAGTCAACGTTTCAAAAACGAAATTTCCTCGCTTTACGGAATAAGCTTCGTAAGAAGTCTTAACGAAAAGCTTTAAGAGTTTTTCAGTTTCATCGCGTAAAAAATCCAGCTCTTCTTGCGGAATGTACCAGATATCTCTGAGGGTTATTTGATATTTTTTATTCACTTTTCCCGCCAGGGTGTCTTCTTTTTCCAGGGCATAGGCCTGTTTGACATCATCATAAAGAAGCTGAAAATCTCCTTTATCCAAGACATCCTCGGCCTTGACCTCTTTTGGTAAAATGGCTCTTACAGTCATTTTTCTTTCTTCGTCGGCAGGATTGATTGCCGTGATCAAAAATTTAGCCTCCCTCACGCCCGTTTTCTTTTCTTGTTCCAGCTGACGCATCGATTCCATAGAAAACGAATTGTGTTGTATGCTGCTCAGTAATCTGGCATTTGCCCGGTAGAGTTCCATCCTTTGAGTCATTGCAATGCGTTTACCCTGCGATTCTTCAATTTGAGTAAGGGCCTCTTCGGCTTTCTCGTAGATAAGCTTCGCTGATTCTTCAAATTTTGTTCCCTTGAGTGATGCTAAGTTCTGCGAAAGTTGGTTTCGGGTCTCCTCAATGTCTTCGCTTTTAATCGTCCACACATTTTTGACGGTGACTTCAAAAGTCCGTGTTTCCTTGGGCTTCAACTCTACGGTTTGCATTAAAAAGTAGACTTTCTTTTGAGAATCGAATTTAACCTCCATTCCTCCTTTATCGAGAACGTCTTCTGGAGTCACTTCCGGAGGAAGAATTTGAAGTACGGTTGAGTTGATGCTTTTCGAATCTGAAGGATTGACCGCAAGAACTTTGATTTTCACATTCTCTTCAGCAAAGAGCGAGGTAGTGAAACAAAAGAATGAAATGGCGAGGATTTGGATAATACGAGAAACGGACCTTACCCGAGATGCTTTTGTCATTCCCATTTTTTACTTTCGTTTGCCTTGGTACATTAACGGCTAACCTTGCGAACTATTTGAATTTTCAGACGAATCACTTGACTCGCCCATCTCTAACCAAGATTGAACAACGGCCTCTGGCACCTGATCTTTTCCTTTTATCTTTGAGTTTTCATCTGACGCCTTCTTGATGGCAAGCAAGTACACTTTTATTTCTTCCAGCTTCGTTTGGACAAGATCGACATGGGATGCTTGCTTCTCATCCAATTTCTTAATCTCAGTTCCCACAAAGTCCAAGGTCTTCCCCTGTTTATTGGCAAGATCGACTAACTCATTAATAAGATCTTGGGCTTTTTTACCCGCATCGCGGCCCTCACTTGCAATCGATGAAGTCATGCCTTTGACTTTTTCCAGCAAATCTTCAATATCTTTCATCTTCTTGAATACGGTATTCTTTGAACCGTTAGCGCCAATGGCCTTGTCCAGCTCCTTAACCGTTGATAAGATCGTAAAGGTTGACGCCTCAATATCCTGCACAGCTGAGTAGACGGACCCGATCTTGCCGCTTAATTCATTAAGGCTGGCCCAATCCACTTTTGCATCACTCATCTCCGCAATACCGAACCAGTTTATTCCTGCCTTCGTCTGGCCGCTGAGTCCACTCCAGCTTGCTCCCGCCCCCGTCATGACGGCCAAATCATCCCAATTCACACCGGCCTTTGTGAGCGTGTTCAAATCCGCCCAATTGACACCGGCTTTGGACATTGCTTCAATATCACCCCAATTAATTTCTGCCGCAGTCAAAGCTTTCAAAGCATCCCAATTGACACCGGCTTTGGACATGCTCTGAAGTGCTGACCAATCTACTCCAGCCTTACTCAAAGCCTCAAGATCCTCCCAGTTCACTTTTGCCTCAGTTAACGCTGCAAGATCACTCCAATTTACACCTGCCGATGCCATACTTTTGATTCCGCTCCAATTGACACCGGCTTTGGAGAGGACATCCAGGTCTGCCCAATTGACGCCGGCCTCAGATAATCTCTTGATCTCGGTCCAATTAACGTTTGCGTCGCCAAGTGCTTTCACATTTTCCCAGTTAACTCCTGCCACGCTTAGCACTTCTATTCCCGCCCAATTGATCCCGGCTTTGGAGAGGACATTAATATCTGACCAATTGACACCGGCTTTCGTCATGACATCCAAGTTTGCCCAATTGACACCGGCTTTCGTAAGCACCGTCAAATCTGACCAATTCACGCCAGCTTTGGACAGGGCGTTGATGTCTTGCCAGTTGATGCCTGCTTTGGACAAGGTATTGATGTCCGACCAATTGACACCGGCATCAGAGAGGGCCTTGACGCCCGACCAATTGACGCCTGCTTTAGAGAGGACGTCTAAGTCCTGCCAATTGACTCCGGCTTTTGACATGACGTCTAAGTCTTGCCAGTTGATGCCTGCTTTGGACAAGGTATTGATGTCTTGCCAGTTGATGCCTGCTTCAGACATTCTTTTGATTTCATCCCAGTTAACATTTGCGGCGCCGAGCGCTTCCACATTTTCCCAGTTAATACCTGCCGCGCTTAGCGCTTCTATTCCCGACCAATTGACGCCTGCCTTGGAGAGGACGTCCAGGTCTGCCCAATTGACGCCGGCCTTGGACATGACGTCTAAGTCCTGCCAA